>JAHECO010000083.1 GCA_024641705.1 Candidatus Kryptoniota bacterium
TCGAGATTGGTATTTCGACCGGAGAGGACTATGCAGCAGTATTGTTATCGGATGGCAGAGTCTCGTCGTACTTCTCCGGTGTCTCACAGCCGTTCAGACTGATAACGGCCGACAGCATAGATGGGGACTCCGTGATGGTGGGAGTAAGGGTGGGGACGGAAGAACCGGAGCTTGGCGCACCGGGCAGACTCCAGAAATCGGCAGCGAAGCCCGGGGTCGCTCGTTCCGCGAAAGTCAATATCGCTCCGGGAAGCAAGACCGTTTCCGATGTGAATAGTTTTTACTGGAGTGACTTCGGAATCGGCTATGCAGTGATAAAGGCGGGGGTGAAGATAAAAGTCACTTCAGCAAAAACAACCCTGATGCCGCTTGGAGACGATGACAATGTTGATAATCCAAAGTATGATGAGAATGGCCCAGACAGGCGTCGGAAGATCATAGACTGGGCAAAGAGAAAGACGACGAAGGTCACCGTTACCGTGACGGACAACGATAAAAACCCGCTACCAAACTATCTGTTTACATTGAGTGCGTCCATTCGTACCAACTCCGGAGGGCATGACCACAGTGATAATCGCCCGACAGGAGAATTCATAGCGCTGGACGATGATACAGCAGCCACCTTTCACGGAACCACGGATAGCGACGGGAAAGCCACTTATACTTATATCTGCAGCGGATTCGATTTTTGTGAAAGGGAAAACCGACAGGGATACTTCGAGCACTACAATCGTGCTGCAGATTTCTGGCTTGCAGGAGTTGACTTCTGGAGATCACTATGTGCTCACTGGCGCGTATGGTGAATCCAACGTTACTTCGCAACATCAGAAGAATCATTATGGAACAGGAACATCGATAAGTACCCTCAAGAATTTGGCGGATACTGTATTTCAACGAACAAGGTATAAACTGCGATACAATGATATGAGTCTAGTAAATGGTGGGCCTTTTGACATTTGGAACAATTGGGATACACCTCATCAAAATCATCGCAATGGAGTTAGTACCGATGTCAGTGATCGAATTCTTGATGCGCATGATAAGCTGGTGGTTGTTGATTCGCTCCAGATAGACAATTGGGTGAGTATAGTAGCGAGGAAATATTCCATACAAAGAGAAGCAGGTCACTTTCATGTTACAATCCGTTAATCTAAAGGGATGTCTATGAAAAAAGCATATACTTTTACTGTATTCTTGATCTTGAGCACAAAGGTGCTTTTCAGACAGAGTACTTTTGAAACTCGCGACAAGATTGCCCTTTCGGTAGACATCAAATTGACCGTCGTAAATGAAATGTACTTCTACAAGTATGTTCTTCTGAATGGTCAGTCAGCGAAACAAAGCGTTTATAAATTTGAAATTCATCTGTCTGACTCCATCGATGTAGACACCCAAGAGACACCTAATAATTGGGAGGGGGTAGTTTTTGATGAAGGCCGGACATTGATCCGTTGGCGCGCTGGCGTAGATGATTTGACGGGGAAGTTCAAAGATATACTCCGGCCACAGAGTTCTCGGGATGGATTTTCTCTCAGCGCCGCTGTTCCGCCGGGTATAGTTGATTACTACGCTGAAGGCTGGGCTCCATTCCCTTCCTTTCAGGAGGGTGAAGCGACAGATTCAATCCCAGGTTATACTGATCTTACTCCTTATGGCCCCGGAGTTGTCGGCAAGACGATCGGTCCGGTTCAACAACCTAATCTCTCATCTATGACAGCCTTTCTCGAAACCCTTATTTCCTACACGCACCGATCCGTGACCCTAGGCTGGCTCGGAAACGACAAGACACGCGAGCGGGAATGCGAGGAGACTATGAGAGGCAGAGACTGGTACGGGAAAGAAGAAGTTGGGAAGTTGATGAGAGTTGGGACTTCGACCGCGACTGGAATAGCGGAATAGTCAAGGTGCTGGACAAGAGGTTGGAGAAGGCAAAGAAAGCATTAACCAGAGGAGATTCCGTCGGTGCACGCAGGGATCTGCAGATATTTGTGATGGAGGTAGAGCTGCTGCACCGGCTTGGAGGAAAGCAAGAAGCGAGAAGTGAGAAGTCAGAGGTCAGAAGCCAGACACCGGTCATGACGAGCGAGGCCTATGCCCTTCTGAAGTACAATGCGGAGTATTTGATAGACGGGCTGCCGGAGAGGGAGAAAGCAGGGAGTAGGAAGTAGGTAGTATGTAGTAGGAAGGGGGAATTAACAGACGACGGAAAACGGAGAA
The DNA here is from genome assembly GCA_024641705.1 of Candidatus Kryptoniota bacterium. GTDB lineage: Bacteria > Bacteroidota > Ignavibacteria > Kryptoniales > JAKASW01 > JAKASW01. The sequence goes on from JAHECO010000083.1 coordinate 2,218, forward strand.
CGAAGGAGATCGGAAGGAGGGTTTGCAGGATGAGAGCCGCGTTGATATTCCTGATAGTAATTGCAGGAAGCGAATTTGCCCAGACCTCGAAGGAGGCAGCAAATAGCCTAGCGGGCCAGGTGTGGGAAATACCTTTTGCTTCAGAAGGCAACACCATATCACTGAGTGTGCAGAACAATTCGAACCTTGAAGCGAAGAACGTCTCGGTCACATTCACAAACCTTCCCTCATGGCTGGAGCTCAAGTCCAAGACAGCTGCAATCAAGAGCATCTCGGCAGGGAGTTCAGGAGATGCAGAATTCACTTTTTCTGTCGATAAGAAGGCCCCGGTCGGAAAGGACACGACGTTAACGGCTGTGATAAGTATGTCTGACGGCCAAGCATGGACGAAAGACATAACGGTATCCGTAGGAGCACCCAGGAACTACAAGCTGTACAACAATTTCCCCAATCCGTTTCCCGAACACGACGTTCGGGAAGCCGATCATCACACGACGTGATTATTGATCGGCTTAATCCCTCGACCAAGATAGCATTCGAGCTACCGAAAGCATCTCATGTGAGGCTGGTTGTTTACGACGTGGTAGGAAGAGAAGTCGCACAGATTGCAGACGGAGACTACCCGGCAGGATATACCGAATTAACGTGGAACGGGACCAACCGGAACGGAGGACGTGTCTCCTCTGGAGTTTACTTCTACCGGATCAGTGCCGGAACATGGAATAAGGTTATGAAGATGATGATGATCAAATGAAAGGGGCATTTGATCAGAAACCCCGCCTTCTTCGGCGGGGATGAGTCTCAAGTGATCTTGTCATTTGAGATGAAATCCGCCTTCGTTACAGCGGAGTCATGATAAAGCGAGAGTTGATCGAGCTACCCGAACAAAAAAAGTCCGCCTGCGACGGGCCTGCTCCTCGATCGGAACGATGACTCGAACTGCCTGAGCTTTCCCGTGGCGATCAGCACCCAGAGGCTAGCGAGAGGAAAGCACGTTATCCGGGGTATTTTTCATTCAGTCAGATGACATAATCTCTGAAGAACTGAGAGCCTTGACTTAAGCCACGGAGACAAACACGGGTAGAGGCCAGCTTAATGACACGAAAGTGGATCGGTTTGTGGAGGGCCGGTCAACGCCACCTTCACACGCCATAATACCCTACTTGGATGATTGCAGGGTCGCTCTCAAGGTGTCTCTGCCCATTGATTCTCCCCATGCCATGTACGCGCCCGCACGCGGCCGTGGGCGAAGGCATATCGCACGGGGCTGCAACCTCCGGCGAGTTATGCACCAAACTCCTTGCTGATCAGTCCCGCAGCGCGCCAATCAGAATACCCACGACCGAGCAATCAGGCACACGGAGCCAGACTATGGTTAGCTTAGCAGTGAACCGAATGAATTGCACCTGTTCGAAGGATCCAAATATTCCTTCGTGTAGTCAATTACCCTATCAGCCCCGAGCGATCTCACTAATTCCAGACCAGCGGTACTGCATATTCCGGTAACGTCCGCACCAAAGTATTTTGCCAGTTGTACCGCGGCGGTTCCCAAACTTCCGGACGCTCCATAGATAAGGACTTTTTGTCCCTTATCGACGTTGGCCTTTCGCAAAAAATGGAGTGAGGTCAGGGTGCCAAACGCGACTGCTGCTTCTTCCTCGAAGAAAATGTTGGCCGGTTTTTTTACGATCACACCTTCTTCGGGAATGCATACGTACTCGGCGTAACAGCCGAATTGAAAAGCCGTTGATCCGAAAACCGGGTCCCCTTCTTTGAACTCTTTCACATCTCTGCCCGCTTTCTCGATCGTGCCGGCAAAGTTGATCCCTAATATTGTTTTTCTGGGTTTTGTCAGGCCGTTGAAAGTTCTCACCATGAATGGCTTAGCCTTACGAAGTCTGACGTCTCCCGATGTCACTGCTGCTGCATACGCTCTTACAAGAACCTCGTTGTCTTTTGGAGCCGGCTTTTCCACTTCTTTGATTTTAAGGACTTCCGGCAGCCCATATTCCGTGTAAACAGCTGCTCTCATTTTCATCTCATTCCTCCCTTCCCTTTTGCCAGCTTGAGATGAACGAGGTTATTATGATACCGAGACCTAATCCGCCAAAGAGTGATCCGACAAACGCCAGAGGATTCTCTTTCAGGAAGAAAAAACCGACGCCGAGACCCAGGAGTAACCCACCGCCAACGGCCCAAGTACTTTTGTCATTTGCTTTGGACATTTTTCAGCCTCCCTTGCTTGATATTGCATGCCACCTGGCTAGTTTATTCAAATGTTACTGTAATTGCAAAAGGGACCGGATCGGTTCCGGGACCTGTCATTCTAACATGGTAGGTATTCCGCGCGAATATCAAGCTGACAAGATTAAAAGGAAGGTCGGATTTTTGAGAGGCGGTGAAGCTATTGGCTAGATCGTTGCGTATTTGATGCGCTCAGATTGAGAGGACTGATCTGTGAGCTCCCCGATCGGAACGATGACTCGAACCTGTTGAGCGTCCAAATCATGATCCGTATCCAGAGAAAAGCGATGGGAAAGGTCGTTATCCTGGGCGTTCTTAATCGCAAATAGAGATCCGATATCCGTCCTGAAGTGCCGAGAGCCTTGGCTTTCGCCCGAAAGGCAGACACGGATAGAAGTCAACCTATTAATATTGAAACGGAATGTTTTGACTCAGCAGGTGGAATCCCGGTCGATTATTCCACTCCTCTCCTTCTCAGGAAGAAAACAATTTAGCGGAACGCCGCCGTGAGGTTATGACCTGCCCCCCAAAAAGTGATCCATTATTATATTAGTGATCGAGGTACCACTGGATCAGAGGAGGTTAACATGGGCAAGAAACGGCACACGGTGGAATCGATCGTAGCATTGCTGCGAAAGGCAGAAATTTCACCCCGAGGAATTTCTGGTTAGCACCCAGCCATTGACCACTGTCATGGTGTACCAATTCTTGCATGAACCAAGAGCTACCGGTAAAGCTTCCACCAGGCCCAATGGATACACCTGAGTTCAGTGCACTACCCAGATGGTAATAACCGACATTAAATCCTTTCACTTTTCCAACCATTACATCAACATCAGTGGGAGAAACACTACAGCTTGTGCTGTAAAAGGCTCTAACATGCAAATCTGTTTTACCGTCGCCGTCAAAGTCTATGCTAAAATCTGAAATGTTGATTTGGTCCGCAGGATTGGTGTAAACAACCTGTGCCCGGCTCTCTCTTGCCCCAACTAAGACCGCGCCCGCGGCAACCGAATATTTCAATATCTTGCTGTCAAGCTTCTCAGTAAGCGGATTCTTCATGGTCGTATACTCCTCGTTTTGTTATTACCCAAAAGCTCCCGCGCGTGATCGCAGTGTTGTCGAACCTCAGACGTTCGCGGTTTGACCGGCGCGCTTGCCTGAACTCCTCGACCATGCAGCGTCGATGACCTACTCCAGGCGGCAGTCTTCGATCTGCTTTCTCGGGACTACTTCAGAAATCTATATGAAAGGCCTTATCGCGAAGCGATCGCTTCGTGACGGCGGAACTGCCTAGGAGCCTGTCGGAGAACCATGATAATGGCATGAAGGTTGCGTAATTTTGGGATGAAAGAGAAAGGCAGAGATGAGAAAGTTTAGAGAATACAACATGGATCAGATG
>JAHECO010000054.1 GCA_024641705.1 Candidatus Kryptoniota bacterium
CCGCTTACGTTATCCTGGGCTTCATAGCCTACAAGATGGAGGCAAATTGGAGAAGCGCGCCTTTCGGCAAAAGTAATTTGCCGATCCTCAAAAATTTTACACATAACTCTTGACATTACCGCATGTTGTCCGCACTTCTTCTAGATAGGAAGCTGATCTGGTTAAGAGCCACAAAGTGGGAGTCAAGGCATATGTGGTTAAGCCGCGGGAGTTCCACTCCTTTGTCGCGGCGATGAGCCGTATTGGAGTTTTCCGGGCCATAATAAACGAACCGAAGCCGAAGCACGAAACTTGCAGTTTAAAGAATTGCCTGCGTCAGCTGAAATTACTATTAGACATGGAATAGAGATGCGCAAAGAACAAACAACTACGCTTGAAATTCTACACCTTGAGGATGACGCGAAAGACGCACAACTGATACGTGATATTCTGGAAGAGGCAGGCATACGATGTCACATCGAGCTTGTTAAGTCGCGGGAACGATATGAGGCTGCCCTGGCAAAGAAGAAATTCGACTTGATATTATGCGACTACACCGTGCCATCATTCAGCGGTACGGGGGCTTTGCTCATCGCGCGTGGAGTTGCTCCCGATACCCCTCTTATTTTCGTCACGGAAACGATATCGTGGAGAAGTACCTGCTTCTCGTGAACTCACATGACGGGAGCAGCACGGTAAGAGTGAAGCTTACACCCATTAGGGTCGTCTGCGAGAATACGCTCTCGCTGGCATTGAGCAGAGCGGAGCAAGAAGTCCACATCAGGCACACGCTGAACGCGATGGAAAAGCTCAAGGAAGCCCATGAAATCCTCGGCCTCACGAACAAACTCTACGTGCAGCTTGATGCGATATTCAATCGTATGAGCGAGACGAAGGTGGAACAGCAAGCGCGGACCGATTATGTCAAAGCAGTCTTCCCTGAAGACCTTAATTCCAAAGATCAATCTTGGGTACGGAAAGTCCATGATACAATCTTTGAATTGGCTGAGTCGGGACAAGGTGCTGAGATCGCAAGAGGAACTCTCTGGGGAGCATACAACGCTGTTACCGAGTATGTAGATCACTATCGTCATCCGAAGGGAGATGAAACTGTGCGCTTGAAGTCGATGTGGTTCGGCTCCGGGGAGCGAATTAAGAGGAGTGCATTCAGGCTGGCCACTACGATGCTGAATTGACACCTTAAGGAAGTAGAACATTCTACTTCCTTTTTAATTGGCAGGTGAAGCTAATTTGATTAAATCAGTGCGTGAGATTGACTCAAAATATTCTCATTATGCCCTATTGGCAGCGATAATCCGCGCCCAAGAATTATCCATTGCCTTCCGTGATCAATTTGATCATCCATATTTTACCTTGACCCGGGACAGGTTGTATTAAATCGAAGAGGTATGTACTCCCGTTATGGATAGCTTTTGCTTCTGCAACTCCAGCGCTGACATCTTGGGAAACAATTGAATAAACGTCGCAATAGGTCACTACCCCACTTTCATTTACCAACTTGCCAGTACCATGTGATGGATCGATGCCGCTATTTGATAAACCATAACCACCGCATGGTTCCCTAAAAGAAATAGTGTTCACCAAGGGATGATCTGCTTCGGCAACCCAGAGCGGATCCAGACGCCACGGCTGAAGACCTTCGTCTACGGCTTGTTGGAGAGTGGCGGAGGTAATGCCGCTGTAACTTGTCTGACCGCCACTATAAAGACTGTAACTGTAGATCAAGTTTGTAGCGTTTGTTGGATAGCTCGTGTCGTAAACTGCAATATATTTGTCGACATTTCCGTTGTCTTGGACTGTTGCTATCTGGACAATGTTCGCATCAAAACTGGTTGAGCGATACACACTGTATACTGAATTGTCGGCAGCGATAGCCGTGTTTATAAACGGTAGCTCACCAGTTCTGTTTTGAAGTGGAATTTCAATCCTATCAAACCCCTCTTTGTAAATAGTCACCAGCGGTGCAGGCAGCACTGGGCCTCTGTTCGGCACATTAGTCGGACTATCATTATTTACGCCTGCAGTTTTGGTGGCCTCGATCGATAGCCTCAATGGTGCTGGCTGGTGATTGCTCAAGAAAATCGAAATAGCCACTATAACGACCGCAAGAATTGCTATCACTCCTAAAATATTCCTTTTGAGGTGACTCATGTCTTATTGGTACAAACAACCTTTATTTAGTCTCCTTTTATTATATCATAACTGCATTATTCACTTCAACAACGACCGGTTGAGCGATCTTGCTGGTAGTTACCCCATTTGAGGCACATCTTGTCCTGAAATCCGATATAGGCGGGAACCGGGTGCTAAAGACCGGGATTATTCGGTTATGCTGGATGGTCGTGGCGAAAGTACTGACGGGAACAGACGGGATTGTGGTGGAAGTTTACGTGTGGGGGGATTGGATGGAGAAGTCGGCAGAGTCCACCGATGTTGGGGTGAGGAATTAGAATTAGCAAGAGAAGACGCGAGGACGGACGAAGAATCAGGCAGGGGCCGGTGATCGAGTGATCTTGAGGAAAGCCTCGTTGAAACGGTTGAAGGTTTCTATCGTAGTGGCGATTCGAGCGACGGTATAGCGTGCATGGAAGACAACACGGGAAGGTAGATAGAGCCAGTATCTACGGAGGCTCTGTAAAGTTTTCGTGCGCCAATCGCTTCCGAAGTAATGCTGCTTGAGGAGTTGGACAAGATTGAATGCGAAGAACGGCAAAGTACAGACTGTTCGCTGAGAACTATCCGCAGGGGAAGTGATCCATGTTGTAATGGCTCTTCAGTCCTCCTATCATCCGTTCCATTTCTCCTCGTTGCTCATGAAAGTCAATGATAGCGTTGGCGTCTTTCTCTTCCTTTGGAATATTGGTGGCGATGATCCAGTAGTGATATCCTCCCTCAAATATATCGGCCTGCTTTCCTCGGTCGGTTCTCTTCACCACGAGGCGGAGGGCATTAGTTCCCTTATTCATCGCGTGTACTGTCTCGGCAACATCGTAGTCGGCGTCGGTACCGTCCTCGTTTTTCCCTCTTTCCCACCCGTTTTTGCCGATTCTGCCAATCGCGTCCATCACCGATGAATCATGGTCAGCTGTTATTGTAAAGTTAAGATGTTCTTTGAAGCAGTGGTCGACCACTTGGTGGTTGTAGCCGGCAGAATCACTCCGCACTGTCTTTATTCTTGACGGCATAAGTTTTCTACATTCCTCTATGAAAGAGACAAGGTCGCCCTGTGTGTTCACGTTCCCATGCTGGAACCGCGTGTTGACAAACAGCCCTAACTCAACGCACGCAGCCAACAGCGGTTGGTAACCTCGTATCTCCTTGTACGTGAACGCCGCATCTCCTTTGTCTGCTTCTATCACAGTCGCATCTACGTCAAGCGTTAATCCCGTACCTTTGGTCAACGCGTTTGTAAGCTCCGAGCTGACGTTCATCAGCTTCTTCTCGCCGGTTGTCCCGCCTTGCCGACGAAGCCAATCTCCCAGTGCATCGCTCGTCGGGTAATGACTTCGTCCCGTCATCTGTTTGTATGCCTCATCTCCCTCGAAGTCAATGATGTCCTCCAAATGCATCGCTCCATCTATGAGCATCTCTGCCAGCGTCAGCGCATACTCGCTTGCCGCTTTCCCTCGGTTCGAGCCTGGTCGACCGAACTCCCGGTCTATTCTCTTCGCCAGGTTTATCTTCTTCCCGAATCGGTCTATCAGCACAAGCCCCGTCTTGCGTGTCAATCGTTCTTCTGTCCGTTCTAACCTAAGTTCCATCTCACAATCTCTCCCAAATTGTCCCATTCACCCGATAGGTGAATTTTTCGTGCGACTCGAATCTTCAATTACTCCCTCAGCAACATCTCTCGCCTCAAGAATTTACCGCTTCCACTCGCTGTTTTCACCCCCCAAAAAACCGCTCCCCAAATCGGGTTCAAGGTCTTGTATCAGAACTTGATTGGGATCATACTACTCACTAACTTTTTAATTGAGTTGTGTGGGTAGCACTTGTAGAGGTGCTAGCGTATGTCTCACACTGTTGCATGCCGGAGAGGCGAGATCAATGTTCGCGCGGAGAAGATATGAGATGCGATGATAAACGAAGCTCCGAGATATTGCAATATGGAAGGGGTCGGGTTGCTCTTCTGGGTTATGCGGATTTTCTCCTAATTTCAATTTTCCTTGTCGCACTTGCATACGGGAACACAAATGCGATGTTAGCTAGCAAAAGTGTGCAGCGTGACAAATTGAAGCGAATTGACACCCTTTCGGTTTGTCCAAATGGCCGGGCTTTCATTTTGGCTTATAGATACACGAGGTTTACAAGATTATTTCTGGCAAGCCCTGAACGGAAGGTGAGAAAAATCATTTTGGCGATTCCCCAAAATATTGAAGCGGCATCATTCGTTTGGTCCAAGGATGGAAAGCATCTGGCCTTTGTTACTTACAACGCTCGTGGACACAGTCCGATGACCACAACGCATACTTGGGTTGTAGATAGTACAGGAAAAACGGAAGAGGTTGTCCTTCCCCCTCCCTATTCAAGGTTTTCGACTTTGTCTCCCAAATGGGGTTGCGGGGACAGCCTATTCGTGAAGGCGTTGATCCTCTCGGACCGCAACGCCATCGACCAGCCCATTTATGTATACATCGTGGACACAAAGAAGGTTCGAAGGTATGCACATTATGAAAAGGAGGGTTGTAAATGAAAACATTTTTACGGTTTCTTGAGGTAATCATTTCAATCATTTTAATTTGTAATTGCAACACGACCGCACAATCTTTGCGTAATTTGTCTGCTTCGCCAGTTCCACTTAATAAACTAGTGGGAAACGTTTATGGAACCGTGAAGGATAAGGTCACTTCTGAGCCGGTAGTAGACGCGAGGGTTTTTCTCTTTAATGAAGAAACAATTAGGGCCATGGGTTATAGTTACGCACCAACGCAAAATCTGGTCACAAATTTCGTGATCCCTGACACAACTTTGGCAGTTCGCTCAGGAGTGACAGACACTGGTGGAAAATTCCTAGTCAATTTCGTACCCGCTCCATTTCCATTTAGAAATTACTTGATCGTGGTCATAGCGGACGGGTACGCGCCATTCGTGGTCACGGAAGCAAGGGTTTTTCCGGGGGCAGTGATGGCTCTGAAGTTGAACTGCACATTAGAGAAAGGAATGCAAACTGAACCCCGCGTCCTTTCGGCCACTGCTCCAAACGCGCCGCTGATTTACCGAGACCAGGAAGCCATTCTTCCGCCGCAATCTACGGCGAGGCGATATTTCAAGACCGAAGGTGTAATGAATTCGGAGTTCGCAACTCGTGAGGGGCTAGTTGGAGGAACTACTGCTAATGGGCATGTGATTGTCGCTGACGACCATTTTGCCTCTCTTCCCAGTCCAAGAGTTCTTTGTAGCAACGGAGGAAATGAATTTCAAGTGGAAGTGACTTATGGTTCAAAAACCGTGACTGTTCCAGTGTGGGATGTCGGCCCGTGGAATACAGACGATGATTATTGGAACTACTCAACGGTCAGGCAAACATGGACTAATCTCACACGTGGGATGCCGGAAGCAGAAGCTGCGTACTATGACAATTACAATGGTGGTCTTGATCAGTTTGGAAGGACTGTGACAAATCCTGCGGGGATAGATTTGGCAGATGGAACGTTCTTGAACGATCTAGGAATGACGAATAACGGTTGGGTTACAATAGATTATCTGTGGTCACCGGATGTCAAGGTTGGTGACAATGTCCAAGTTACATCCGCATTTAACGTCCGTTCTTCGCCCGGCGGCAGTTATGTTGGAATAGAGAGTGCTGGCGCGATGGGGACCATTACCGATGGACCACAGGGTGCCACTTATGGAGGGACCTTTTATGTTTGGTGGAAGATACAATGGCAAGATGGAACATTAGGATGGTCGATAGAAGAGTACATTCAGAAAGCAGCAGTTTCGAATATTCAAGTCGCTATCCAGACGAACCCATCTGGGTTGACGTTCACGGTCGATGGGTCAAGTTACAGTTCGTCTCAAAGCCTCACATGGCAATCGGGCTCTTCACATGGCATCGGAACGACGTCCCCCCAGAGCGGTGGCCAAGGGATACAGTACATGTGGAGTAGTTGGAGTGATGGCGGGGCGATAAGCCATAATATTTCCCCCAGCACGAACTCAACCTATACAGCAAATTTTGCGACGCAGTACTACCTGACCACGATTGCGGGAGCGGGGGGAAGTGTGAATGTTGCGTCCGGTGGGCAGAATGGCGGACAGGTTGTGTTAGTCACTGCGATTCAGAATTCTGGATACGAATTTGCGGGATGGAGTGGCACTGGTAACGGATCTTACACTGGTACAACCAATCCGGCTACTATTACGATGAAAGGACCTATTACTGAATCTGCTTCGTTTACCATGAGTGCGACGACCCACTCAATAACAGGTGAGGTGAGTAATGGTAATGGAATTCCTATAAGTGCTGTGACTATGGTACTTACTGGTTCCCAATCGGCGACAACAGTAACAAACGCTGCAGGCGATTACTCGTTTGGCAGTCTACCCTCCGGTGGAAATTATACGGTGATTCCTTCAAAGCTGAGCTACGCATTCAGTCCTCCAAGCGCGAGTTTTAGTAATCTTACCCAGAACCAAGTAGCCAACTTCACAGGAACGCTGAGTGGAAATCCGGTGGTGTTCAGTGTACCTACTAATCTTCAAGGGGGACCGGGGACAACGGTCTCCGTACCTTTGATAATAAATCCGAAAGGCAACGACGTGGGCAGCTTCGGGGTCCGTCTTTCATTCAACAACAACATTCTTACGTATGCAGGTAATTACTCGCAGGGGCCGATCGTCCCAGGAGGTTGGAATATAAACGTGAACGACAGCAGTTCTAAGGGTTGGGTTCAGATCGGCGCACTTCTATTTTCGGGTAATACCGGGATTACCTCTTCAGGCACCGTTCTTTATCTTTCCTTTAATGTGAACCCGAACGCTTCGGTTGGTTCCACTGATTCTCTTATTGCAAACAATCAATCTTACCTAAGTGCCTCAGATACAGGCGCCAATAGTCTGCCCGTCACTGCGACAAACGGGTTCTTTACCGTGTCCCAACAAACTGCCCAAATATCCGGCCAGCTAGTTTACTTTTCAGGTGACAAAGCACTTCCCGGTGACACGGTGACTCTATTTGTGAATGACTCGCCCACCTTATCAGCCCAGATCTCCGGTGCAGACGGATCTTTTGGGTTTGCGTCTGTCCCTCTTGGGAGTTCGGACTCGCTTTTTGCCGAAAGAATATCGGGCAATTATCCTTTCGCAACGACAATCACTCCCACTGACGCTTTGCTTGCCTTCCAAGGACGCGATGGCGGACCAAAGGCATTGACAGGTTATCAGGAACTAGCGGCAGACGTCACCGGCGACGGAAAGGTTAATCCGACCGATGCGCTCGCCATCCTTAAACGCGCCATAGGAAGTTTCTCCAGCTTCGAAAAGTACGGAGTGAGCGATTGGATCTTCGTAAATTCAAGCTTCCCAATTAGCTCAGGTAACTGGTATTCCGCTCCGACATATCGGGTATATTCCAACCTGAGCGGAAATCAGTCGAGTCAAGGTTTCGTCGGGATCATTCGAGGAGATGTTGCGGGCAGCTTCGGCAAATCTTCAGGATCAAACGCCATTGCGTCTGATCTAGCGAAAAGTGCCGCAAGCGCTTCCAATATGATGGCATTGAAAGGGACGCGCTCATCGAACCTGATGATGTCTCAGTACAATAATGGGCACAAGGAAGTGGCTTCTAATTCGCCAGTAGTCTTTAGCATCCCCATTAATCTCTCCGCTCAGATCGGGGACACTGCCCGTGTTCCTATCAACATCAATCCCGACAGCAATTCTGTGGGATCTTTTGGCGCTACACTAGTTTTCAATAACCAGCTGTTAAGCTTCGACAGTCTGGAAAACGGTGAAACAGATCCCACGTCTGATGACTGGGCAATCGACGCAAATGGCAACAACAGCGCTGGCAGCGTTAATGTCGGAGCCTTCAACATGGCAACCCCGACAAAACCGTTGCGAGGTTCTGGGGCTGTTGCATATCTTGTATTCACGGTCAACGAATCCGCCAACGTGGGAGATACTACGGCACTGGAGCTCACAAACCTCTCTGCTGCTGACACTGGTGCCGTGCCACTTCCAGTCACTGGCACAAATGGTAAGTTAACGGTATTACCCAGGCAGCCCATTTCATTATCGTTGCCGGTTATAAATGGTGCCTCTGGGGACACCGTCCTTTTTCCTTTGAACGTTGAATTTCTGTCAGGTTCATCGTATAGCTCGGCTCAACTGACTATCAGAGGGTTCGAAAGAAAGCTCACTTTTGCAGGTATAGCTCCCGACACGGGCATGATCGGCAAAGCGCATTGGATTTATGAAGTAAACAATACAGACACATTGACCGTGACCGCCTCAGCTGGTGCAGGTAATATCACTGGTTCTGGAGTTCTGATGTGGCTAAAGTTCTTCATCCCGTCCAATACGGATACCGGATTTGTTCCCATTATCATAGATACCGCGTTATTCAACACTGGTATGACACCCGTCTCCTTGACCTCAGGCGGAATTGACGTAGAACAGTCCATTCTGTATGGGGACGTGGACATGAACGGAAAAGTGCAAGCGTATGACGGGGCTCTTATTTTGAAATATTTGGTTGGGCAAATCGCGCTTGACAGCGCCCAACTCGTGAGAGCGAAGGTGAGTTTCGATACGACGGTATCAGCTTTAGATGCTTCGTTGATTCTGAAGTATGTAGTCGGTTTGATCGACACGTTACCGTACAGTCCCGATTCGTTGTTTAATGCCAGCGGGCTGATAGCAATGGACAGCATAACTGTCACCCCCGGAGAAACCGTACAGGTTTCGCTGTACCTCACGGGAGGAAAGAACATTCTTTCCTTTGATGGACAAATCGCGTACGATTCTACGAATCTGCACCTCCAGGGAATAACGTGGTCGTCGGTGAACGATAATCTAATGGTCTACACAAGCGATTCAGCGGGTACCATTAGATTTGCCGGTGCAAGAAGCCAGCCCGACAGTGGCAGTGGTGTATTTGCAGATTTGGCGTTCAAACTTAACCCGAACGCCGCTGGACCGACAGCTATTGTACTGCAAAGGCTTCGGTGGAATGAAGGTGCATTGATGAAGAATGTTGCGAAGGCGGTGCTGGAGGTCACTGGTGTAAATGAGGTTGGGAATAAGATCCCTAAGGAATTCCACTTGTCACAGAACTATCCCAATCCCTTCAATCCTACTACGGTGATTTCTTACGACCTTCCCAAGAAATCACATGTGTTGGTTGCTGTTTATGATGTACTCGGTAGGGAAGTCAAGACGTTGGTAGATGAGAATCAGCAGGCAGGGAGTTACCGAGTTACATTGGATGCCTCCGATCTTCCCAGCGGCGTGTACTTCTACAGGATCACTGCCGGAAAGAATGTACAGACCAAGAAACTTGTTTTGGTAAAATGACCGCCGGGGGAGGTCGGTATAGTTCTGTTTGGATGAGGAGGGGGCTTTCCCCCTCCGATATTCCGCAGATCATGCCCGGGTTGGCACGGTGTTGAAGACCCTTTGGTCACGTATTGGAAAGACCGTGTATAGTTTTGAAATAATGGCGCTCTGAACAACCAGGGGATATGACTTACTCGCTCGGCAAAATGTTTTCAGTATAAAGAGTAATGCAGGGGTAAGCTCGCAGATACAATAAAGACAGACGAGCCTATGCTTGGCATAGCTTGAGGGCGGTGGAAGGACGTTCGATAGGGAAAATCATGAAGTCTTTTCGGATCGGGGTGCAAATGGTTAGAAGTAGGCAATGGGTAGTTGTATAGGCCACAAGGGTATTTCAAATTTGGTATTGTAGCTAGACCTTCCCACGCTCAAAATGTGCCGCTGCAATCATGCAATGATTGTTGAAGTATGAGATTAGTTTGTGGTACAATAAAAAGACATAATGAATCCTGAATTCACCCCCGAAGTGCATTCCCCTCGACGGGATTTTTTTGTTTTTGGATAGTTGCTTGGCCATGATTTCTTTGGGCATGGCATAACCTAGGGATTTCCTCGGCTTGCTGTTCAGGATTTCGATCACTCTTTTCACATCATCATCCGAATACGGGGCGAGGTCAACGCCCTTCGGGATCAATGCTCTGATCATCTTGATCCCGTTCTCGACGCCGCCCTTCTCGCAAAGGAGAGCTTCACGTATTCCGGTTACGAGGTCAAATCCGTCCGTTCGCTGAATCCCGTGTACTGGAGCCTTGCCGAGGAGTGGGAAAAGAAGACCGAGGAGCTCCAGAGCCTCCAGCCGCGGTTCTGTTACGTGAAGCACAAGGTGAGGGGCGGACTCATTCTCATCCAGACTGCCGAAATCGAAGAACCATGGATCACAGCGGGAATGAAAGAGGACGAGTACTACGAATTTGCGGAACGCCTGCCGTTCGGGCGGAGATACCTCCGGTCAAGGGCCGAATTGTCCTCGCTCGCGCGGGAGAGACAGGGTGAAATCCACAGGGAACTCCGTGTCAAAGAAGACGAACGGCGAAAGCAATTCGAGACAAGAGCGGCGACTGGGGAAAAACCGGCTTCGGAGCCGTCGCCGCCCCGTGAAGTGCCCGCATACGCAGAAAGAAGAGCAGCGCCTCATGTCATGGACGCCTCAAAAGAGAAGGCCGGGACGCAGCACAGGTATATGCAGAACTTGGTGAAGAAAATGGCGGAGGCCAAAGGATACCGGGCCACGATGGAAGCTCCTACGCCGGACGGCAAAGGAAGAGTCGATGTCCTCCTCGAAAAGGAGAGTGAGAAAATAGCCTGCGAGATTTCGGTCACGACCGATGAGATCCACGAACTCGAAAACATTAGGAAATGCCTGGCGTCCGGTTACGGCGAGGTCATCGTGTGCGCGGAGGACAGGAAGAAACTGGAGAAAATCAGGAAACTGGCATCTGAAAAGGTCGATCCAAATGACCAGCCGAACGTACTCTTCTTCACACCGGAAGAACTCATGTCATACCTCGCAGCGAAGGATGCTAAGGATGTTTTCGAGGAAGAGAAGATCAAGGGTTACAATGTCAGGGTACACCATCCGGGCGGCAACGAGCCGGACAAGATGGAGAAGCGCCGGGCCGTAGCCGACGTGATCCTGAAATCGGTCCGGAGGCTGAAGAACGATGAATGAGTTTCGGAAACGACACTTGCTTCCAAAAACAAAACAGGAGACTCCCTATGACCTTGCAAAGAGCTACCCAGTACGCGCTGGCAGGCGCCTGGATTTATTTCCTCTCGATGATCTTCAACTGGATCATGAGCAGCTTCGTACCTGGATTCTTTGGCAGCCCGTGGGCCGTGAGAATCCTCTGGCTCGTGGAGGACATCTCTCTCGGCGTACCGCTCATAGTCTTTTTCAGGACCCTTGCGAGAGGACAGAGCGGAATTTAAGATTCAATGAAGACTTGTAATCGGGCACCTTGTGCAGGGAATAACAGATTGAATTCACTGCCCGAATTTCCGTAATTTACACCGGAGGGACTTGACATGGCTCACGAGAGGACGGACGGACAGGCGAAAGCAGTCGGCATCTGGATCCGCGTCTCGACCGAGGATTAGGCGAAGGGTGAAAGCCCGGAGCTCTACCAAAATCGTACGCCAGTTCGCCGAGTCAAGAAAACGGCTGTAGAGGACGTAGATCACCTCGAAAAGTTACCTTAAATTAATCAAGACACATTACGAAGATCCACGTTTCCTTGACGATCTCAGGCGAGTAGATATCACCGGTTTTGTCTCACCCTCAACCAGGGCCGTTCAAGCTTGACTTTCAAGTTCACAACAATCGACCGTCTTTTCTATTTGATAACAACTACGCCTATTTAGGGAGAATGTTCTTGCGGGAACTAATGGTTACGCGAGTCAATAAAAATAGCGAAAAAAAGAACCTCCAATAAAGTAAATTGAAGGTTCGTGATCCGAGTTGGCAAGAAACTTCTACCGTGTTGACTTGAAAGCTGATGCGAGACCCATGTAAGCGCAGAGAAAATCATCCGTCTCACTATTGATGTCGAGGTAACCTAAGCCGAAGAGACCGACATCGACCCGGTAACCTTCGGAATCCACCTCGGAGCATCTTGCAGAATGGTGTTCGAAAAGGCACTCACCAGTCATAAGATAATACGCAATTATCATGTAAACCATCACTCGTGCAGAAGGTGTTTCTTCACCGTCTGCGAGAAGCGCTTGCTGGTCGAGCCACCGCTTTTCCTTCGAGCCAGGGACGACGGTTTTGCGAACAAGTTGCCAGCCGATGGTCCCGCGGACCGTCACGAACTCCTCGCCACTATCCCTCGCATAATCGTAATACTTCGAATTGTTAAATGCCCTCTCTCCGATTCTCTTTCGGAGGTCGGAGATTGAGAGCGGGAGAACAGCAACGAGTAGGTGTGTTTCCTTCGATGCTTCAAGACATTCACTTGTGAACGGGATTTCGGTAAGAGCGATCAGTTGACGTTTGGTGGGACGCAGGTTGAAGTAACGAACCGCTTCCTCCATGCCAAAGAAGTTCCTGCCCATAATCTTCCGTGCGACTTTTTCGGTAGCCTGCAATTCCTTGAATGCCTTCTCTCTCTCCAGAAGAAACAGGGTGCCAATGATACTTTTCATCATACAACTGCCTGCCTTTCTCCATCTGTAGTAAATTGTTAAAATTGCATCATGGTACAGTTGTACAACATGGTACGCTCATTGTCAAGCGAACACCTCCCGCCTACGCGCAAAGGTCATGGTTATGAATTACTAGGGGGATAAGGAGAACAAGAGGCTAAAGAACCAGGCTAGATATAGCAGTAGTCGTATCAGCCAGCGCGAGCGGTACTGCTGCAGCGGTCGTAGTCGACTTGCAGTGTATAGCCCTCAAAGACGTTTCTCGAAAATCTCCATGTTTATATACGCATCCAATGCAAGAGAGTGGTAACCATGCTTCGAGAAAAGAGCCTTGGACAGGGCATTGTTCGGCTTGATCGCACACCTCACAGCATCGAAACGGCTCTCTAGAGAAATGGATTCCTCGAACTTCTCGATTAGCCGACTCCCGATTCCGTTACGCCTTTCTGCTGGATCGACCGCAATCTGGTGCAGCCATACAAACTGTTCGTCTATATTTGGCATTGAGAACAGATATCCAACGGGAACAATCTCTTTCATTGCCACGAATGAGTACTTCGAAAATATAGTGCACGCAAGATAATATATCATGCGAGTGTTGGGTACTAGATATTCGCTGGATTGTTCCGCAAGTTTTACAATATCGTCTAAGTACTGTAACTTAAGATGCTGTATTTCCATCATGCTTGACTCTCCCCGTGATGATCTACACGATTCAGATACTCATCAAAGATATCGCTCCCGACTATTTTTCTTCTCCCCTTTGCAGCGTTATCCCATTCGATATCCAAATGTTTCCATAATCCCTCATTCCTAATCTCAAGAATCATGTATGGCATGCTTACAAGTTCACGAGTCGGTATATACCACAGGCACACTTCTTCGTACTGTCTCTTGGCCATCCTTTTGTAGCCTCTGAAGAACGTCTGCTGAAGTATCTCATCGTCGTCATTGAAGCAAACCTCTATTTTATTCAAGGAATCGGGGAATCCGGAATTTTTCTTCCTCTCGGCTATCTCGGACGCGAGTTTTTCTCTGAAATCCTTTGCCCTTACCTGATTTATGTTAAAGTTCAGATGCACCATCGACTGGAATTCTACAAACCTCTTAAACGGTTCGTTCCCCAATTTCTCGAAGAAAAGGAAACTAAAAATGCTGCAATCTTTCGCTTTATATCTTACCTGATGGATCGGTACAAAGTCGGCCGGATTTCGCATTTCCATTATCCAAGGGTCGTTAAAAGATTTGAAATCCTTTGCGAAATCTCCCCAAATGTCCGGCAAAAGCTTTGTGTGATAATGGATTTGGAGCGAACCTTCATTGGGTTGCGCGGGTGTCATTCTCTGTTTTCGGGCTTTCCGTTTTCTTGACTCCCGCATCATATTCAACAAGAACCCAACGACCGCCCCTGCAACAGCCCCACCGTATGGCAAAAGAACGCTTATCAAATTCATCGTTGCTCCATCAAACGTTGTATGCGATAGATATCCGGGCAGTGAGAATTGCGAGTACGTGCCGCTTTAATTTGGTCAAATGAGCTAAAAACAAGATACTCTTATTTTGCGCTAGCGGAATCTGGCCTGTCATACACATATTGGCTGTATCCTC
Source organism: Candidatus Kryptoniota bacterium (assembly GCA_024641705.1). Taxonomy (GTDB): domain Bacteria; phylum Bacteroidota; class Ignavibacteria; order Kryptoniales; family JAKASW01; genus JAKASW01. Next base: position 14,314 of record JAHECO010000054.1, read on the forward strand.
AAGTGTTTTGATTCTAATGGGATGCGTTCATGTTCTTAGAATGTTTTCGGATACACTGAACTTCGCCCTTACGCAGAAAAAGGCCCGTAAGGTAGCACTAATTTATGATCCCGCTTCTTGGATAGCAAACTTCTTCACTGGGCTCTATTGAGTTGAATTAACGTCGCAACTTTTGTTAATTTTGCCGGGAGGAATTTGGAATGACCTATGATAAGTCAAACGGGCAAGCGAAGGCAGTCGGCATCTGGATCAGGGTCTCGACGGAGGACCAGGCAAGGGGCGAAAGCCCCGAACACCACGAGAAGCGCGCCCAGTACTACGCCGAATCCAAGGGCTGGGATGTGAAGGAGGTGTACCACCTCGAAGCGGTGTCGGGGAAATCCGTGAAGGACCATCCCGAAGCCCGGAGAATGATGGGCGACATCGACTCCGGCCGAATCACCGGTCTCATCTTCTCGAAGCTCGCCCGTCTTGCCCGGAATACCAAGGAGCTCCTTGAGTTCGCGGACTTCTTCCAGGAACACGGCGCCGACCTCATCTCGCTCCAGGAAGCGATCGACACTTCGACGGCAGCGGGCCGTTTCTTCTATACGATGATCGCCGCCATGGCGCAGTGGGAAAGGGAAGAGATCGCCGACCGGGTGGCGGCGTCGGTCCCAATCCGGGCCAAGCTCGGAAAACCGTTGGGAGGAGAAGCCCCGTACGGCTACCGGTACGTGGACAAGAAGCTCGTTCTCGATCCGAAAGAGGCCCCGATCAGGAGGCAGATGTTCGAACTTTTCAGGGAACACAAACGGAAAAGGAGAATATGCCGCCTTTTGAATGAAGCGGGGTATCGCACGCGGAAGGGAAACAAGTGGGCCTTCAGCACCGTCTACCGTCTCCTCCGCGACCCCATCGCGAAAGGCGTCCGCCGCTCGAACTACAGCACTCGCGGCGGCAAACACGGAGAAAAGCAGGTATTGAAGCCCGAATCGGAATGGGTATACACGGAGGCTCCGGCGGTCGTCTCCGAGGAACTTTGGAATGAGTGTAACCGCATCCTCGACGAACAGATCACGACGAACCGCCCGCCGACGAAGGTGGTGGCCCACCTCTTCACGAGCATCGTCTTTTGCGGATGCGGAGGGAAGATGTACGTCCCCTCGAACAGCCCTAAATATATCTGCGGCAAGTGCCGGAACAAGGTCGGCGAGGCCGACCTCGAGGACATCTTCCGGGAGCAGCTCAAGTCGTTCGTTTTCTCGGAGAGCGACGTGAGGAGCTACTTCGAGCAGGCGGATACCGCGATGAAAGAGAAGGAAGCCCTCCTTGCGACCCTCACGGGCGAGAAGGCCAAAGTGCAGGCTGATATGGACAAGGTGATGCAGCTCTACCTCAAGGGGGAAATCAAGCCTGAGGGGTTCAGCCGCCACTACCAGCCCTACGAGGAGCGATACCGGCAGATAACGGATCAGATACCGGAAGTCCAGGCCGAGATCGATTTCCTTAGGATCCAGTACCTTTCAAGCGACGAGCTCGTGAACGAAGCCAGGGACCTTTATAGCCGCTGGCCGGACCTCGAACCCGCTGAAAAACGCAGGATCATCGAGACCATCACCGAACGGATAACCGTCGCGAAGGACGATATCAACATCACGCTTTCGTACCTTCCCACCTCCGAATTGATGGCAGAAGGGCACCAAACCCTTCCGGTTGCCGGCTTGTCGGCGCGTACATTATTTCATTCACGACCACGGAGCCATGCGGGTAGGAAGAGTTTATTCTTGTTGTCATGATGTTGTTCGTTCTGTCCTCGTCCGAATCATAGTTGACGACCGCGATGGCGTTCGCGCGGACGGCGGACATCGGACTCTTCTCGAGCAGGAAGCTCATCGAGTCTCCGGGTGACACTCCGGCGCCGCCTGCAGTTGCGGCCAGCTCGTCGGGCTGCGCCAGCGAGTCGGCGTTGTAATCGACAAAGACATCTACGGAGAACACAGGCGCTGACTGTGATCCCGAATTCTTTACGAGGACTTCGAAGACCGTTTTCGCATTGGCGGAAAAGTAAGTCGCTTTCAGCGATACCACTCTCAAGTCGTGTGGCTTTGCCGTGATGCTGTTCAATCTCCCGGGCGTGCTGCCTGAGGGATCGATGGAAGTTCCCCAGTTGCCGATCGACCTTGAAGAATCGGAGGCCGATCTTCTCTCGAGCGATTTTCCGTTTCCTCCGCCCCAGGAAGGCGAGTACCAGACGGAGTCGGCGGTAAGACCGCCCGGATCGCGCAAGGTCACCGTGTCTCCGGTGTTGACGAGAAAATATTGCGGCCAGCTTACCTTGGCGAAATTGATGCCGGGCTCCGGATGAAAGGATGCGAAGTCGTCGGAGTTCGTCAGGACAAGGTATGAACGGGCGCCGATGTACAGGCCGGCGGCGCTGAGTTTATACCTGACACCGGACTTGTTGTTGATAGTCCAGTTCTTCAGGTCCGTACTATCGGGTCCTTTGTTGTACAGTTCGACCCACTCGGGCGCGCCCCCCGACGGGGCGTACATGAGCTCGTTGATTATCAGGTTCTGAGAAAAAGCCAGGTCCGAAAGCATCCCCACCATGAATGCAATCATCCATTTCATGTCCGTCCCCCCTGCGATGTTGTTGCTTCTCCCGGACTTCTGCGGGTCTGTTAGAATTCCCGCTCGTCCGTGTCACGCCTGATCCGGAGTTTCTCCTGTAAGAATATTGTAGATTGCCGTAAGGTTGTACGGCTTCATGATCGTCTCGACGTCCAGGTCCGCAAGCGTTCCGTCCGCGGACGGCGTTAGATACCCGGTTGCGAGGATGCACCTCACATCCGGCCGTTCCGACTTTACCCTGGCTATCAGTTTATCGCCTGCGAGTTTCGGCAGCCCAAGGTCCGAAAGCACGACGGAGATCTCGCTATGGTTTCGGAACAATTTGTACCCTTCATCTCCGTTGGCTGCCTCTATCACGTTGAAACCTTTCTCGGACAGGTACTCGCGAAGCAACTCGCGGAGATCCAGTTCGTCTTCTACGACCAGGACGGTCACGGGCTTCCCCCGCGAGGGCCGTGCAGATTTATCGTCCGCGGACACCACCGCTTTAGGAGCGCCCGGTTCTCTGCCGCTCATCGGGAGATAAATGAAGAACGTCGTCCCGGCGCCGGGAGGGCTCTTCACTTCTATGAAACCGTTGTGAGCCGAGACTATCGTCTGCACGATCGAGAGCCCGAGCCCGGTTCCTTTGCCGATATCCTTCGTCGTGAAGAAAGGATCGAATATCTTCTCCAGCTTGCCGTCCTCTATGCCGTGGCCGGTATCCTGCATCATCAGAAGGACATAGTTGTCCTTCGGCGGTCCTCCCAGTTTTCTTTCCACCTGACTGTCGTCCGCCGTGGAGAGGGAAATCGTAAGCGTACCGCCGTCGGGCATGGCATCGCGCGCGTTATTTGCAAGGTTGATGACTACCTGCTGAATGTCTCCGGGTGATCCGAGGATGAATGCGTCGTTTATGACGAATTCGGTGCGGACCGAAATGTTCTCTTCGAAAGTATGTTTGATGATGGATATCGTTTCTTCTATGATCTGTCTGAGCGAGAAGTCCTGGAAACTCTCCGGGGCATAACGGACGAACTGGAGAAGCCTCTTTGCGACCTCCGAGCCGCGGATCGCGCTCGACAATGCGCGTTGAGTATTCTCCTCGACCGCCGCCGGATTGTCTGTCTTCCTCAGTATCATCTGGAGACTTCCGATGATGATCGCGAGGACGTTGTTGAAATCGTGGGCAATTCCTCCGGCGAGTCTTCCGAGCAGTTCCGTACGCTGGAGCCGTTTGATCGCCTCTTCATTCCTCTCGCGCTGCGTGATGTCCCGGAATATTCCGAGCCTTCCCATATATGTGCCGCTGGAATTGAATATGGGGAGAGCGCTTCTTTCCACGATCTTGTCGTCCGCAAAATCCAGTCTCACCCCTCTTACCGTTTCTCTCCGGTCGACATCCGCAGACACCCTGGAGACGAACTCGGCAGGGTTCTTGAGTTTCTGGGATGCCTGCACAAGCAGGTCCTTCGACGAAGCGCCGATGAGCCTGACAGGGTTACCAAAACCGAAAATCCGGCAGAACTCGGAGTTTGCGAATTCCACCTCCCCCCCCGGGTTTTGAAAAAGGATTCCCTCATCGAGGCTCTGGAGGAGGGTGTTGAGTCTGACTTTCTCCTGCTCCTGTACGGCAGCTTCCCGCGCAAGATTCGCCTCAAGCTGCTTCCTGTCTTCGAGTGAGACGAAGGCGATTTGGACCGCGTCTTCGCCTTCGTACACCACTGGTTGCGAGAGAACGAGCACCGGGAGCGTCGTACCGTCCCTCCGCAGGAACTTCTCCTCCATCGGAGGGGCAGGGATCCGGTCTTCCATTGCCTTCTTGACTCTTTCCCTCACAAGCCCGAGATCGTCTGGGTGCACCAGCTGGAGGACATGAACGCCGATCAGCTCTTCCGGGTTGTCGTAGCCGAGCAGCTTGCTCGCCGTCTCGTTTACTTTAACCGCCTTGAAATTCCTGTATATACCGAGCCCTATGGGAGCGTTCCTAAACAGGTTTTCGTACAGCTGCTTCTGCGAGGTGAGTTCGCTCAGGTCACGGACTATTCCTATCGTCCTGACTTTTCCTTCGAACGGGACATGCGTCACGCTTACTTCCACGGGTATTCGACGCCCGTCTTTGGAGAGTGCGAGGAATCCGTACCGCGAATCGAGCTTTGCGCCGCGGCTGAACCGCTCCACCCTCTCCTCGATCAGATGCCTGCTCTCGGGAGCGACCAGATCGAGGAAATCTTTCTTCGACAGTTCGTCGAGCGTGTAACCGAGCAACTTCTGAAAAGTCTTGTTCGCGAAGACTATGGTGCTTTCATAGAGTATGTAGATACCGTCGTTCGATTTCTCTATGAGGACTTCGTATTGCTCGCGGATACGCGCTACCTGTTCGAGGTGAACGAGTCGCTGGCCCTCGAGTGCGCTGCGCCTGTAGGCGTAGAACCCGAAACTGAGTATGACGACAAGAAGCAGGATCGTACCCCCCATGAGCATGAGGAGTCCCCTTACATAGGATCTGATCGATGCCTGGACCGGCTCTTTATCAACGCTCGCGACGACGTACCATACGCTGTCCTGCAGCTGCAGATTATGCGAGGTCAGCTTGCTGGACGTCCAGAGAAACTCGCCCCCGTTGGAGCTGACGAGGTTCGATTTCATGAGCCCGGTCCCGAGCTCGGATGTTCCGCCGAGGATCATGTCTATGTCGCCCTGGTCGTGACAGGAAGCGCAGGACATCCTCCCTCCCCGCTGGATCGGGTGGATACTTTGACTGTTCCAGTTGGGGACAGTCGACCACAGGTGTATGAACGGGTAACCCGACCTCGTGAACAGCCCTATCGCCATCCGGGACGATGTATCTTCCAGTCCAAGCACGTTGCGCGTTGGAGGGGGAACCACTCCGAACTGGTTGATGAACAGTGCGAACGCGCCGTCGAACCGCGGCTTGCCCTTTGAACCTTTGACGAAGATCGGCGCGCCGATCAGGATCATGCTCGACGTATCACCCTTACCTATGTAGGGCGGGACAATCGGCGTAACAGGGTTCTGCAGGTCCGCCGAATTTGAATCGGTCATTCCGGCGGAGACTCTCTTCACGTATGTCCAGAAATCCGAAGAAGAGAGGTCGTTGCCTATGTATTTCTTGCTCGTGGAATAAGTGACGATGCCGGTCCGCGAAACTAGAAGCGCGGCAGTCACATTTCGGGTCTTGACGAAGTCGAAGTATGAATCTACGTCGTGGGCTCTCTCGGCCGGGGAAGTATCGTTAGCTACTACGCCCGCCATCGAGCTGGCCCCGGTGGCCCTGCTTTCCAGGTAGTCCTTGATGTGTGATGCAGTGCTGTAGGTGGTGAAGCTGTTGGAACTGAAGACGATGTCCGTCAGACGCTCTTCGAGGTCACGCGTGGCGAAGAAGGTGCCTCCCACAATCGCGGCTATCACAAAAATGGTGACGCCGATGATTGCCAGGTTCAGATGAGTCGAGATCGCGCTCGCGGATCGTTTGAAAACGTTCACGATTCTATCCTACCGTGCTTCGTAATCATCAAAAAACCTGCCGAATTTGTGGAACCGCAAGAAGCCGTAACGGGTATCGCTGCTCCCTTCCTGCGATCAAAAATGCAATCCACGGCGGTCAAATCCAAATCGGATTTTTGCGGCGCCCCAATTCGTTCGCCCGCTGGCCCGGTTCCTGAAAGCGGCTTATGTCCCCTCAAAGAAAATGAAGCTTTGATCCGGTCGAGAAGGACCAGGACTTTGTTTTTCATGCTGACGAGCCGTGTTAACCTCCGGTTGTCTTCAGTAAGTCCCGGCGAAGAGGGAGCGGAGGTCGAGGGACGGAGACTTCGATTTGCTCGCGAGGGTAACGTACGTGCGTCCCAGCATATCCTTCCCCGCGCCGAGGACAGTGCTGACCAGCCCGATAGCCTCTCCGAATTCGGCAGGAGGAAGATTCTTCATTATGAATTTCCACGCCGATTCCTCGAGGACGTTGAACGCCGTCTGGACCTCTGACAGGTCGAAGCCGGATTCATAGCGTTCGCGCGCGATAGTCTCGGCATGGGACAGCATGGGCCCGAGATTCTTCTCGGCGATCGCCCTGACGGCGAGAACATAGAGAGCCCGCAGCTTCTGCCGGTTGTGGTCTTCGCCCGCCTTGTCGTAATGAGTGAGATGCGCCCGTGAAAGAGAGTTCTCCGCTTCGGAGAGAATCTCGTTCAGGTGCTCGTGAAGGAGTTTGCTCAAATCCATGATTGCGCCTCTGACTTTGATTTGAATATACTGAACCTCCACCGCATGAGTAAAGGCACAGCGCTTATCATGACAGTCGTCTTCCGGCCAGTGCGTGTTTATGAGGTAAATGAAGTCGAAGAGAAGTGATTAGTTTTGATTTCAATAATGCCACCGGTATATTCCACAAAGATGCGTCGTGCAGGGATGCTCAGGGCCCGGTAAGAAGCCGTGAGACAGCACTTAGGTAAAGAATCAGGTGTATTGTTTTTGAAAGGTCGCCATGTCTTCACACGACAACAGCAAGGCGAAGGAAGAGGCGCTTTCTTCACTCAAAACGGGGAAGTTTAAAGTAGCGGCCGTGCGGGCGAGGGCACTCAGCGGACAATTTCAGGACGATTTCGAATACCCTCTCTTTCTAGGCATTGCCTTGATGAAGCTGCAGAATCATGAGGCAGCGAAGAACGTGTTGCGGCACGCAGTGGAAAAGTTCCCGGGGGAATGGCTGCTCCACGATATGTTGGGAGGTGCACACGAAATCCTAGGAGCATGGCAGCGGGCTGAAGAGGAGTACCGTATGGCTCTTGATTTAGCCGGAGAGGCACCAGTTGACGCGATCGCCGGGATACACTGCTCGATAGGCGACACGCTCTGGGCAAGGCACAACCGGGAGGGTGCTCTTGCGGAGTGGAGAAAAGCGCTCGAGATTGATCCGAGGTGCGGCGTGGCGAAGGAGTGCATTAAGAAATTCACGAACGAATACGGTGAGCCGAAGGCACTTGACGCGATATTCGACGACCTGCACCATTTCCAGAATATCCAGACCAAAAGATACCTCAACCTGGTGGGGCGAGATGAGTTCGACACGAAGGAGGAAGCCGAGGAAGTGATCGGGGTGATCATGAGGGGATGGAACGAGCGAGTTTCTCCGTCTTCCAGGAAATGGGACAAGATGACGGCAAAGGAAAAGACGAGGCTGTTTGAGAGTATCACACTGGATTTTACGGAGGCGGTGAGGAGGCGGAAGAAGTGAAGGATAAAGATTCAAGAGAGCTTCTTGTGCATTAGGAAACTAGGAAAGGTAAAAAGGGATGAAACCAAAAGTATCAACTCATGTCTGGAAAGAGCTCTATTCGGCGGCACAAAGATTCAGTAACCTACATCCGTGGGAAGTCCTCGGCGACAGTGAAGTCATCAGTGTCCGTGATCCGTTGAGCGGGAACACAGGATATGGCATAGTGATGGGGAGCGGCGGCTCGGTCTTCGGCCTCTGCCTGTACCGGGGCGCGGAAGGGTACGACATCTATCGACGGACAATTGAAGGAGAGATCGACCGGGAAGGTGATGATCTCTTTGCGATGCAAAATTGCCTGAAGCTGGAACTTGGTCCGCGCAGCGACATGATGCCCGAGGACTTTGCCGTGATGATGGAGTTGAATCTTTCCTTCAAGGGAAAACATGCGTGGCCTGAGTTCAGGAGCATGCTGTCGGGATATGCGCCGTGGTTTCTGACTGAGACCGAGGCGCGATTTCTGACACTCGGTATTAACGCGGCGTGCCGGCAT
>JAHECO010000055.1 GCA_024641705.1 Candidatus Kryptoniota bacterium
GCCGGCGTGGATGGCAGGGGGAACAAAGTCGTGTCCGAGCGAATACATGTGAAGAAGCGGAGTCAAACCGGCAGTATCGCCGTAATCATATGTGAACACTCCCCGCGTGAGAGTCGGGCACGCGGACGGTTCGACGGCTATGACGCGCATTTTCTTCGCGCGCGGCTTGTCCTCAAGTTTCTCACGCACGAAGGGGAACGCGAAGCCGCCGAAATTCGAACCTCCGCCTACGCACCCTATGATGGTGTCGGGAAATTCCTCCGCCTTGTCCATCTGTTTAAGCGCTTCCTCACCGACAATCGTCTGGTGAAGGAGGACATGGTTCAGGACACTTCCGAGGGAGTATTTCGTCTCGGCATCGCTCGCCGCCACCTCCACGGCCTCGCTTATCGCCATTCCGAGGCTGCCCGGCGAATCCGGGTGATGCTCCAGGATTTCCTTCCCGGCCCTGGTCTCCTCGCTCGGACTGGCGGATACCTCGGCGCCCCACATATGCATCATCGCACGCCTGTACGGTTTCTGGTCGTACGACGACTTCACCATGAAAACCTTGCAGCCGAGTTCGAAATGGTTGCACGCCATAGCCAGGGCGCTCCCCCACTGGCCGGCGCCGGTTTCGGTGGCGAGCCGCTTCACGCCCTCCGATTTGTTGTAGTAGGCCTGGGCGAGAGCCGTATTCAGCTTGTGGCTTCCGGCAGGGCTGACGCTCTCGTTCTTGAAATAAATGTGGGCGGGAGTCTCCAGCAACTCCTCCAAACCGCGCGCCCTTACGAGAGGGGTCGGACGCCACCTCGCGTACGCTTTCAGAAGCTCTTCGGGAATCTTTACGAATCTCTGCCCCGTGACTTCCTGCTCGATCAGGGCCTGCGGGAAGATCGCACCCAGTTTGTCGGGCGAAATGGGTTGATGTGTCTGCGGGTCAAGCGGAGGTCGTGGCTTCTCTTCCAGGTCCGCTGCGATATTATACCACTTCTTCGGTATCTCTCTTTCACCCAGCAATATTCTGTTCTGCAACTGTTTCGATTTCATGTCAGCCTTCTCACCAGAACTCGGGTTTGCCGGCATTGACCCAGGCGGTATACCAGTACGACGCCACCGCCCTCGTAGCGGCCCTCATCTGGCTTTCCACCATGCCGTCAAGTTCTGCATTAAATTTCTTGTAGTATTCCTCGGAGTAAATATACTCCTTCCTTCCGTCCTTTGTAACCACTTTGTAAAGTTCATCCCTGGGAATTCCAACTTTCGCTATGCTGTCGGCGCGAAACACCTTGTCGAGAAGCGAGTAGCTGTGAGTAAGAATCTTCAGCGCATGTTCCACCGGGTCCTTGATGTATCGGGCACTGTCAATCCCTGTGAAAGAGTAGTCCTTCCCGAATCTCTCCGGTATGCCGGTCTCCCACCTGAAGTGTACGCCGATGTTTCCGGTAAACTGACCGTCGTAGTTCTTCGTGGCATGCAGCGGTACGTGCATATCGGCGACGTAGTGACCGAGATCGGCGGAGAGGTGGAGTACGAGCGGCACATCGTGCGCCTCCATCGCCGCACTCAGGCTGTCCGTATCGAGACCGACGCGCCACGGCACCATGCCGTCTTTTATGACTGCTTCTTCCCCGTATTTCGAGACTGCTTCGCCGTACGTGCGGGGGACATCGAAGTTCGGATAGCTGCCGTAATCATCCATGTCCATGTAATGATAATTACCCTCATTCTTCCACTTACCCCTGCGCATATCGGGATCAACCGCGTGCTCACTGACGTAGTCCGCATGGGCCTCATGGAATTTCATCAGCGGCTCGGGGAGGAGTGCTATCGCCGCTTTGTTGATCGTCCTGTGTGCCCAGAAACCCCACCCGAAGGCTGCCTGGGAAATCAACGTCAGGACAATCGTCCCCGAAAGAAAAAGTGCGGCGCGCTTGACCGCTTTCATCAGCATAGCATTCCTTACTTGTTGGAGAATATGTGAGGTTGTCCCAAAACAAGGAAAATGTCATTCTGAAGGAGCGGAGCGACTGAAGAATCCACTTATTCGTTCTGAAAAATGGATGCTTCACTTCGTTCAGCATGACAGACAAGACTTTCTGGACAACCTCGACGAAATCAAAAGAGACTAACGAATCTTCTTCTTATGCCTCATCTTGCGAAGTCGTTTCTTCCGCTTATGTGTAGCCATCTTGTGGCGTTTTCTCTTTTTACCACTTGGCATTCTACTTCACCTCCTGCGATGTAATGTTTGCATGTTGTTCAAGAGTTTGCTGTGCTTTCTTGCCGATATCACTATTGGAATTGACCTTTACACATTCCTTAAAGGCGGCGTTCGCCTTGTCGAATTCACCGGCGTTCAAATAGACGATCCCCAGATTGAACAGGCCGATCTGGTGTTTCGGATCTATCTTCAGGGCCTCTTTGATCTGTCCGATTGCGTCCTCGGTGTGGCCGGCCTCGAACAGGGTGACGCCGTAATCGACCCGCGCGTCCACGTTCTTGGGGACTTTGTCGAGATACCGCTTGTAGTAGATGGCGGCCTGATCGTAAAAACCGTTATCCTGCAGCATGTTTGAAAGCTGCAACACCGACCCGAGGTCTTCAGGATTCTTGTTGACGACCTCCCGCAGCCGGTCGATCTCGTGCAGTATATCCGCGCTAGGCTGGTTACCGCTAGCTGTCTGCTGGGGAGGCATATTCCCGCCTCCGCCGCCCTGAGGCGCTACGGACCTTGTGCTCATTAAACCGTATACTAGTATAGCACCGAGAAACAGCGCGGCTACGATCGCAGTCAGTTGTGATGCTTCGAGATGAAACCTCTTTCCGGCGGGCGGCTTTTGCTGGGGTTTGCCTTTTGGTTCTTTCTTCCTATCGCGTTGAGGACGCGCCTGCTTCGTCGTGACTTCCTTTGATTCCTCGTCCCGTGCAACGGCTCCAGCCGGAGGCTGCACTTCGACCTCCTCCTTTATCGCCCCGCCTAGGAAAGTGCCGCACGATTCGCAGGCCTTCGTGCCGGGATTGTTCTTGAAACCGCAAGTCGGACAAACGAGCATTTCACTGCGAGAGCCGCCCTCGCCGTGTCCGCCGACCGGCGGAGCAGCAGAACTGTCGGGAAGCTTGCTCCCGCAGCTCGGGCAGAACTGGAATCCCGCAGATACTTCGGCGCCGCACTGTGGACAGAACCTGGCCGTCATCCCTGGGCTGCCTCTTCCACGTTGCCCTTATCGCCGGTCTCGGCTTTTCCAAGGCGCTCGTCCACAAACGCCTTGAATTCCTTCGACACCTTGAAGTAAGGCACATACTGTTCCTTGACCGGGTATGCCTGCCCGGTCTTGGGGTTGCGGGCCATGCGCCCTTTTCTCTTGCGGATCTTGAAGCTACCAAATCCCCTTATCTCGATCGCCTTTCCCTCAGCGAGTGCGTTTCGCACAGATGCGAGAAATCCTTCGACGACCGCCTGGGTCTCGATTTTCGTCAGTCCGGTTTGCAAGGCGATCTCTTCTACAATATCAGCTTTGGTAACGCTCATCATCTCCCCTTTCTATTGCGCGAATCTGTATTGTAATATCGGTTGCTCGATAAAATCCTTTTCAAAGATGTGGAACCTCGAAAGAAAATCTCCGAGTATAAGGTCCACGAGCGTGCGCTGCTTCCTGGCTTCGACAACCTCCGGCTTTCCCTTTATCCCGCCGAGCTTTCCGGCAATGGCTATCGCGTCCTCCAGCGAGCCGAGCGTGTCCACCAGTCCAAGCTTGAGCGCCTGCACTCCGGTAAACACGCGGCCGTCCGCAAACTTCTTGAGATTGTTCACCGACAGCTTCCTCTCACGGGCAACGACGTCCAGGAACTGATCATAGCTGTTCTCGACGACACCCTGGAAGTATTTCTTATCCGCCTCGGTCATCTTCCTGAACGGTGACCCGGAGTCCTTGTACTTGCCGCTCTTTATGACATCCATTTCCAGACCGAGCTTGTCCATCAGTTTGGCGTAGTTCGGGAACATCGCGATCACGCCGATGCTTCCGGTGATGGTGCCCGGATTCGCGACGATCCGCGTCGCCCCGCAGCTTACGTAATATCCACCGCTCGCGGCGATCGAACCCATCGAGATGACCACAGGCTTGACCGAGTCCCGTATCGACTTCACTTCTTCGAAAATCTCCTGGCTGGCGGCTACTCCGCCGCCCGGAGAGTCTACCCGGAGCACAATCGCCCTGACGCTGCTGTTGTCGGCCAGCGTCTGGAGTGTCGAGACGATCGCCCGCGAGGATATTATGGTCCCGGTCAAATTTACAATCGCCACTTTCGCCCCCGTCCCGGACAGGTCATACTCGCTTTCGCCGGTCCCGGACCCCAGCCCGTAAATCAGGACCACCAGGACCGCACTTGCTCCCAGTATGATGCCGAAGACCCAAAGGAATACTTTAGTAGATTCTTTCATCTGTGTAAGTCTTAGTCACTCAACATTTTACAACTTCCGGAGGTCAAAATCAATTTAGGTGAACTCCCCAGAAAACACCTGGCCGGCAATGCCCCCTGAAAAACGGCCCCCTTTTTCAGCCCACGTTCAGTTTGAAGACGCTTCCGACGACGACGCTTATCATGATTACAAGGAACACGATGGCGGTAACGCCTACGTACTTGAAGTCCTTTTCCTTCCAGAACGCTATTACGGAAATGAACACCCGGCTGACCGGCGTCAGTATCAGGGTGACGGTTCCCAGGTAGAGAAATGCCCGGGCATGCAGCGACAGCAAGCTCGAGAAGAACGAGCCGAACGAATGGAAATACTGTTCGGAGAGGCTTGGCACCTCCTTCCCCTCGGTGAACATGAGCACGAGCCCGATTAGATAGAGTGCCGTTGTCGTGTACATCCCCGTGGCGAGTATGACCGAAACGACCCGGTTTATGAAAGTCGCCTCAATCTTCTGCTTGTCGTCGTCACCAGTCATCACATCAGCCCCGGCAGTCTGAAGTTGAAGCCCATAAGAAGACCCTTGGCAATCATCTGGTACCCCAGGTAAAACATGAGGAGGAAGAACACGGTTTTGATCACCTTGCTGCGGAGCTTGTTCATCACTGCACTTCCCACGGTGGCGCCGAGCATCGTACCGATCGCGACCGGAGCGACGACGTACACATCTATGCCGCCTGCGATGAAGTATACTACTGCGCTGGTTGCCGCCGTTACGCCTATCATAAACTTGCTCGTAGCCACCGAAGCTTTCATGGGAATTCCCATCAGTGAATTCATCGACGCGACTTTGATCACGCCGCCGCCGATCCCCAGGAGCCCGGACCCGACACCGGCAAGCGATGCCACAAGGCTCCCCTCTATCGGCTTCCTGGCCCTGTAACTTATGTCCTTCTTCAGGGCCTCGTCGTGGTACACTCCCTCAAGCATGAGCGCACGCGAAATCCTGTCGGACTCCGGGGCTTCGTATGCGCCGGAGCTCACCATATGATCCTCCTGGTGACGCGTACGGTACGACATTACCGCCATGTAGAATATCAGGCTACCGAATATAAGGCTGAGGACATAGCCGTGTAGCAGAACGCCTACCAGCGCGCCGATGAGGGCGCCGGTTGTTGTGGCGATTTCCAGGAACATGCCGAGACGTATGTTAGTGATTTGCTGATCGACGTACGACAGCGCTCCGGCTATCGAAGTCGCGATCACCGACACGATGCTTGCGGCGATCGCCATGTGTATCGGCAGATGGAACAAAAGAGAGAGGGCAGGTACGATGATAACACCCCCTCCGATGCCAACAAGCGCACCGAAGAAACCGGCGAAGATGGCGACAAGAAACATCAGAAGAAATTCCAAAAGCATGGCATAATATATTTCCCCGTGGCCGAATTAACAATAACGCCGGCTGCCGTTGACAACGGTCGGCTCCAGAATTCATTTGTAACACACCGGGAGCATTAACTAAATTGACTTCACATTAACGAGTTTATCTATATCATGAAGAGGTTTTCAGACTACGTAAAACTGATGAGACCCTACCAGTGGGTGAAGAACGGTTTTGTGTTCGTGCCCCTGATCTTCTCCAAAAACCTCATCGACCTTTCGTTGTTCTCCGAAGTTCTTCTGGCATTCCTGGCCTTCTCCCTCTCCGCCTCGGCGATCTATGTGGTTAACGATATAGCTGATCGCAAGGCCGATATGCTTCACCCGGTCAAGCGGCAACGTCCGATCGCGGCGGGGAACGTCAGTGTGAAGGAAGGCTGGACCATGTCTGTGGTCCTTCTGGCCGCGTCGTTCTTCCTGCTTCTCCTCGAAAACGCGCGCCTGATGGTCGGACTTACCATCGCCGGTTATATCCTCATCAACCTTCTCTATTCCTTCCGGCTGAAACGGATCGTGCTGATAGACCTTTTCGTTATCGCTGTGGGGTTCATACTCAGGATACTCGCGGGCGGTTATGCCATCGACGTCAAGATCTCCAGCTGGCTGATCATGACCACGCTCTTCGTCTCCATATTCCTCGCAGTGGCGAAGAGAAGGAGCGAGTCGGTGCTGGTCGAGAAGAGCTCCGACGAATCGACGAGAGAAGTACTCTCCGACTACGACCTCGGGTTGATCGACCAGATCCTTTCGGTATCCGCCGCAAGCGTGATCATAACTTACGCCCTTTACACGGTATCCGAACGTACGGTGCGCGCGTTTCATACCGAAGCACTTATCTTCACCACGGTCTTCGTGACATACGGAATCTTCAGGTACCTATACCTTGTCCATAAGATGGGGCTGGGAGAGAACCCGACGAAGGCTCTCTTGACGGACAAGCCCATGGTCATCAATACTCTCCTTTATCTCTTGTCTGTGGTCGCGATACTTTACAAGCGGGAACTGATCCAACTCCTTTCGAAGCATGTCCCGCTCCCGTAAAGCCGAGCTCATTCTTCTTTCCATTACCCTCATCTGGGGTGGAACGTTCGCGGTCGTGAAGTTTGCCCTGTCGGACGCTTCTCCTCTCACATTCCTCGCTCTGCGCTTCGGTGCGGCAGCGCTTATATTCCCGTTGATCTATCGCAAAGATTACTTCTCGATGGACAGGGCGACCTTCACAGACGGAATATTCCTCGGCTTGCTTCTCATGATAGGTTTCGCTTTTCAGACCGTCGGGCTGCAGTACACGACGGCTTCAAAGTCCGCGTTCATAACCGGTCTGCTGGTGGCCTTCACACCGATCGCTCAGGCCGTTATCGAGAAGCGGATGCCGGGCAGAGGAAATATGATAGGAGTAGTCCTCGTCGCTATCGGGCTATACCTGCTGACTTCCCCTGGTGGACAAGGTTTCAACATCGGAGACGTGCTCACCCTCTTCTGTGCGATCTCCTACGCGATATACATAGTCTACCTTGATGTCTTCTCGAAGAAGCACGACGTGTCGAAACTGACGCTGCTTCAGCTTGTCGTGACGAGCATGCTGTCGATTACGGTCGCGCCTTTCGTTGAGACTATGCACGTCCATTTCACGGTCGGTTTCATCTGGGCGCTCCTTTACACGGTGATACTCGCAACGGTCTTCGCGACCTATCTGCAGACCAAATACCAGCGCGAGACGACGCCGGTCAGGGCGGCCATAATATTCTCTATGGAACCGGTAATGGCAAATGTCATTGCCTTCTTCGCGTTCGGGGAGTTCGTTGGATGGATCGGGGCGGTAGGCGGGGCACTCATTATAACCGGACTTCTTGTGTCGGAACTGCTGGACCGATAGCCTGAGGACCGCTGACGTCCGGCCTGCAGCCAGATCGACACATCCCAGAAGAGTTTTTCCCTGTAGAAATCAGATCCGCACCCGGAAGAGACAGGCGGCTATTCGAAGTCGAGATTCCATTTCTCATAAAACTCGGGCGCAACGACTTCGATGAAGCGGCTGGGCTTTGTGAAAATCCTGCCGCTTTCCCGGTCATAGACATTGACCGGATAAGTAACGTACAGGTTGTCCTTTGCCCTCGTGCACGCGACGTACATCAGCCGTCTTTCCTCTTCCAGAGCTTCCTCGTCGTCCGTGGCATACATCGACGGGAATTTCCCATCGAGGGCCCAGATGACGAACACGCTGTTCCACTCGAGGCCTTTGGCTGAATGTATCGTCGAGATGGTGATCTGCTCTTCCTTCTTGTCTTTCTCGCCGAGGTCGATGACGCTTTCGGTTGGAGGCTCCAGCGCGAGATCGGCAAGGAAATTCTGCATGGACCTGTAACGTTCTGCGATAGAGGCGAACATCTCGAGGTCCTTCTCGCGCTTGGGATAATCGTCGTACTTGCTTTGCATGAGCGGTGCGTAGTATCGCAGTATGGACTCCACCTTCTCGATCGGCTGGTTGGTCTTCTTCCCTTCCTCCGATATGAAGCCGATAAGATCCTGAGCACTCGACGGTATATCGCCGCCTTCTTCACCGGCCGGCTCGTATCCCCCGTCGTTGTGCGCGACGCGGTCTATGACCTTCTCGGCGATACGCGGACCCACTCCGGGATGAAGGAGCAGGATGCGGTGCCAGCCGACGGCATCCCGGGGGTTCTCGATGACTCTAAGAAACGCGATGATGTCTTTTATATGCGCGGCCTCGACCAGTTTCATCCCGCCGAATTTCACGTACGGGATGTTCGCCCTGGTCAGCTCGATTTCGAGATCAAACGACAAATAGGATGAACGGAAGAGCACCGCTATGTCGTTAAGCGTTATCCCCGCCTCTCGAAGCTCCAGTATCCGCTGGACCACAAACTTTGACTGGACGTTCTCGGTCTCGGCCGCGACGATAGCCGGTTTCTCGCCCGATCTCTTCCTCGAATAGAGCTCCTTCTCATACTTCTCCGTCGCGGCTTCGATTACATTGTTCGTGAAATTCAGTATCCCCTGTGTCGAACGGTAGTTCTCGGTCAGCTTGATTATCCTGCAATCGGGAAAATATTTCGGGAAATCGAATATGTTCCTGAAGTTCGCGCCTCTGAAGGAGTAGATGCTCTGCGCGTCGTCACCCACGACCATAACATTGTGTCTGTCCTGTCCGAGAAGCCTGACAATTTCACCCTGTACCTTGTTGGTGTCCTGGAACTCGTCGACCATCACGTAGCTGAACTTGCCCGCCACCGCCCTTCGAACGGGCTCGTTGGCGGCAAGAAGCTCCCTCAAATTTTTCAACAGGTCGTCGTAATCCATGAGGTTGTACTTGCGCTTGTAGTCGTCGTACTGGCTCTTGAGTTTCAGGATATCGTCGGCCTGTTCTATGAAGCGCGGGTATTCCCTGAAGATTATCTCTTCAATTTTAGTGAGGGTATTCTCGGATTTGCTGTATATGTCCACAAGCGTTTCTTTTTTGGGGAACCGCTGCGATTTCTTCTCGGGCCTCAGCCGGGTCCTGAGCAGATTCACGACATCTGCCGCATCCGAATCGTCGAGGATCGTGAACTGCTCGCCGTAGCCGAGGACTTTCGCGTATTGCCTGAGGGTCATGTTGGCGAAAGAATGGAATGTCCCGCCGCTGACCTGTTCTGCCGACGAAGATTTCAGCAACGCCGCCGCCCTCTTCAGCATTTCGTTCGCCGCTTTCCTGGTGAAGGTAAGGAGCAAGATCGATTGCGGATTGCCTCCAAGCTCGACAAGGTAAGACACCCTGTATATGAGCGTCTTGGTTTTGCCCGTCCCTGCCCCGGCAATCACGAGTACCGGTTTGTCGATCGTTTTGACGACTTCCAACTGGTCCGGATTGAGATCTCGTTCGTAGTTGATCTTGAAGACGCGGCGTTCCGCCTCCCCGACGACACTCTTCTTTATGGTGTACTTCTTATCGGCCATTACTGTGGAATTGTAAAATTGAACCTGGACCCTTTCCCTATCTCGCTCTCGGCCCACACCCGGCCGCCGTGGAGTTCGACGAGTCTGCGGGTAAGTGCAAGACCAAGCCCGACCCCCCGGTACTTCTTCGCGTATGGGTTCTGGGTCAATTGTTCGAATGGTTTGAAAAGCCTGTCGATGTCCTCGCTCTTTATTCCCATTCCGAAATCTTCGACGCAAAACTGGATTGCGCCGTTCTCTCTCCACACCTTGAGGTTAATTTTCCCTTCCTGGTGACTGAACTTGACGGCGTTGGATAAGAGGTTTATCACGATCTGCCGGAGCTTCTGCGGGTCGGCAAAAATATCGACGATAGATTCATCGACAGATGTAATGAGGGCTATCTGCTTCTCAGACGCCATCGGTTCGACTATCTTTACAGCCTGCGATAGCTCATTCTTGAGAACGAACTGCGACTTCTCCAGCTTGAGTCTGCCTATTTCCAGCCTCGAGAGATCAAGGAGGTCGTTAACCAGCTCGAGCAGATGCCTCCCGCTGCTGTTCACGTTGCCGATGAACTGCTGCGCCAGGTCCTCGGGCATTTCGTTGATATCGGTCCGCAAAATTTCGCTGAAGCCGATGATCGCGTTCAGGGGCGTTCTGAGTTCGTGGCTCATGTTCGCGAGGAACTCCGTCTTCGACCTGTTTGCGTTCTCGGCCCTGCGCCTCTGGACTTCAAGGGCAATCGTGTTCTGCTGCATCTCGTCGAATAGTTTCGCGTTCCTGAGGGCGAGCGAACACTGGTGCGCGAACAGCTCAAGGAGCGCGCTCGAATAGTCGTCGGTGGTGAACAGATAGCACAGCAGGCCGTCCGGAACGCCGTCGACGTGAAGTGGAACAAGCACATACTGGTTTATATCCCATACGCTTGCCAGCGGTGGGACCGCCCGGTCACCTATGTAGAAACCGAGAAGTTCCCTGATGTCGATTCCGACAAAGGGCTTTCGTTCGCGGGCTATGCTCTTCAGGAAGTTCAGCTTGTCGGGAGGCAGTTCGATATTCCTCAGGTCGATGTCGTAAATGTCGACCAGGCGCTCGAGCGCGTCGGCGCCGTTGCCGGAGTAGTAGCTCGAATCCAGAGTATCGGTCCTCGGGTTAAAAAGGAGGAGTGCGGAGAAATATGCACCGGTAACCTCCTGGGCATTAGAGACTATCCTCTGCAGTACATCCTGGACGCTTCCCGGAGATGCCAGCGCCATGCTGTTTTCCTGAAGCTTCAGGAGGTGCTGTGTGAAGATCCTGTTCTGTTCGATGATCTTTCTATCGGAAAACGTTGCAAGGTATTCCTCTATGCCAGGTATGAACCGGACTATACCGTACCCGACGAAAGAAATTCCCGGAAGATAAAGGCAGAAGTTGTCGACAAAATCGTATGCTCTCACCAGGGTCCGATTCATCACGATAGCCAGGCGAAATGCATCCATCGCCATGCCGATCGTCACGAGAATAAGTCCGATCAGGATGTACTTCCAACCCCGGAGGACCATATACCCGCCCCGCTTCTGCCTGTAGTAGGTGTAGGAGGTTACCGTGAACATTATGACGAAAACTGTTATGAGGTAAATACGCTCCGACATGCGGGCTTAAATGGCTCTGACGTACTGCGAAGTATCCAGTTTCCAGACAGGCACGCCGCAGTAGCGTTTCCCTTCCGGACAGTAGGGTTTAGTCCCTGCCAGAAGCCGGATTGTGCAGGGCGGCAGGAGATATCGGCCGAGTCTGGGGTGAACTTTCTTTATCTGTTCAACCTCGTCGAGCGATGCCTGCCAGATCTCCTCCTGGGCATTGTAGCAAAGACGCATCTCGACTTTGTGATGGAGGTTTAGCAGGTCCGCGGACTCAGTGAACCGTATCGGAAAAGCGTTCGGAAGAAGGTAGGAGGCAAACTCCCTGTTCACTCCAATGGAGAGGAGCCTGTTGATCGCGCCCCACACTGAAACCATCGTCTCTCTATAGAGTTTCTCGGCTCCGGCATCCATGAGGATTAGTCCGGGGGTTATGTAATCCGGCTCTTCGCGCATGTGATCCGTGATCACAGGCCGCGAGGCAGGAGTCATCCTGTGTCGTTGGTCCTGCGAATCGGCGGTGTGACTGAGCTTCTTTCTGAACGTGTACGAAGCGTGGTACAACGCCCTGGAAACCTTGTCGTGTGTCGTGAGCACAAGAGAGTTGCCGAGGATCTTGTTTCTCGACGGGTCGATTGCCAGCCCGATCGCTTCTTCGTCGGAAAGGCGGGCTGAAGTCACGCCGAGAACCTGCCTCACGGCCTCGGCCACAACCTTCTCGGAATTTACCTTGTAATCGATGAGACTTGAAGTATGACCGCCCATCTCCCTGTCGAATTCCTCGATGAAATCTCCGCGGCGCTCTTCACGCGCGTACGTATTTTCCGGAAATGTCTCTTGGTCGATCGGTTCATCCAGAACGATCCTGTAGTTCGGATCGAATTTGAGGAGTTCATCAACCATCATATCCACGACCAGCTGCTGTTCGTACGCGGCGTCTCCCGCCTTCCTCATTTTCGCGTACCGGAGAAGGGTTATTCCGCTTACCGTATGATACAGGTACGAGAACGTCGCGACCGGAAGGACATACCTGGCGATTTCCTGCGCCTTCTTCTTTATTTCGCCGGCAAACCGCCTGTCGTTCCTGCGGCCCGGGAATCTCTTATAGTACTCCTCCGCGGCCGGCTTCTGCAGCAGCTCGACAAGCTTCCTGTACGCCTGCAGCTGGTTTACCGCAGCGGACGTGTATACTTCCAGCGCTTCTCCACGGAGCGGGGGGATGAAATAGTTCTCGTCTTTGACCTCGACGTACCGCTGGCTGACCTGTTCAGAGTTGTAAAACGGGTGGGAGTGAAGAAAGGACCAGAGGAACTGGCGCGACACGTTTGAAAGCTGAAACTGAAATGTTGCATGTTGGAAAGTCGTGTGGTGTCCCGCCTCGTAGATGCTCTTGGCAAGCTCGGTGTATTTTTCCAGATCCACCGACCCGTCCTCAATTATTCCCTTCGAGGAGTAGCATGTCCTCGCCGTAGCGATAACGTTCTTGAAGGCGTCCGGGAACGCCTTCACGAGCTTCACGCGAGGCGGCCTCGCCGGCGCGTCCGCCGATCTATCTTCAATTCGAATTGCCTCTTGAGACACAGGTGCTCCTATGCGATTCTCTTGATCACCACAATCGTCTTGTCATCCGCGTAGGCTGAAGACGCGGAGAACCTCTGCACAGACTCAATCATTTCGTAGCAAATCTTCTTCGGTTCGAACGGAGCAAGCTCGACAAGTTTCGATTTCAACCTCTCTTCGCCGTAGAGGCTGAAATTGCTGTCGCTCGCCTCGGATACGCCATCCGTGTATAGAAGTAGAATATCGTCCTTCTCGAAATTGATGTTACCGATATGATAGCGGGCATTCGGGGCGATGCCCAGTGCCGGTCCGGTCGTTGGCAACTGGGAGGCCTCTCCGCTCGACTTCTTATAAAAAATCGGAAGATTGTGCCCTGCGTTCACGTAGAGAAACAGGCCGCTCTTCCCGTCAGTGAACTCGCCGTAGAACAGGGTGACAAAACGGGAATCGGAGAAGGTCCAGTTGACCAGGTTGTTTACCTTCTTTACCAGAGATGCCATGTTGGTTTGAAGTTCGACGCCCATCTTCAGCGCGCCGGAAACATATAGAGCTTCGACCGCGGCGCTCAAACCTTTGCTGGCGGCATCGCCTATGGCAACTCCCAGCCGTTCACCTTCCTCGCCCGCCGGGATGTAATCGAAGAAGTCCCCTCCAACGACTCTCTCCGGAAGAGACACGCCGAACATCTGAAACGCACCGTACTTCTGTTCGTGGTCCGGGAGGATGCTGCGCTGTATCTCGCGCGCCTGGTCCATATCCTGTTCCAGCTGCTTCGTGCGCGCGAGGGCGTGCCGGCCGCGAAGCACTGCCGTGACCGCGCTGCCGATCACATTAAGTGTGTCGAAAAGCTCCTGATCATCCTTCTCGGTGTTGAAAGCCAGGATATACTGGTAGAGCGGGACCCCTTTCTCCTTGATTTTGGCGCCGACACCCGTCGCGGAATATTTCTCTATCCCCTCCTTCCGGAGGTCGGCGTTGCGTTCGTGACTGAGGAGCGTCTTCTCATTCCCTATCCTCACGAAATCCGGGTAGTCAGTGACCTTGATTGTGTAGTTCTCGGCGACCGACTTAACCTTCCCGATCTGTTTCATGAGAATATACGCGTTCTTCCGCGGGATAAGCTTCCAGATCCTGCCTCCCCTGATCCTTATCTGGTCCGAGGCGGCGATCTCCTGAACGACGCTGTTAAGCAACTCTTCATCCGTTCTATAGTCTTTCGAGGCGATTTGCTCGATGGCGTGGAATAGCTGTCTCTGGTTCATTCAGTAACTGATCTTTCTCCATCTTTCTACGACGTTCTCAAGGTCCACTGCAGGTGGGAGGATACTCCACTTAGTGTAGAAATCCACGTCCTTGCTCTTCGGGAATGGATCCGGCGGATCTATCTTGGTCCGGAGCGGAAGTATGCACGCATCTCCGAGAAGCAGGCCTTCTCCCTGTTTCAGTGCCGGGATCACGTCGAGCAGGTCGGTCATCGACTCCGGCACCAACTTGCCGATATAAGCCTGGTCATCGGGGTTGGAAAGGCGCATAGCCACGAAGTTGCTGCACTGCGACATGATAGATTCAGCCACGTCTATGGGGCGCTGGCTGACGATCATACAACTGACACCATACTTCCTTCCCTCCTTTATGACGCGCTCGATGGTGCGGCGCGCGGTCTGCGAAGAGCTCCTCATGTTCAGGTAGTTGTGGGCCTCTTCGAGAACGAGAAGAATAGGAAGATTCGCACGGTAAGGATTCCACATGTTGAAATCGAACACCAATCTCGCGAGAAGCGACGCCAGCGCATTAGTCACTTCCGGCGGAACGTTACTCAGATTCAGGACGACGATGGATTTCCCTGATTTCAGCCCGAAGAGGAGCTCGAGAAACTGCGAGAATGTTTCCGTCGTTTTGAACTTCTTGGGCTTGAAAAGAAACTCGAACCGCTTGTCGTTGAACTTCGTGTCGAACTTGAAAAGGAATCGCGTGAAGTTGCCGTAGAACGGCCCCTCCTTACCGTTCGGAAGCCTCTCCGTGTCGAGCGCCTGCATTTTGACCTTCACGTCGCTTAGGTCGAAATAGAGCGGTGAGTCGACCGTAGTGGACTCCTTGTACGACGGGTTTTTCGACCGCTTACTGTTGAGGACGATTTCGGACATCACTACCGTCTCGCTTCGCGCGGCCGGATCGTCGGGGTCGACGAAGGTCTCCACGAGCTCGTCGAAGTTCATCGCCCAGTAGGGGAGCTCAAACTCGCCGATGTTCACCCGCTCTGCGAGCTCTCCGAACGCTTCCCCGTATTCGTCGTGCAGGTCCAGAAGTATTATCCTGGCGCCCGGCAGCTTCGCAACTTTCTGAAGGATCGAGGCTACGGCGCATGATTTACCGGAACCGGTGGCTCCCACGACGGCAACATGCCGGCTGAAAAATTTATCGGGGTCTATGTAGTTTTTCTTTCCTTTGAGAAGCGAGATCTCCCCGAGGGCGAAATCAAACCTCCTGTATGTATTGAAAATCAGATCCAGTTCACCTTCCGAAGGCAGTTCCACTTCTGCCCCGGGGTAAGGGAGCTCTTCCGTCCCGCGCTCAAATCTTCCGCCGCTGGATTTCCCGAAGAGGTTGGCGGTGAACCTGACGGTGTCGCCGGAAGCGAGCTCGAGCGACGCGATGACACCGAGTATCTTGCTCTCTCCCAATTTGATAGACACGTAAGAGCCGACGCTGAAGTTCTCTGCCGCCGTGGTCTCTCCAACCACCGTAGCACCGCGAACCGCCACGATTTTGCCAGTAGCTTCCATCTGTTACTCCCTTTCTATAATCTTCTTGAACTCCGCAATTTTGTTGAGAGCCTCGACCGGGGTAAGGTTGTTGAGGTCGACGCTTTCTATCTTCTGTCGAAGCTCCTCGTCGCCCAGCTGGAACATTTCTATTTGAAGGTCGCCTTCCTTGCCCCTCGGAGCAACCCTTCTCGGCTTCGGCATCTTCGCGGCCGGCTGGGCCGAACCGGCCGACTCGGTGGCAGAGAGCTCGAAGGACTCGAGATTCTTGAGTATTTCCCTCGCCCTAGACGTGACCGCCCTGGGGAGACCCGCCATTTCGGCAACATGAATCCCGTAGCTGTGGTCCGCGCTTCCCTCGACGATCTTGTGAAGGAAGACCACCTTCCCGCCGTACTCCCTTACGTCTGCCTTGAAATTCTTGACTCGCGGATAGAGGTCCGCCAGCTCGTTGAGCTCGTGATAATGCGTCGCAAAAAGTGTCCGGGCAGTGCGTGACGGGTTTTGATGCAGGTACTCAACGATAGACCATGCGATCGATACGCCGTCGAAAGTGCTTGTGCCTCTGCCGATCTCGTCAAGAAGCACCAGACTTCGTCCAGTCGCGTTGTTGAGTATGTTGGCGGCCTCCTGCATCTCGATCATGAACGTGCTTTCCCCGGCACTTATGTTGTCCGACGCACCAACTCTCGTGAAAATCTTATCGACGACTCCTATGCGCGCATGCTCTGCCGGGACATAAGAGCCCGCCTGAGCGAGCAAAACAATCAGCGCGACCTGCCGTATGTACACACTCTTTCCCGCCATATTCGGACCGGTGATCACCGCGATCTGTTCGCCACCCTGGTGAAGCGTGATGTCGTTCGGGACGAAGCTTTCGCCGCTTGGAAGGACCTTCTCGACGACGGGATGACGGCCCGCACGTATCTCGATGTCGAGCGAGTCATCGACGACCGGTCTTGTGTAACCGTTCTCCGCGGCAGCCTTCGCGAATGAAAGGACCATATCCGCGATAGCTAACGCTTTCGAAGTGGCCAGCAGCGAAGAGGAATGTGAAGCGACCTGGTCCCGAGTCTCGTCGAAGAGCTGCAGCTCCAGTTTCTGAATCTTCTCCTCGGCATGCAGGACTTTCTCCTCGTACTCCTTGAGTTCCTGGGTAATGAAGCGCTCGGCGTTGACGAGCGTCTGTTTTCGGATGTAGTTCTCCGGCACGCGGGAGAGGTTTGATTTCGTGACTTCTATATAGTAACCGAACACCGTGTTGTAATCGACTTTCAAAGAAGTTATGCCGGTACGCTGGCGCTCGGTTACCTGCATCCTTGCTATCCAGTCCTTCGCGTTGAAGGCGAGTCCGCGGAGTTCGTCGAGTTCGGCATTATAACCCTTTCTTATGACGCCGCCGTCTGCTGCCTGGGCCGGCAGGTCTTCGGAAAGCGACTCGGTGAGCCTGGCGAGGAGACGCGATTCTTCGTTGATCCCGCCGCAGATTTCTTTCCACAACCCCGAAGTCAGTTTACCTGTTGCACTCTTTATCTCCGGCAATTTCCGGAGCATGAATCTCAACGAGCCCAGGTCGCGCGGCGATGCGCGTTTGGTCGAGATCCTCGCCACCAGCCTCTCGAGGTCGCCGAAGTCCCGCAGATTGCCGGAGAGTTCATCGATCACGTCCCGGTTTTTAATAATCTCATCTACGGCGTCGAGCCTCGCAATTATCGCATCGACACTCTTGAGCGGCTGCAGAAGCGTCCGTCTCAGAAGCCTGGCACCCATAGCGGTTTCCGTATAATCGAGAGCGCCGAGCAGAGTCGCCCCTCCGTCCGACAGAGATTCCACGATCTCGAGATGCCTCCGGCTTGTCCGGTTCATTTCAAGGAAGCCGGACAGGCTGAACTCGGAAATCGACACGATGTGAGACAGGTTGCCGTTCTGAGTCTCTGCCAGGTAGTCGAGCGCCGCGCCCGCTGCCCTGACCGCCAGCTGCTTCGATTCAAGTCCGAATCCCTTGAGGTTCTGGACGTTGAAATGATGCGTCAGCTTGTCGTACGCGTAGTCGAAATTGAATATGTACTCGTCCCGGCGGGTCAGCACGACCTTCTTCAGCGAGGCCTGTACAGCCTGTTCAAGCTGGTCGGTCATGTCCCTGGGAAGGACTATCTCGATCGGCTCAACTTTCGTGAGATACGTGTCGAGCTCCGTCATTTCGCCCTCGGCAAAATTGAACTCGCCGGTAGTCGCGTCGCAGAACGCAAGTCCGAACCGGTCGCGGTCCATCAGCAGGGCGGCGAAGTAATTGTTCACTTTCACGGAGTCGTTCGAAAAATTTACACCGGGAGTCACGACCTCGACAATATCCCGTTTGACGATTCCCTTGGCGAACTTGGGGTCTTCCAGTTGTTCACAAACCGCGACCCTGTAACCGGCCTTGACAAGCTTCGGCAGGTACTGATTGATCGCGTGATGCGGGAACCCTGCGAGAGGCACATCCGCCGCACCACCGTTCGCGCGCCTGGTGAGCGTCAGCGAGAGTACGGAGCTCGCGACCTTTGCATCGTCCTCGAAAGTCTCATAGAAATCCCCCATCCTGAAAAGGACTATGGCATCCGGATAGCGATCCTTCACTTTCCGATACTGTGACATCAGCGGCGTAACCGAAGCGCCCTTGCTCATCTTATCCTATTAATTTCTGTTACAGAGACTACGTTAGACACGACTGCCATTGCGGATGCGGAGAGTTGGATATCCAGCTCATTCCCACGACGACCGTATACGCAGGAAAGAGCGCTAAGCTCCAAGGTTTCCTCTCTCTTTCTCAAGTGTGTTTAGAATATACTTTAGGTGGGAAAGTTTATCAAGAAGCGAGACAACCGGCCGGGTCAGCCGAAAGAATCGGAATAGTGGAATGATGGAGTGTTGGAATGGCGGAAGGATGGAATAATGGATTATCGGATCGCTGGATTAATGGATAGTCGGAATGCTACTTGCCGGATTAATCTTACCCTAAAGGGAGTGTCCATCCCCGTCCGGTTATCAGGATGAGGAGTCCGGGCGGCACGGCGAAGCCGGTGTGCTAATCGTCGTTCCGCTTCTTGAAGATATCGTCGGAGAGTCCTGAATTGATTTTGTAATTTGAATAGTAGACCTCCACCTTCCCTTTCAATTCGTTGAGATGTGTGCGCTCCCGGCCGAAGCCGCGTGCCGTGCTGTCTATCTTGCCCACATCCAGGTTCACTTCGACTTTGACGGGCATCTGAAAACCGTCGAATGTGCCGTAAGTGATCTTCGCGCTCGCCTGTCTGCCCGGGTACGGCGCTGCCGCGATTTCCACAATCAACCAGTCCTTCTTGTCGATCGTGAGAATTACGTTTCGCCCGGTCGACTCGTCATTTTTGAGAACCAGGGACAGACGGACGGCCGGGTCTCCGTTGCAGGTCAAAGTGTCGAGGACATCAATTGCGTATTTATCCGGATCGAACTTGCGCGGGTTTATCACGCCGACATCCCTGGGCATGAAGAACAGGCCTTTTGAGTCGATCTTGATCTTGTCGGGCTCCTTGTAGTAAACCTTTGCCTCCATATCGGGAGCCTGTACCGCTTTGATATCCATATGGACCTTCACATCGACAACGTAGTCCTTGATGGCATCGAATTTTCTTATTGCGTTCTCGAGGTACCTTGTTCCTTCCCCTCCCTGAGGCGGGAGAAACAGGAGCACGATTCCGAACAGAATCGACATCAAGTTCATCAACTTTTTATGTCCTTTCTGACAAATACGTAATAGGCGACGGCAAAAAATGCGGCGTCATAGCCGAGAAGAACAAGCGCATACTTTCCGACCTCCGCCCAGTCTATCGGGTTGTCCAGAAGCAGCTGCCAGATCCCCATGTAAGTAGTAAACAAGTAAGGCCGCATCGACTCGGTAAATTCAAACGGAAGGTTGCCGAGTATGAAGGAGACGATCACGACAGCGATGGAGCCAATGATGGGCCCGATCGAGTTGTCGACGAGGGTCGAGAAAAGGAATGCCAGCGACCCGACGACCGACATCGACAATATCGCCGCGATGAACGCGAGCCCGGTGCGAGAGGCAGCGATATGGGCGGGAAGCACCAC
The DNA here is from genome assembly GCA_024641705.1 of Candidatus Kryptoniota bacterium. GTDB lineage: Bacteria > Bacteroidota > Ignavibacteria > Kryptoniales > JAKASW01 > JAKASW01. The sequence goes on from JAHECO010000055.1 coordinate 19,833, forward strand.
GATATGCGGCAGTCCCGGCTGGAACTTTATCAGATCGCCGCCGCCGAAAAACAGCAGCCCGATACCGATGCAGAGCACGCCGAAAAAGAGTATCAGGAGTGCGGTATAGAAAAGCATGGCGAGGAACTTGGCGGAGATGATCCTCGAGCGCGAGGGCGGCCGAATGAGCATGAAACGCAGCGTCCCGGAAGTGGCTTCCGACGAAACCATATCGCCCGCCACGAGGGCGATGAGAAACGGAACGTGGATGTAGAGTGAATTCATGATGAACGCCGTGATAACCCACGCATTCAGCACGTTCCCCGAAACTAGAAAGTCGCTGTTGAGACCGCCCGCGAAGCTGCGCGCCATCTGGGTCTCATTCAGCTTGATTATCACTTCGAGCAGGACAACGGCTGCCAGGATCACGGCAAAACCTATGTAAGTCCGCCAGCGCCTGAATGTCTTCTGTACTTCGATCGAGAAGAGGCTCATACTTCCGAAGCTCCTTCCGTTATCTTCAGGAAGTAATCTTCGAGAGTACGCTTCGCGGCAAATGCCGAAACGTCCACACCGGAAGTCACGAGGAGCCGGTTCAGCTCCGCCGCCCTGCCCGAATCCAGCCTTACATCTATGCCGTTACCGGTGGCCACCACCTCGACCCACGGCACCCTCGAGAGGACGTCGATCGCCTTCTCTTGCGGTGCCGCCTGGATGGAGTAATATGCCGAACCGCTGTTGAGGAGCTCCGCTACGTCGCCCTGCGCGATCAGCTCGCCGTGGTTCAGCACTGCCATCCTTTTCGCCACCGCCTCGACCTCGGTGAGGAGATGGGACGAGAGGAAAACCGTCGTCCCATGTTCTTTCGAAAGCTTCAGCACCAGCTCCCTTACCTCTTTCATTCCCTGCGGATCCAGTCCTGATGTCGGCTCGTCGAGAATCACCAGGTCGGGCTTCGTCAGTATTGCCTGCGCGATCCCGAGCCGCTGCTTCATACCGTGCGAGAAGGTTTTCACCTTGTCATCGGCTCTTGACTTCAACCCGACGATTTCGAGCGACTCTTGGATCTCGTCCCTGGTTATCTTCCGCGAAAGAGAACCGAGCAATTCCAGGTTCTTGTATGCTGATAAGAAGAGATAGAAGTCGGGTTTTTCCACAATTCCGCAGACCCTGGAAAGGATCGAAGCCCTGTTCCCGCGCACTTCTTTCCCGAATATTCGCACAATGCCCGCCGTAGGCGCAAGAAGCGTGAGTATCATCCTGATCGTCGTGCTCTTACCCGCTCCGTTGGGTCCGAGGAACCCGAACACTTCGCCGGCGCGGACATCCAGGTTCAGGTCTTTCACCGCCCAACGGGTTCCAAACTTCTTGCTCAGACCTTCGGTCTGAAGTATCGAGTCTGCCATCGCTTCCTGTTTTAGTTAGATCTCGAAGTCAACCGATTTTACACTATCACAAATCTCGCCGACAAGTTTCAAGACTTTCCTGTGTTCTTCGTGGGAAATGTACCGTCCCAGAGACTCCATATTGTCGAAGGTCGATATCAGAGCAAAATCATATGCCCTTTCCGACCTGACGACATCGCGCCCAAACTCGTATCCCTTTATCTCCGCAATCAATCGCGGAAGCGCGCCGAGTCCCTCCTCGAGTCTCTTAATCTCGTCCTCGGTCACAGCAGGCTTGAACTTGAAAAAGACGACGTGTCGGATCACGTTGTGTACTCCGGCAAAAAAGTCTCTTTGAAGTCTTTCACGAGAAAATAACCTGCGGTGATCACGGCACCCGAACATGATACCACTCCGAGAATAAACACCACGGTCGAGACCGGTTCCGCAAGTCCCATGTTCCCGATGTGGCGGAAGATCCAGTTCCAGTCGTGTATCGCTGTGTCGGAGATGAGCGGCAGCCTGCGATACGGCGCGTCGCCGATATACACAGACACATTGACCATGTTGTGTCCAAGCCAGTACAGCGTGCCGATAAGCGTGCGATAACCGGACTTGAGGAAGACCCAGACCGCCAGGGACGGTAGGACGATCTGCATAAGTGAGCCTCCCATGAAGTAGATCATCCGTCCCATGAAGCCGAAGAAAAAATGCCCGCCTTCGTGTATGAAAAGATCTATCGTGTCGATCACCCAAAGGACAAAAGGCATGTGAGCTCTCCCGGAGAAAGTCTGGTAGTCGGTCGCCATATACCACGTGAAGTAGGCCACGACCGCCAGCAGGAGGATATCGAGGACGATTATAAGCTTGTTCAATTCAGGTGCCTGATCTTAGGTCAAAGATAGCGAGGAAATTCATAAAATCAATTGTCCGAAAATTATTCGGGCTAAAGGCCAGTAGCTTTTGGTGATAGACTACCGGCAACATCAAGAGGCAAAACAAAATGAGTAGTAATCACCTGCTTCCGGCACTGAATGACAGAAGTGCTTGCAAGCCCTCCTGTTCACGTCAGACTAGGAGCCTGTCGGAGAACCATGATAATGGCATGAAGGTTGCGTAATTTTGGGATGAAAGAGAAAGGCAGAGATGAGAAAGTTTAGAGAATACAACATGGATCAGATGTTACTGTTG
>JAHECO010000056.1 GCA_024641705.1 Candidatus Kryptoniota bacterium
CGACTTCCGGTTCGCTCAGGTTGAGGGGGGGCCTGAACCGGATGGTGCGTTCGCCGCATCCGATCAGCAGCAGACCCTCCTCGAAGACTCTTTGCCGGAGCTCGAGTCTCTTGTCGGGAGACGGCATGTCGAAGGCGCAGAACAGTCCGCGCCCGCGCGCGTTTGAGATAAGAGCGGGAAATTCGTTTTCCACTTCGGAGAGCCTGGAGAGTAGGTGTTCGCCGACCTTCGCAGCGTTGTCCACCAGCTTCTCCTCGTCTATGATCTGAAGGTACTTCGTGAAACGCACCATGTCGGTGAGATTACCGCCGAAGGTGCTGTTCAGCCTTCCCGGCACAGCGAAGACGTTGTCAAGCACTTCCTCGAACTTCTTCCCTGCGAGGAGACCGCATACCTGTGTCTTCTTGCCGAATGATATCGCATCGGGTTCGACAAAATGCTGGTGAGCCCACATCTTGCCGGTCAGGCCAATCCCGGTCTGGACCTCATCCATGATCATGATGATATCGTTTTCGCTGCAGAGCTCGCGTACCCGCTCGAAAAACTCTTTCCTGAAGTGATTGTCGCCTCCTTCGGCCTGTATCGGCTCTACGATGAGCGCCGCTATGTCTTTCCCGAACTCCGCAATAGCCTGCTTGAGCTGGTTCACGGCTATCTCTTCCTCGTGCTTCACGAAACTAATGCTCTCAGGAGTGAGCGGGAACTTCATGGCAGGGTTGTGAATACGAGGCCACCGGAACTTCGGGAAGTATTTCGTCTTATTGGGATCGGTATTGGTGAGAGACAGCGTGTAGCCGGTTCGGCCGTGGAACGCGCGCCTGAAATGGACGACCTTCAAGCGGTCTTCGTCGTTGTCGGAGCGGTAGAAACCGGCTTGCAGATTCTTCCTCATCCGGTAATCGAAAGCGGCCTTGAGCGCGTTCTCGACGGCGAGCCCGCCGCCCTCGATCAGAAAAGCGTGGGGGAGATAATCGGGTATCGCTGTTCGAGAGAAAGTGTCCATGAACTCCGCCATCTCTACGGTATAGGAATCCGAACTCGACGGTTTGTGGACCGAAACCCGCGCGAGTCTTTCCAGGAAATCCGGTGTGGTCATTTTGGGGTGATTGAACCCGACCGGAGACGATGCAAAGAATGTGAAGAAGTCCAGGAAATACTTCTTTCTCCTGGAATCGAACACGTACGACCCTTTGCTTCGTTTCAGATCGAATATGACGTCGAACCCGTCGACTAGCAGATGTTTGCGAAGAACGTCCATGACGTTCTCCGGGCTTATGCCCGATGAATAAGCGATTGTGCCTGCACTGACGTCATGCTCCTTCTCGCGGACGCCTGCGGCTTTCTTCTTGGTCTCGTTCACTGTCATAAATCACCTTTTGGGAGTTTAGTTTTTCCCCTGTCCGACCTTCGGGGTGTCTGTGTAAGTATCGATTTGTGCTCGTTGCAGCTTGTCGCTGAAGTCGACGTACACGGTTTTTATCTCCGTGAAGAAGTCGAAGGCTGACGCGCCGCCCTCGCGGTGGCCGTTCCCGGTCTGTTTGACTCCGCCGAACGGCATGTGTGTCTCAGCGCCGATAGTGGGCGCATTTATGTATGTAATCCCTGCTTTGATATCGCGTATCGCCTTGAAGGCATCATTGATGTTCCTCGTGTACACGGCCGAACTCAGGCCGTATACCGTGCCGTTAAGAAGCTCGATCGCATGGTCGATCGATTTTGCCTTCATGACCGAAAGAACCGGGCCGAAGATCTCTTCACGGGCAATAGTCATGTCGGGCGTGACGCCGGCAAAGATCGTCGGCTTGTAGAACCAGCCCTTGTCGAGGTCGCCGCCTTTGGCGAACTCGCCTCCGAGGATGAGCTTGGCCCCCTCTTTCTTGCCGATTTCGACGTAGGAGTGGACTTTCTCTCTCTGAGCCTCGTTCACGCATGGGCCGACTTCCACGGATTCATCCAACCCGTTGCCGAGCCTGAGCCGCGATGCCCTTTCGGCCAGCATGTCGAGGAACCTGTCGTGGATCTTCTCGTGGAGAATCAGCCGGCTCGTCGCGGTGCATCGTTGACCGGTTGTGCCGAACGCTCCCCAGAGAACACCGTCGAGGGCGAGTTCGAGATTGGCATCGTCCATGACCAGCTCGGCATTCTTGCCGCCAAGTTCGAGAGAGACTCTCTTCAGGGATCTGGACGCTATCTCAGATATCTTCTTTCCGACGGTCGTAGAGCCGGTGAAGCTGATGAGCTCGATGTCCTCGTGTTCGACGATGGCCATGCCGACCTCGTTCCCTCCGCCGTGCACTATATTTATGACTCCCTCCGGCACTCCTGCCTCGACGAGTATTTCGACGAGCGTCGCCGCAGTCTTCGGCGTATCGGAAGCCGGCTTGAAGACTATCGCATCGCCCGAGACGAGGGCGGGGAAGATCTTCCACGTCGGGATAGCCATGGGAAAGTTCCAGGGGCTGATTACACCCGCCACGCCGACGGGCACCCGCATCGACATCGCAAACTTGTTCTGGAGTTCGCTGGGCGCGGTTACGCCGAACATCCTGCGGCCTTCACTTGCGGAGTAGTACGCAGTGTCGATCCCTTCCTGCACGTCTCCGCGAGTCTCGAGAAGGACCTTTCCCATCTCACGTGTCATTTCCCTCGCAAGCTCTTCCTTGCGCGCGACCATGATATCGCCCGCCCTCTTGACGATGTCGCCCCTTCTCGGGGCCGGGTAAAGGCTCCACTCGCGGTAAGCTCGTTTTGCCGCGTCCACGGCTGCATCTACATCCTTTTTATCGCTCCTGGGAAATACTCCTACGACTTCGTTCCAATCGGCAGGATTCCGGTTCTCGAAAGTCCTTCCCGATGCGGCGTCTCTTTCTTTTCCGCCGATAAGGTTCTTGAATGCTTTTGGCATTGTCAGCTCCTGTTTAGATAGCACACGGTTTTTACAAACGACGCCGGCAGAACCGGATCCCTGTCCTTCTCCGCGGTTGATAGGAACTCATGTTCCGCGGGATAGCAGAAGCCCGGTTCGCTCCCGGCTTAGGAGAATGTCGCCCCCCGCCGGCGGTTCTCCGGACGGATGTCATCATCGCCTCCCCGGATCAGCGTGACCGCCTTTCCGATACTAATTCGGGCTGAAAAAGAGTATGATCGAAAGTATCAGTATCAGTATCGGAAGCAATGAAAAGAACAATACGTAATGAAGCGGTCTGCTGAGAAGCAACTCGTCATCGTGGAAAAGATGTTTGCTCACCAGGTGAGAGCCTGCCACGGATGCGCCTCCGGCGAGGACTATCAAAGTAATGGACTTGATAGGCCCCATCGAAAACTTGAGGAACGTGATCTGCGCCGCCATTGCAAGGGTCAAGCCGACCAGGAGCCCGTAAAAGCCGCCGAGCCATACCAGGAACGGTTTGTTTTGCATTAGCGACGAAGATTTCATTCTTTCAGACCAAGAACTTTGTATATGTATTCGACATTCTTCAGCAGGGAATTCAGATCGAAGACCTTCGCGAGATCATCGCGCGCGACTTTCTCGCTGATCTCGTGGTCGTTCGCGAGCGCGGCGAGAAAATCCTCGCCGGTTTCCCAGCAATGCATCGCGTTGCGCTGGACGAGTGCATACGCCTGCTCGCGCGTCATGCCTTTCTCGATGAGTTTCAGCAAAACATCTTCCGAGAAGAAAAGGCCGTGAGTGAGTTGAAGATTCTTCAGCATCTTCTCCGGGTAAACCACGAAGTTCCTGAATATCTTCTGCGATTCGAGGATCATGAAGTCGACAGCCAGAGTCGCATCGGGGAAAATGACGCGCTCAACCGAGGAATGGGAGATATCTCTTTCGTGCCAGAGGGCTTGGTTCTCCAGCGCCGACATTGCGTATGACCTGGCAAGCCTGGCCATGCCGCATATTCTTTCCGCATTGACGGGGTTTCGCTTGTGCGGCATAGCCGATGAGCCCTTCTGTCCCTTTGTGAACGGCTCCTCTGCTTCAAGGACTTCCGTCCTCTGGAGGTGGCGTACCTCGAGAGCCATTTTCTCGAGGGTCCCTGCGACAACGGCAAGCAGCGTCATGAACTGCGCGTGACGGTCGCGCTGGATTACCTGAGTAGATGTGATCGACGGGCGAAGGCCGAACTTCTTCGCGACGTATTTTTCCACTTCCGGTGAAATATGCGAGTAGGTGCCGACCGCGCCCGATATCTTCGCAACGGAAATATCCTCAATGGCGCTCCTTAATCGGTCCTCACCCCTCCCTAGTTCATCGTACCAGACCGCCATCTTCAAACCAAATGTGACAGGTTCGGCATGAATGCCGTGGGTACGTCCAATCATCGGAGTATCTTTATACTTAATGCTCAGGTTTCCGATCATCCGCCTGAGCTCCATTAGATGTTTCAATATGAGTTCGCCCGCCTGCTTCAGCTGGATGGCGGTGGCCGTATCGAGTACATCTGACGAAGTCATGCCGAGGTGGACGAAGCGTGCCGCCGGACCGACATTCTCACTGATGTTGGTGAGGAAGGCAATCACGTCGTGCTTGACAGTTCTCTCGATCTCATCGATTCTATCGACGTCGAATTTGGCTTTTGCCTTTACCTCCTCGACCGCCTCTGCGGGAACTCTTCCCAGTTCTGCCTGTGCCTCCATAGCGGCTATTTCAACATCGAGCCATATGCGGAATTTGTTTTCTTCGCTCCAGACAGAACTAAGTTCAGCAGGTGAGTAACGCTTTATCATTTGTCTTTCTTCCTTCCGACCGTGAGTGAGAGAGTATTAAGTCTGTCGGCGCGGAGGATTTCGAACCTAATCCGTTCGCCGGGCCTCAGGTCATCGAGCTGGGATTGAAGCGAGCCTGCGTTTCTCACAGGCCTCCCCTGGTATTTCAATATCAGGTCTCCCGGTGCGAACCCGCTCTTGACCGCAGGGCTCCCGGGTTCAACATTGCTGACGAGAGCACCGAGCGGTTCGCTGAGGCCAAAATATTTCGCCATCTGCTGGTCCACGGCTTGAAGCTGGAGCCCTGTCCAGGCGTCGCGGACTACCTTGCCGTACTTCTTCAGCTCGTCAACGACCCTCCGCACTTTGTCGATCGGTATTGCGAAACCGTAGCCGATATAGGCGTTGCTTACTCCACCGGTGTAGATCATTGTGTTCATGCCGATCACCCTGCCGTTCGCGTCCGCAAGAGGACCTCCGGAGTTGCCGGGATTTATGGCGGCATCAGTCTCGATCATGTCGTTGTAATTCCTCGAGCCGATCTTTGCAAGATTCATCCCAACCGAGCTCACGACGCCGACTGTGACGGTCGGCTTATCGTTGATATCGAAGAGGCCGAACGGGTTACCGAATGCGACAACCCACTCCCCGACAAGTATGCTGTCGCTGTCCCCGAGTTTGCAGTACGGGAGGTTATTGCCGTCTATCTTGAGTAATGCTACATCTGCGCGATCGTCGTGCCCGATGATTGTTGCGCTCCTCTTGCTTCCGTCCGTCATGGTGGCAATGATCTTTGTCGCATCCTTAACGACGTGTTCGTTCGTGACCACGTAGCCGTCGGGGGAGATAATGAATCCCGACCCGAGGCTCCTGACTTCCACCTTCTGAGAGCCGAAGAGCTGATTGAAGAACGGGTCGTCTCCGAAAAACTGTCTGAGCATCGGATTATTCGTTCCGAACGGACTCTGCTGTTCCTTGACCGCGGTGACGTTAATTCCGACCACAGCGGGGCTTATCTCCTGTACGGCACGGGTAATGGCGTTCTGACGGGTGGACGTGAGGTCCTCGGCCTGTCCGTGCCCGGACTGGGGTGCGGCCTGTGCGGCTACCGCGGCGAGCAACAGGATTGAAAGGAGGTAAGCGCGCCACTTCGGATGTGCCTGACAAGACGTTCTGACTGAGCAAGGCTGGGCGTCTGAAAATTCTCTATACATTCTGAAGTTCTTGTTTCAGTGGTAAAATGTGTTTTGACATGATCACTGTGAAGAGCGCCGTCGACAAAATCATCGGGGATAGGGCCGGCGAGACTTCGATTAACAGGAGTACGAATGCGGCGGATATCGAGATTACACTCGCCAGGTAAAGCTTCAGACCGACCTTTCTGAGGAGGAAATATGCCGCGAGGTAGACCGGGACTGCCAACGGTTGGAGAACAAGGAGAGCGCCTGCGCCGGTCGCGAGTCCGCGCCCGCCCTTGAATTTTATGAAGATGGAATAGTTATGTCCGAGCACGACGAAGACAGCTGCCGTCAGTCCGGGCACCAGTCCATACAGCAGAGTTGCCAATAATGTCACCAAGAAGCCTTTCATCACGTCGATTGTTCCCACGGTGATACCGATGGCCTTCGAGCCTGTGACCTCGTAGGCGTTCCTTGCACCTATATTTCCGCTACCGGTCCCTGAGATGTCTATATTGCGCAGGTGCTTCCCAATCACATACGCCGTCGGAAAGGAGCCAACCAGATATGACACGATGGCGGTTGCTAGTCCTAGCACATGTCATGATAGCCAAAAAAGGCCATAGTTTCAATGAAGAGCATGAAATGCGGCCTGATTTGCCAAAATGGGAGTGTCCTACAATCCAGGATGGGTCTAAGACCTGTCGCTAGTAGGCGATGCTTACTGTGTCTACCCCTTTGTATGAGTCGCAGGAGACGGAATCGAGATCTGCCAGCTGGCCAAACCAAACAGAGAGCCGGCCGTCTGAGTCAAGCGAAATCTTGCCACTCGTGGCGCGAGCGGGGAAGTTCTGGCCTCCGACTGCCGGACCGGAGGTGCTCCAGAAGGCAATTCTCGGGGCCAGTAGCAACGAGGAGCGGTCTTGCCCCCGTAACGTCAAGCTTGTGGGAAAATTGAGTAAAACGCTCGCCCCGGGCTGCCCCGATACGAAGAAAGCCCCGAGGCTGTGGTAAGTATGGTTGGCGGAGCGAAGCTCCGATTTTGGCCGAAATTCTCCGAAATCATGGGCCTTCCACCCTGCCACGGTCATGGACGGTATGACGGTGACGGTTACCGAAGCGCGTGCAGAAACAACTTTTTGGGCTACGCACGGGCTAACAAAAATAGCCCCGATTATGAGAGACGCCCATAACCCGAATCTGTGACGTCTTAGCAACATCGTCTTTCCCCCTATTCCTGTTCGTCCATTGACCCTTGTCTGAACGAACCTTTTTTCTACATCCGATGTGAAGTTACGCTCTTCACATCGACTAAGTCAAGCAGGATACTCTCCACCTGTGACGGATCCACGCGGGGCGGGAGCGTAGACGAAGGATCAGTCAGTAGGCGATGGTAAGTACAAAACTTCCGACGTAGGTCCCGATCGGCTGCGTCGGCGACAGGTTGGCCGTGCCACCCGCCCAGAAATAGTACTCGCCCGAGGAGTTAGTGGTTATAGTGTTTCCGCTTGTGAGTTGGGACGACTGGTTCTGAGTGGTGCTCGGGCCCCCGGAAAGTGCGCCGTTGAATGCTATCGAGTTGCTCCCATCCGATAGTACGCCAGATGAGAAGGTAACAGTGACGGGAGTGTTTGGCGGGGCAGACAGGGAAAAGTAGGCGGCCGAATTGCCCCCCGTTATCGGATCGACATATATTGAGGTCACCCCCTGAACTACGAAGCCGAACGTCAAATCGCGGCCCGTTGTCAATCCCATAGTCGGCTTCATGGTCATGTTAACCAATGCCGTAGCCGTCACAACATGCGTTTGCTCAAACGCGTTTGCAGCGACCAAGAATGACGCTATCCCCAAGACGATTCTTCTCATCCGGTAAAGCAGAAATTAAAAACGGCAGGCGTCAATGTCCGCCTGCCACTTGTCAATTTCTCTGATCAGTAGGTGACAGTAACTGTCACACTGCCAGTGTAGGCGCCTGCACTGGCCGCTGCAGGAACCGTCGCTGTTCCGCCAACCCAGAAGTAATACACCGTCGTACCGCTGCCGGCGGTGTTGACTGCAGGTCCGCCGTTTGTCAGGGAGGTCGAACTTGTCTGAGTGTTCGCAATGTTGCCCGTTACGTTAGCCGCAAACGTGCCGTTGTCCGTGCCATTTGACAAGGTGATCGAGCTTGGCCAGCTAAATGTAACAGGAGTTGAGTTCGGACCATCCAGGCTAAATGCGGCAGCGGAGGCTCCACCGTTGATCGGATCAACGCTGGCTGTCGTGGTTCCCTGATAGATTGTTCCCAAGCTAATTGTGGACGTTACGATGTTGACGGAGAATGCCGAGAGGATCGTGAGATCGACAGTAGCTGTTGCAGTTACAGTCCCTGCCGCAAAAGCATTACCGGTTGCCAGCCCAGTGACGAGCGCAACAATGGCAATCAACTTTTTCATTATCCCTCCGAAGGTGAGAACTAGTTTATTTGAAGCAGCCTGACGCTCTACTCGCAACAAGATAATTACACAGCAACTCTCATTGCAAGGAGTTTGTGTTTAGTCTCACACAAACCGCCGTGTGCCGGCCGGCGCGTACGGTGGAGAGCGTCCGCTGTATATTTAGCAACGACTGTGCCGGAAAATTCATACGAAAATACCGTGAATTGTAATGGTAGGAAGGACATTGGCCTACACGTCGTAACATTTCCGTAATTTTCAATTACATTTACCCCGCATTGTACCAGACACCAAAAGGAAATGGAACAAGAAATACGCCCCAGGGTCTCAGATTCCTCGGAATTGGACGATATAACAAACAAATGTTTGGGATTCGACATGGGAAGTCTGCGTTACAGCAAGGTCGGCGACTGTAGCGGCGGAAGGAGGGACAAAATGTCTGGAGGGAAGGGGGTCCTGAATATTTATTTGAAGTTAGCCAGGAGTTTCTCGTTGGTAGGATATCTTTGGACGAGTTTGAGAACGTTCTGCATTCCCTCCCGAGGTGACATCCGTGCGATAGACCGTCGCAACTCCTGGTGCTCCCTTAATGCGTCTCCGAAAAGGAGTTCTTCTCTCCTCGTGCCGGAGACTCCCAGGTTGATCGCCGGGAAAATTCTCTCGTTGGCGAGGTCTCTTTCGAGGACAAGTTCCATATTGCCGGTGCCCTTGAATTCCTGGAATATGAGTTCATCCATTCGCGAGTTGGTGTCGACGAGGATGGTGGCGATGATTGTGAGAGAGCCGGCCCCTTCAAATTTTCTTGCGGCTCCGAAAATTCGTTTGGGGACTTCAAGCGCGCGTATGTCGACACCGCCTGACATTGTCCTGCCGCTGCTTTTCTGATGTACATTGAAAGCCCGCCCAAGACGGGTGAGGGAATCGAGGAGGAGAATGACATCCTTTCCGGTCTCCACTTTCCGCTTGGCGTATTCCGGTACAAGCTGCGCAAGGCGCACGTGACTGACGAGATCGTTATCGTTGGAACTGGCGAACACCTCACCCTTTATAGACCTCCTCATGTCCGTCACCTCTTCGGGGCGTTCATCTATGAGAAGAACGATCAGGTCCATGTCCGGCGAGTTTTCGTTCATCGCCTGTGCGATCTGTTGCAGGAGAATGGTTTTGCCGGCTTTGGGTGGTGACACTATCAGTGCACGCTGACCCTTTCCCAGCGGGCAGAAAAGGTCGACGATTCTCATTGCCGGATCCGAATGCGGGCCTTCGAGTCGGATAACTTCGTTAGGCGATACGGCGTCATGAGCGGAAAACTCCGTGATCGACTTCCATTTCTCAGGGTCAATACCGTTTACGGAGTCGATTGCTTTGGCCTCAGGGTTCTTGCCGTTACCGTTCACAGCGCTGCCGGCTATGAAGGCCCCCTGTCGGAGGTTATATCGCGTAATCATCGACTGCGGAACGTAGATGTCTCCCCTCGTAGGTCCGAGCGACAATGAAATGTTCCTGATGTATCCGTGCTCCCGCTGAGAGACATCGTGACGCTGACCGTGGCCCGGCCAGGCCCCTCGGGGGCGTGAGCGGTCGATCTCAAGAATACCTGAAAAAGTTATCGTCATCTGACTCCTGTGAAGAAGTTATGCTTTGTGCCTTGCAGCGAGAGGAACCTGACATTCCAATTTCGGGTGCCGTTGGATGTCACCATGCGATTGGGATGCGTCGTTTAGCAGAGTCCCGGCGCAAGGTCTGTTTACTGGAAATAGAGTGGTAAACTCTGTATGCGTAGAAAATAGAACAAATTCTCGGGGCCGACTGCCCGGCTGATTGTCCCCGTAACTTCCGGCTATCGACCTTTAAAGTTAGTTCAAATATCAGTGTGTTTCAAGGGCCTTGGTGGAAATCCGTGGGCAGCATGCGCAGGCGTCATGCATCCCCCGGGACCAACAGGGCGCCCCCCCAGCCATCGGGCATTAAAGTTTTGCCCGTTCATGACGATTATAACAACGGAGGAACTGCGGAGACAGGGAGTCGGCCAAGTTCGCAAGGTCAGAATTGCTGATTTTGTCGAAACGGTTGATTACTTTAACCACGAGTAGCTCTCCCATGTTCTCACTTTTTGAGAGCGAAGTACCTTTTCACCGTACGGTTTCTTCTTACCATTGATCTCGCGGAGGGAACAATGACTAAAAGCGAGCCTCCTCAATCCTTTCCCCGCCACAGCAGGGAGCTGGTCTACGCAACGATCAGCAAGGGGCATCCCCCGAAACAGTTCATCGATTTCATGAGCGAAAGTTCGGAAATCATGCTCGGACCGGCAGCGCGTGAGTTCCAGGCTGATCCTTCGCTCTACATGGCCCTGGTACACCCCGGCGATGTCGCCGCTCTTCTGAAAAGCTGGGAACGAACACTGGAGTCAGGGAAGTCGTCGGTCTCAACGTACAGGATGAAGCCCAGGAAATCGAAGAAATATGTATGGGTTGAGGACAGGCTAAGCGTCCGTCTCGGCCGACGCGGCTCGTACATCGGAGTCACGGGCTCCGTAGTGGAGATCACCGGACGGAAGAGAGTAGAGGACACACTGAAGGAAGAGGGGGAGCGTCTACGCGGTATGTTGGACGATGCCGTGATAGGCATATACAGGACGACCCCAGACGGGCGCATACTCTTTGCGAACAGATCCCTCCTTGACATGCTCGGATACGAATGCCTGGAGGAATTGTCGGCTCGCAATCTCAACCGCGAGGGGTATGAGCCCGGTTACTCGCGTGAACAATTCCGCAGAGCGGTGGAAGCGGAGGGATCCGCGAGAGGGTTGGAATGTGCGTGGAAGAAAAAAGACGGCATGACCCTTTTCGTTCGGGAAAACGCACGCGTCGTCCGCGACGGCAAGGGGAAAGTGGTTTACTATGAGGGTACGGTAGAAGATATTTCGGATCGGAAGGAAGCTGAAGAGAAAAAGTCCCGACTCAACCGGATTCTCAGGATGATGTCGGGAGTCAGTCAGTCCATCATACATGAGACCACGCGAGATGCCCTCTTCACCAAAGTCTGCAGCAGAATTGTTGCCGAAGGCAGATACCTGATGGCCTGGATCGGGATCTATGATGAGGAGAGCGGGATCGTCAAGCCGCTCTCATGGAACGGTGCTGAGGACGGCTATCTCCACACGGTGGTGATCACGACCGACGATAGACCGGGAGGGAAGAGCCCTGCGGCATCGGCGGTGACGAGAGGTGAAGCATCGGTTTGCAACGACATAAGGCACGATCCGGTTTTCAAACCGTGGGCTTCGGAGGCCCTCAAGAGAGGCTATCGATCCGCGGGAGCATTCCCGATGCACGCCGGCGGGAATGTGGTTGGTGTGCTCTGCGTCTATTCTGACACGGAAGGACAGTTCGGTGTTGAGGAAACGCGCCTGCTTTCCGAGCTTGCCGACGACGTCGGATTTGCTCTGTGGGCCCTGGAGGCACGCCAACGGCAGAAAGCTGCAGACGAAGTCATTAAAGACAGGGAGTTCTGGCTCAAGGAGTCACAACGTGTGGCGAGACTCGGCTCTTATGTGTACGAGGTCAGGTCGGGAAATTGGTCCGGTTCGGACACACTCCTCGATATTGTTGGGATTGATGCATCTTACAAACGTGATTTTAGAGGATGGCTTGCTCTGATAAATCCGTCAGATCGGCGTCGGCTCGTCGGGGAAATCAAGAAGGGCTTCAAGACTCGGAAGCCGTTCGGTTTGGAGTTTAACATGATAAGGCCCGTTGACGGCGAGGTCCGGTGGGTGTGGGGAACAGCCGAATTCATTCCGGATGCCAGCGGAAAGCCCACGCGGTTGTTCGGGACTCTGCAGGACATCACCGCCAGGAGAAAAATGGAAGAGGAACTGAGGAAGGAACGGATATTATTGAGGACTCTCGTGGATAACCTTCCCAATTCGATCTATGTGAAGGACGACAAATATCGAAAGATCCTCTCAAATCCCACGAACGTGCGCCACGCGGGAATGTCCTCCGAGTCTGAAGTTCTCGGCAAGACGGATTTTCAGCTCTTTCCGCGCGAAGTCGCGGAAGGATTCTTCGAGGATGACCGCAGGGTAATTGAACGTGGTGAAGCAGTCATCGATAGGGAAGAGTTCATATTCGATGAGGCCGGTGGCAAGAGGTGGCAGCTTACGTCCAAAATTCCCGTGAGGGATGAGAACGGGACTGTCGTGGGCCTGGTCGGGATCGGCACTGACATTACCGAACGAAGGCGTGCCGAGGAAGAGAAACAACGCGAACGGCTGATGCTGAAAACATTGTTCGATCATCTGCCGGCATCGGTCTGGGTCAAGGACAAGAATTACAGGAGGACGGCAGTCAACAGGGCTCACATCTCGCGGACGGCCCTCTTTTCCGGTAAACCCGGCCTATCCGAGAACGATTTCCTGGGGAAAACCGATTTCGAGATCTACGACAAGGAAAAGGCCGCGCAGTTTCTTGCCGACGACCAGCGCGTGATCCGCGACGGAGAAACGATCTTGAACAGGGAGGAGATGGTCTTCGATTCGAAAGGCAGGAGGCACTGGCAGCTCGTGTCCAAGGTCCCGCTGCAGGATGAGAACGGCGAGGTCATCGGATTAGTTGGAATTGTGACAGACATTACAAGACAGAAGGAGGCCGAGGAGGCGCGAACTCGCGAGAGGACTCTTCTCAGAACGCTCATTGATAATCTTCCGAATTCTATCTTCGTCAAAGACAAGAACCTGAGGAAGGTCATTGCCAATCCCGCCCACATTCAACGAGTGGCGCAGTCATCGCGTAAGGAGGTTACTTCCGAATCTCAGTTGGTCGGAAGAACAGACTTCGAGATCTATCCCGAAGAAATGGCCCGCGCATTTCACGAAGAAGATGAAAAGATACTTCGCGAAGAAACAGCGGTGGTGAACCGCGAACAATATTCAAGCGGACCAGATGGTCTCGGCAAATGGGAGCTGATCTCAAAGATCCCCCTGCGCGACGAGAAGGGAGAGATAACAGGGTTCGTCGGCATTACCAACGAGATTACGGCGCAGAAGCGCGTGGAAGAGGCGCTGAGGAGGGAACGGATTCTGCTCAAGACGATAATCGACCACATCCCCAACGCAATCTTCGCCAAGGACAATGAATTCAGGAAGATACTCGTCAACCCGGCTCACATCGAGAGGATGAGCGAACACATAGGGCTGAATGCGGCCGAAGAGCTCCTCGGGAAAACCGACTTCGACGTGTGTCCGCGCGAGATGGCGGAGGAGTATTTCCGTGAGGACCGGAAGGTAATCCGTGACGGGAAGACGGTGCTTAACAAGCCTGTGCAGGAAATCGACAAAAGCGGCCAGAAACACTGGGAACTGCTTTCGAAGATTCCGATGCGGGACACGGAAGGGAACATAATAGGACTCGTCGGAGTATCCACCGACATCACGGCCCTCAGGGAGGCAGAGGAGAAGCTGCGGGCCTCGGAGGAAAGGCTCTCGAGGATTACCGACTCGATCCGTGATGCTATCTACAGCATCGACGGCAGGACGGGAGAATTCGAGTACCTGAGTCCGGCTTTCGGGAAGATGCTCGGCTATTCCACATCGGATATAGCTTCCATGGGGGGAAGGTGGGCATTCCTCCGGATCGTGATTCAGCGGGAGGAAAAGGATGTACCTGACCCCGTAATAAATGAAATGCAGGTCGAAACTTCGGGGATGCCGCCTATATGGCAGAATTGGTGGGTCTGTAAGGACGGCTCCCAGCGGTTCATCGAAGACTACTCCGTTCCGGTTTACGAAGGCAAACGACTGGTACGCGTCGATGGCGTGCTTAGGGACATCACGGAACGCAAGAAGGCGGAGGACGAGGCGGAAAGGGAGAGAATACTGTTGAGAACACTCATCGACAACTTCCCCTACGCGATATATGTCAAGGATCGGAATTACAGAAAAGTGATCGCCAACCCAATCGATGTCGTTCATTTTGCCGGACTGTCTTCAGAATCTGAAATAATCGGGAAGACGGATTTCGATATCTATCCGAAGGAGGTCGCGGAACGACTTCTTGCCGACGACCGTCGGGTCATCCTTGAAGGGGAGTCCGTTATCGGCAGGGAGGAACGTATCGTGGACGCCCGAGGAAAGGAGCACTGGCTTCTGACCACGAAAGTCCCGCTGCGGGACAGGGACGACGACGTGATCGGCCTCGTCGGAGTCGGGATAGACGTCACCGAAAAACGGGCCGTGGACGAAGCTCTCCGGCGATCAGAGGCGGAGCTCCGCGCGCTTTTTGAGTCGATGAATGACTTCATCGTGTCGATAGATGTTGAGGGTAGATATGTGAAGATCGCGCCGACGAATCAGTCCCTTTTGTCCAGGCCGGCCGGAGAACTCGTGGGCAGAACGCTTCATGAGCTCTTTCCCAGAGAAGACGCCGACAAGTTTCTCTCCGTAGTACGAGAATCGCTGCGCTTGAAAAGGACTGTCCCGTTCGAATACAGGCTCGAGATGGACGGCGTTTTCTATTGGTTCGCTGCCAACGTGTCCCCCATGAGTGAAACTTCGGTGATTTGGGTCGCAAGGGATGTGACCGAGCAAAAGGAAATGGAGAGAGAGCTCGCCAGCTCAGAGAAGAAATACAGGGAACTCGTGGAAAACGCGCTGGTAGGAGTATACAAGATCAACCTCAGCGGCACGATAGTCTACGCAAACCAGGCAATGGCGGATATGCTTGAATACGATTCGCCGCAGGACATGATGTCGGTCAGCTCTTCCTCCTTCTACAGTAAACTTGAAGACATGCAGAGCTTCATCGAGGCGCTCCAGACGTACGGCAGGACAGGGAAAAGCAAAGAGGTCGAGCTTGTCACGAAAAACGGGAAAACAAAGAACGTCCTGCTCAGCGCATCGCTTGACAGGGATGTGATAAGCGGTATGGCCAAAGACATCACTGAAATAAGGACGCTCGAACGGCAGTTTATACAGACACAGAAACTGGAAGGGCTCGGCAATATTGCGGCCGGGATCGCTCACGACTTCAACAACATTCTCGGCGTGATCGTCGGCTATTCGGAGCTGCTCGGTGAGTCATCCTACGATCGGGAGAAATTCAGACGGGGGATGCAGGCAATCGCTAAGGCCTCCGACCGCGGTAAGTCCCTCGTCAGGCAGCTCCTGACATTCGCCCGGAAAACTGAAATCACCTTCGAGACACTCGTGCTCAACAACGCGGTAATGGAAATCGAGAGGCTGGTAACGGAGACCTTTCCGAAAACGGTCGAAATCCACACTAATCTCATGAAAGAACTTCCTCCTGTCCTGGCGGATGCCACACAGATTCACCAGGTCCTGTTGAACCTCAGCGTCAATGCCAGAGACGCGATGCCCAAGGGAGGCAAGCTGACGATTTCGACCGACGTCATACCCGGCTCCAGCCTCATGACCCGGCACCCAGAGGCGGCAAGCAGGGAATATGTCGAGGTCAGTGTTGCCGATACCGGAGCCGGTATGGATGAAGCCACGCGGCAACGAATATTTGAACCCTTCTTTACTACCAAGGGAGTCGGCAAGGGAACAGGACTCGGGCTATCCGTGGTTTACGGCATAGTTGAGAGTCACAGAGGTCTGATCGACGTCGAGAGCGAGTTGGGCTTTGGAACGACTTTCAGGATATACATACCCGCGGTGGAACCTTCGGTGATCAACGCGGAGGTCGCCGCGACGACCGGCGACGGCAAGGTGCAAGGAAACGCGACGATCCTCGTAATCGAGGATGAAGAGATGCTCAGGGAACTGCTCAAGACGACTCTCGGCTCCAAAGGGTATCACGTCATGACCGCGAAGGAAGGTGAGGAAGGAGTGGAGACATTCCGCGAGCATTCGGATCGAATCTCGCTCGTTATCTCCGATCTTGGACTGCCAAAATTGAGCGGGGCGGAAGTGGTCGCCCGGATCAGGGATATCTCGCCAAACGCCAGAGTCGCTATCGCGAGCGGTTTCATAGATCCCGAAGTGAAATCTGACCTGGAAAACAAAGGCATCACGCATTTCATCCAGAAACCTTACAAAACCTCCGATGTCCTCAGGATCGTGGGGGATATTCTTCGGGAAGAACGGTAGGGAGAGTCCTGCGTCCCGTCGCCGGGTCAGGATGCGGCACGCACCGCCGGCTCGTCGAGTTCCTGCATTCGGGTTCCTACCCCGATCTTCTTGAGCAGTTCAAAGGGAAGTTCCCCTCCGGCGAAGATGAAAACGAAGTCGTTCGGGATCTCGAGCCTTCCTTGGGGACTCTGCAAGACAGCTGTCTTATCCGTTATCTCAGTAACTTCGGAATTGAAGACGGCACGGACTTTCTTCTTCGCTATAAGGCCCCGTATGTGCTGGAGATTGCGTTCCTTGATCCCTGTGAATGCTTCTCGTCTGTACGACAACGTAATCGTGTTGTTTTTCTGAAGAGCCAGCCCGGCCGCCGCTTCGACGGCGGAATCTCCGCCACCTACGATCAGTATGTTTGAGTCGCGGTAAGTCGAGGTGTCGATGAGCCTGTACATGACCTTGGACAACTCCTCGCCCGGCACGCCGAGCTTCCGGGGAGTCCCGCGCCTGCCCAGCGCCAGTACAACATAGGTCGCGGTTAGTCGTGTTGAGGCCGTTGTGACCTCGAAATACTCGTCAGCCCTCCTGACTTCGAGCACTTTCTCGTTGGTTCTTATGTCCAGTCCGGCTTTTGCGATAATTTTTTGCCAGACATCTAATAGAGCTTCCTTTTTTACGTCGGTCAGTTTCAGCTTGCCCCAGATCGGCAGCTCCACCGGGGACGTCATCACCACCTTTGCCCGCGGGTAGTGGAGTATCGAGCCTCCGATATCGCTCTGTTCCAGGATGACGTACCTCATGCCGTTTGCTTTCGCGGTAAGGCCGGCCGCGAGCCCGGCGGGACCGGCGCCCACAATCGCCATGTCGAAATCCGCTGCGCCGTTGCGGGGCTTCGTCTTTATGTATTCGACGGCAGTCTTGCCCTGCGCGACGGCGTTCTTGATCAGCCCGATACCGCCGAGTTCCCCGACTATGAAAACTCCCTCAACGTTGGTCTGGTAATTTTGATCGAGTGCAGGCAGGTCGGCGCTTCGCCCGGGCCTGGCCATGAGAAGTTCAATCGCGCCTACAGGGCAGGCTTCCGCGCAGAGGCCGTGCCCGACGCATTTGGCGCCGTGTATGAGGGTAGCTTTGCCTTCGATAATCGCGAGGACGTCGCCCTCGGGACATGCTTTCACACAACCCCCGCACCCGATGCAGTTCGTCACGTCGATGTGGGGATGCACCGTGGCAGCCTCATCGAGCCCGCTTATCTTGAGCTCCTGGAATTTCTTCCTTGCCTTTTCCTCTTTCTTTCGGAGGTGGCGGAAGTACGGAACAACGGCAAGAATAATCAGAAGGAGAGTAACTGCGAAGGTGATCAGTGTCTGGCTCATGTGTGCCGGTTGTTAGAATCGCAATCCAATTTCGGCGTACACCCGGAAACTGTTCATGGTAGGATCAATCACATCGTCCAATCCCAGGGAAGAATACAAGCTCGATGAGAGTTCGTAACTCAGGAAACCCGAGATTGTCTGTGTGTTGTAAGTCTGTCGCAGGAGCGAGACGGATATGTTGTATGAGTCGTAGCTAAGGCTCACATCCAGAACATCGAAAAATGTGCCGCCGAGTTCAAGCGTCACATCGTTCCCATTCGAATAGACGCCGTACAGGTTCGTGTACCGGATGCCCGCTTCCACACCCAGGTCCAGGAGGTCCGCAGCCCTGACCGAAGCGCCGATCGTGTGTTCGTTTCTCGCGTAGTTCTTCCTTGTCCTGTAACTCGCGTTGGCGGAGACAGTGACCTCTCCCGGCAAATAGGCGCTGACGCTTCCGCGGAAGCCCTGAAGGAGGTTTCTGTCGATCAGGGAATCCGGTATGGACTTCATTGTCTCGAAAAGATAAACGGTCCTGTAAGCATCGTAACCGATATTGGCGAAGAGCCACCTAGTCGGAAAATAATTCATCGAGAAAAATGTGTTTGAAAAATCAAGTCCCGGTACGCGCGACCCGCCGGAAAGCTTACTCATATCTATCTCACTCGTTTCGTACAAACTGAGCTTCGAACCGAGCGAGAGGGAATTCTGGAGGTAAAGGAAATTCCGGTCGAGAACCCCGTTGCGCATGCGGAGGCCGTACGCGATCGTGCCGTCATACTGATGGAAAACATCCGTGCCGGTGTGATAGTTCAGGAAAGCCGCCGTCTTCGTACCCACGTAGCCCAGCGATGAAGAGGGAACGGTCGGGGCACCGCCACCGACGACTCCGAAAGTCAGGTTATTTATCCGGTAGTAGACCTGGCCTCCATCGAAACTGCCAAGCCCGCTTACAAATTGTGAACTAAGCCTCCCGAATCCATATCCCAGGCCGGCGCCCGGCACCTCTCCCGTCAGCGATGCGACGTAGAAATTGTTCTGAAGGCCGGCCCTGTTGCCGTACAGCGCGTAAGCCCCGTTCCCGTTGAGGAAACTGACGCCGTATAGATTCAGCGACATTCCGGCGCCCAACAGGTTGATGATGTTCATTTGAACCAGTGCTGCAGGCTGACTCAGATTCAACTTTGAGTCCTCGGCCGCTACCATGCTGTACTGGAGCGCTATCCGCCCCGAGAGTACGTTCTCCCGAGTTCTTGAAGGAGGGTTTGAGGTAGAATTGCCCGCTGCAGGCATTCGAGAATTTTCTGATGAGAGTTTCTTGTGTCGCTCTGTCGGCGCGATCCCGGTCATTATCGTGACGGTGTCTCCGATCATGAAGGCTTTTGCTTGCGTCAGTATTCTGGCAGCGCTTGAGCTGTCGGCGGTGGCTGTGACGACGGCGGACCCGATCGGGTTTCCGTCACGGAAAACTACGGCGGTATCTCCTTCGGCAACCTGTGCCAGCCGACCGACATTGAGGTAGATCGTTGCTCCCGCTATGTATGCGACGGTCGATCTCAACGGTTTCCTGGGCTGCGCCGTGGCCGGCGCAGTGGTCACCAATAAGACAAGCAGCAATTGTTTCATTCCGCCGTTTCTCAATTACCCTCCTCCGGTCGGATGGCAGCGATAGCATGCGCTGCTTTCGTACACGTAACCGCCGACATTCTGGTGCCGCGAATCGGTCCGTGCCTTTGTATGCTCGTGGCAGTTTGTGCAGGCGAAAGTAGTGTAGTTCGGCTGGCCGGCATGACAATCGGTGCAGGCATTCCATACGCCCGGGCTGTGCCTGTCGCCTGCGTGGATCGGAAAGTACGGGTGCGGGAAGAAAGCGGCCGGTTGCCACGTCAGTGCCCTGTGGCACACGGCGCACTGAGTGTTGAAGCCCGCGGTGATGTGATTCGGGTTCTGTGCCGATATGTAAACGTTCTGGTGGCAGGCCACACATTCTATCGGCGTTCCCCGATAACGGTTGCCGACATGGCAGCTGAGACAAGGGACCGCCTCGTGTGCCCCGCGTGTGGGAAACTGTGTGAGGTCATGGTCGAAACTCGATTGCCACGTCGACGCGTTATCCCGGTGGCACTGAGAGCAATCCGTCCCGAAGCCTGCGAGCCGATGGTCGATCAAGACCGCCGCGTCGTAATCCTTCCGGTGGCACGAATAGCAATCGGCGGGAGTATCCGTGAACCTGAGCCCGGCATGGCATTGGGCGCACGCGATGTTCCGGTGCTGCCCCGTGAGCTTGAAGCCCGTATCCGAGTGGTTGAACTGCATCGGAGATGCGAGTACCGTCCAGCCCTCCGTGGTATGGCAGTCGGTACACTGCAGTTTTATGTTGCCGTGAGGAGACTCCTGGCCGAGTGCATTAGCGCTGAAAAGGAGGAAGAGCAAAAGGGATAAGGCGGACGCTTTCCCTGTATGATCGGGGTGGGCCCGGAGTGCGGTCAGGTCGAATGGCAATCTATGCATCTCGTTCCTATCGGTCTGTATTTGACTACAGGCTTATGGTCTATTTCGACGGTCGGATGACACTTCGCGCACGGGACACCGATGTGCTTGCCGGTCAGCGGGAAATCCGACTGAGTGTCGTGATTGAATATAATGTTTTTCCAGCTGTCCGAAGCGTGACAGTTGCTGCAGTGCGTGACGCCATCAAACGCGAATTGCCCGGCATGCGCATCCTGGTGACACGAATAGCAATGGGTGTCGAGTCCGACGTACTTCGCTGGAAGGTTGGAGTTCTTGGGCCGCGCATGACAGGCGGAGCAGGCGATAACGACATGTTTTCCTCTAAGCGGGAAGCTGGTCTTATCGTGCGAGAAAACTAGTTTCTGCCAGGAGAGCGTCGTGTGGCAGGTGACGCATCCGTCGGTCATCAGCTTTGCGAACTGCCCGCCATGGACATCGGAATGGCAGGTAACACAGGTGATTCTCCCCGCCCAGATGAACTGCCTGGTCGAAGGAGCGTTCACTTTGTGCGCCAGGTGGCAATCGGTGCACGCTACCGCGAGGTGTGCCCCTTCGAGGGGGAACGGTGTCTTCTGGTGGTCGGAGATCGTGTATGTCGACGGGGTGAAACCTTCGACGTTGTGGCATCGCTCGCATTTGTCCCCGCCGCTGGCACTGTCGAACTGACCTGCGTGTGCGTCTGCGTGACAGTCGGAACACTCCTTGAACCGCGTGATATGGAAACCTAAACTTCCGCTGATGTCCTTCTTCTTGGGGTCTTCCTGGTGGCATTGGGCGCACTTCACTTGGGCGTGTTTTCCGAGGAGCGGGAAAAGAGTCTTCGAGTGATCGAAATTCCCACCCGTGACTCTGAAAAAGGTCTCCGTCGTGTGGCAGGTCGAGCATGCTTCCTTGAATGCTCCCTTGTGCGGGTCCGAATGGCACGAACCGCAGGAAGAGAACGCAAGTCCTGTGTATTTAACGGTCTGTCCGTCGTCCATCTTCTGGTTGTGGCAGCTATAACATGCGACCGTCTTGTGCCTCCCCGTCAGGGGGTAGTCCGTTTTGTCATGGTCGAACTTCGAGGCAGGCTTCCATTCCTGTGTACCATGACATGACGAACAAGCCTGTGAGAATTGTCCCTTGTGGACATCCTGGTGACAGGACGAGCAAGTGGGTGAGAGGCCGAGGTACGTGCTCTGGAGCTGAGCCGAAGGGAGCTTTCTGACATCCGCTGCAACTACATGTGCCGGATTGTGGCAGGCGCGGCAACCGATCGTCTTGTGTTTGCCATCCAGAACGAAGCCGACGATGGAGTGGTCGAACGACGAAGTATCGAAACGAACAATCTCGTAATTCCTTCCCAGATGTTCCTGGTGGCACTCGGCGCATTCTTTGGACTTCACGGTCGCATGGTAGCCGACATTATCCCTGATGCGCGTGTCGATTTCTTTATGGCACGAAAGGCATTTCACGTTCGATATCTGCCGGCCGAAAGTGTGACAGGACGTGCAGTTGGTAATGCCCTCGAGATTAGCATGGGCGGATGTGAACGGACCGGGCGAAATCTGGGCAAACGCCGATACAGTAAAGAGCAGCGTCATTATGACAGCACGCGAGGCGCCCCGGACACGCAGCATCATTCCGGATTCGCGGATTGACGTCTCCGTCATCTCGGTCCCAATTCGAGCATGGTTATCGTACTATTACTCCTCAAAGCTAGTGTTGTGTCTCTGAAATAAATTGACAAAGTCTTTTAATTTTTGCGATGATGGAATCAGCGGATGCCGTCCATGAAAAAGGGTGCGAGTGTTTGTTATAGGTATTGACGTACAACTC
>JAHECO010000084.1 GCA_024641705.1 Candidatus Kryptoniota bacterium
ATCGCTCCAGTCATGATGATGAATGATTTCTTATGAACACAAAAAATATAATACACCATTCACCTCTTTCGGCCCGTATCAAAAAAAATATTTCTTAAGGGTTTTTCAACAACCTGCTAGTCCTTCTTGGCAAGATTGAGCCGCATTGTGATTCTCGTGCCGCGGTCGGTGAAATCAAAATCGACGCTGTCCATCAGCGATTTCATGATATGTATTCCTCTCCCGCTGGGCTTCAGCAGGTTCTCGGGTAGAAGCGGGTCGGGAAGTTCCGCAGGGTTGAAACCTCCGCCCTCATCTTCAACCGTGATCACCATCTCTCCCTCTTCCTGGTAATACATATCGACTGTTACCGACTTCGCCGGGTCGTTTCGGTTTCCATGCGAGATGGCATTGTTGACAGCTTCACTCGCTGCCACGAGGAGATTGTGTTCGTCCGATTCGGATAGATCGAGCTGATCGAGGATGGCTTTGAGCTCCGCCTCCGCTTCCCTCAGAGCACTATTTCCCGATTTAACTACTATACGCTTGTGCAATTCATCCATTAGATTTTGTACTTCGCTGTCATCTCGAAGTTAGGATAAACAACTTCGTTTTGCAATAATTGGCGTGAGACCTGGTACCAGCCGCTGAAAGTCAGTTCGAGGTTTGTGAAGTCCGCCCGAATAAATGCAGTCGGGCCGGAGTTGGTAATCTGAGATGCGAACTGCCTGTCCTTCGCCGTGGTATAATTATACTGTGTGAGCGAGAGGTATTTGAATCCGACCCCGTACGTCAAGCCCCCCGAGGAATAAAAGAGGGAGAGCCAGAGAGTCTGATCAACGAAATAATTCAAAGGAAACTCGGAGAAACTCGACCAATACAATTCACCCCGCGTGTAAAGTTTCACGTTGCCCAGAAACAAAAGCGAGACCTTTGAGGTGAGGTTTACAGATGTCGAATCGAGAAAAGACGCCTGCCGGAAAGAGAAGCTGTGGACTTGTGAAAAAGCTTCGTAGTCGTAGACCGTATAGTTGGCGAGTACCTCGAACCTGTTGAATGATACGAGGTTTTCACTCGAATAGATGACCGAGGGAAACAACCTGTATATGAAATTCCTGTTGTTATTGGCACTTCGCTCGGATTTCAGGTAGACCATGTGAATCAGATCTGCCTCAATTCCCAGTCCGGCGTTGAACGACGGACTGAACGTGTGGTTCAGATTCAGAACAAGGGTGTTCGTCAGTTCATCCCGATCGTCGTAGTTTTGATCGCTCGGCGTGTTGTAACGGAACAGTGAGGCAAGCCCCGTCATGCCTACGAGAGTGCTTCCGAAATGCAGTATGACCTGGCCGGAGACGGTATTTCTGGTTCCGAAATTGTTCAGTTGCGCCTGGTTGGACATTTGCTGCTCGGTGAAGGGGTTTACAAGCAATACATTAATAAGAGAATGAGTTTCGGAGCGTTCATTGTGATCCATACTCAAAAGAAGGGTGTCGTTTTCCAGATTCGTTATCATATCACCGCGAATCCTGAAATTCGATGTTCTGATTCTCGTGTTGAAAAGGCTCGATACGGGGGGCGAAGGAAGATACCTGTACGTGAAATCGATTTGTCTCTGATTGTAAGTCGCAAATCCTTTGAGCTCGAAAAACCAAACCGGCATCAGAATAGTAGCGGTGAAGGAAGTCCTGTCCTCGTTCCTATCCTGGATATTGTTCGTCACGCCGAAAAGGTTCTGCACGGTTGAGTCGGCAGGGAAGAAGAAATCCCGAAGTTGGGTGACATACCCGCCGCTGAATCGGATGAGGGCCAGCGGTGAAAACACCTGCAAGTAGCCAACCTGGATGTTCCTATCGAGGTTACGTCTTGGGAAGATCTGCTCGTCGTGGAGGAGGAGCGATGGGATTAGTTGGCTTCCGGGAAGAGGATTGAACACGCCGGCACCGTACAAAGTATATGTGAGCCCGCTGTTGTCCACCCCCGCTTGCCGGTCCCACTTGTTGCCTGCGCCTGCAAGGACCGTGTCCTGGTTCGCCGAAAAGAAAACGCCGCCGAGAATCTGCGAAGCTCCTACCGAGTTGAGGCCGATCTGCCTGTTGTCGCTGACGTAATCTGATTCGAATTGTCCGAAGCCGAAGATGTCGCCTGAAATGCGTCTGTTGGCCTGCCCGAAGAAATTCTGTTCGTCTCTGATCAGGTTTGGTGAAGACTTGATCATGACGGAATGGAAATTCTCGTTGACGAAAATTGAGTAGTCCTCCGACGACCAGGCTTTTCGGGCGTTCCCAATCCAGTTGAGGGTGCTCAGCGTCCGGCTGAAGCTGGCCAGGGCCGAGTCTCCGGGCTGCGGGCCGGAATAGACTTGAATCTGTGAGCATGCATCCGAAGTGAAATAAAGAAGTATGATGAGGACAAAGCTACTCCGCACTTTCAAAGAATGCATTTATCAGCTCTTGCTCGTTCCTGGTTCCGATACTTTCCACTAAAGCATTTTCAAGATAACCTCTTTTGCCGTCGAATTCCTCTTTTCTGAATTGCCCCGCGATGCTGCCGCGGTTTATGAAAAACACTTCGTCGCACACTCCCTCGACTATATCCAGCAAGTGTGAGCTGTAGAAGACTGTCCCGCCGCGGCCGGTGAAGTGCCGTATTATTTGTTTCAGCGACAGAACAGCCTGAACGTCCAGTCCGTCGGTAGGCTCGTCGAGTACGAGGATCGACGGGTTAAACAGGAGTGCCAGGCTGATAACGAGCTTCTGCCTGGTGCCCTTGGACAGACCGCTAACCGGTTTCTTCAGATAGTCTTTGAAAAGGAATATCTCAGCAAGAATTCCTAGTCTCCTGGCCGCCTTATCCTTCCCGAACCTTCTGAGCATCGCGGACATCGCCACGGTTTCAACGGGAGTAAGGGCTTCGTACAACTTCGGCGATTCAGGCACATATCCGACCTGTCTCTGGATACTCGCTCCTCCCAAAGACGCGTTCACCCCCGCAACCCTTACGGTTCCGACATCCGCCTTTTCAAGCCCCACTATTATGCGTGCCGTCGTCGTTTTTCCCGCACCGTTCGGCCCGATGTAGCCGCATGCTGTCCCCTTTTCGATTTTAAACGATACGGAATCAAGTGCCGCGGTTTCGGCGAATTTCTTGCCGACGTTGATGAATTCTATCGACATGAATCTTTCTGTTTAATTGAGAGTAATGTCGAAAGTCGTAGTGGAACGGGCCGTGATACAGTCGCGCTTTATGACGTCCTGGTGGAGCAGTGCACCGAACACTTTCCGGGTGAAATCCCGGACAAAATTCTTCGCGTCGAATGCGACGGCAATTTCTGAATTGCACGAACGTTGCCTCTTTCTGAAATCGGCGATCGTCATCCCCGACGTGTAATCCCCCTTCGTCTCTATCGAGACCAGGGAGTCTACGAACTTAAACCATCGGGGATTCACTGCCGCTGCCACGGCTATTGGGTCGTGGAGGAAACATCCGTCGATCTTCTCGGTCCTGCGGTGGTAGTTTATGTAATATCGCAAAGCTTTTTTTAGGAGGCGTGCCAGTTGAGGGTTCTTAGTCCGGGACTTGCGGACCATGTCCTCGAGGATCGGGCGGGGGAAGAAGAGGCGCTCGGTCAAATCGAGCGGCACGAACTTGACTTTTATTCCGTTGCTGAGCACAAAATCGGCGGCCTCCGGATCTACGTAGATATTGAACTCGGTGAATTCCGTCGTGTTCCCGTAACCTGTGAAGACGCCTCCCATCTGGATAATGCGCTGCACGTGACGGATTGCCTCGGCATCGATGGCAACCGCATCTGCGAGATTCGTCATAGGCCCCAACGATACTATCGTGAGTTTCGGGCCATGGTCGATTGCCGCTGAGACGATCTTCTTGGCGGCGTCCTTCGTCTCCCAGCTCACCGGAGGGACGTGGTTCGAGTTCCTGAAACCTCCTACACCGTCTTCTCCGTGGACCTCCGGAGCGGTGACCAGCTTCCTCGCTCTCGGCACGTCGGCGCCGGAGTGTACCGGCACGCCGAGCTTTAATATCTCCTTCAAGTAGAGGACGTTCTGAGTGACTTCACGGACGGGTACATTTCCCGACACCGTTGTCACCATTTCCAACTCGATTTCCGGTGAGCTTGCGGCATACACAATTGCGAGGGTGTCGTCGACGCCCGCGTCCGTATCGATCAGCACCCGCGTCAATCGAAGATGTCCGATGCCGTGTACTTAGGAGAATACTTCAGAACAACCTTTGCCAGGTCGCTTGAAATCAGGCTCTTAGGGCCCTCCATCGAATGCACTACCTGGACTCCCTTGAAGAATTTCCTGATGAGCTCTGTTGCGGGGAAGCCGGTCCAGTTATCGTCCGCGGTTATGAAGAACCGATCGAAGTTGGCGCTCCGGAACTCGATTGCCCTGGCAAACGCCTGTGAGACATCATGGACGTTCACCCACGCCCAGAGGTTCTTGGACCAGTTCGGATAATCGGAGATGAGCTTCCGGTATTGCTGGCGCTCCTTGTCTTCCGGAACCCAGATCCATGGAAACCGGAGAGCCACCGTGTGCATGTCGTAGCCGCGTGAGAAGCTCTTCAGTATTTCTTCTGAACACACCTTGCTCAGCCCATAGGCGTCCTGCGGTTCCAGTGGATGTTGCTCGTCGATGGGGAAGTAGAGCGGGTTGTGCGGCTTCTTTGCGAACGCGAATCCAAGCGTCGATTCACTCGATGCAAGTATTACTTTCGGAACGCCCCTGGCCGCGGCAAACTGGAGCGTGTTGAAAGTGCCGAACGTGTTTACGTGAAATACCGTTTCCTCCGGATCGTTGAGCGGGTGCGGTATGCCGGCAAGATGAAGGACGACGTCGAACGTATCAGGGATGACTTTGAACGTAGCATTGTCCGTTACGTCGACTTTGTAAAATTTCACGTCGAATCCCGGCTCGGTCCTGTCGGCCACGGCGACATCATAGTCGGCGGCGAGATCCATGGCGACGTACTTTCCGACAAGGCCGGAGCCTCCTGTGATCAGTACTTTTTTCAAATGTCGAACCTATCACCTTTCTTCGGGGCTGCTATGTTTTTCAATCCGATCTGCGTAAGAGACTGCGCAAGCGCCCCTTGCTCGTCAGTCTCGCCGTGTACAAGAAAGATATTTCTGAGCCTCGTCTTGTTCAAATTACCTGTGAAGCCGACCAGGTCGTCGTGATCCGCGTGTGCCGAAAACGAATGCATTTCAACAATTTCACATTTCAAAGGATACTCGTCGCCCAGAATCTTCAGCTTCGGCTGGTGCTCCAGGATTCTCCGGCCGAGGGTGTCGGGAGCCTGGTATCCGACGATGAGGACCGTGTTGTTCGGATTGCCGACGTTGTTTGCAAGGTGGTGGAGGATTCTGCCGCTTTCACACATCCCGGAGGCGGAAATTATGACCATCGGCTCGTCCATGTCGTTCAACTTCTTGGAGTCCTCAACTTGCCTTATATACTTGATGTATTCGAATCCGAACGGGTCGTCGTGGGCAAGCACCATCTTGAAAATGTCCTTGTTGAAACACTCCGGGTGGAGTCTGAAAACCTCGGTCGCGTTGACGGAGAGGGGACTATCGACGAAGACCGGAATC
>JAHECO010000005.1 GCA_024641705.1 Candidatus Kryptoniota bacterium
TAGAGCTGAACGAAGCCTTTGCATCCCAGGCGGTGGCTGTCATAAGGGAGCTTGGCATGGATGAGAACAAGGTGAACGTCAACGGCGGTGCGGTAGCCCTGGGGCATCCTCTCGGCTGTACGGGCGCGAAACTCACCGCCACGCTGCTGCATGAGATGAAGCGGCGTAAGGCAAGATACGGCATGGTGACGATGTGTGTCGGTGGAGGAATGGGCGCCGCGGGAATTTTCGAGAATCTAAAATAGGAGCATACAATGGAAACGACCGGCAAACAAGTTTTGAGTTACAAGAAAGGCGGAAGCTTTCTTATCGAAGAAACAGGGCCGGATGAGGTTTTTACCCCGGAGGATTTCACCGAACAGCACAGGATGATTGCCGATACGACAAGGGACTTCGTCGAGAACGAAGTAATGCCCAACGTCGATAAACTGGAAGAGCTGAAGTATGAACTCTCGGTCAAACTCCTCAGGAAAGCCGGAGAGATAGGATTACTTTCCGTCGATGTCCCTGAGGAGTACGGCGGGCTCGGACTTGACAAGACGAGTTCAATGCTTGTTGCGGAGAACCTTGGGAAGACCGGTGCGTTTGCGGTCAGCCACGGCGCTCATACGGGCATCGGGACGCTGCCGATTGTTTACTTCGGGACCGAGGAACAGAAAAAGAAATACCTGCCGAAATTCGCGACGGGTGAATTGATATCTTCATACTCCCTATCGGAACCCGGTTCCGGCAGCGACGCTTTGTCTGCGAAAACGGTGGCTGTTCCTTCTCCGGACGGCAAGTACTTTACAATGAACGGGACGAAGATGTGGCTGTCCAATGCGGGTTTTGCCGACGTATACATCACATTCGCGAAGGTCGATGGCGACAAGTTCACGTCCTTCATCCTGGAGAAAGGTTACGAAGGCATTTCTCTCGGCAAGGAAGAGAAGAAGATGGGGATCAAGGGCTCGTCGACATGCGCATTAAATCTTGACAATGTGAAGGTGCCGGCCGCCAATGTAATAGGCGAAATAGGGAAGGGGCACAGGGTCGCCCTTAATATTCTCAACATCGGCAGGTTCAAGCTCGGCGCCGGCGTCATCGGGGGCGCCAAGGCCATAATCACAGAAGCCGTGAAGTACGCGAAGACTCGAAAGCAGTTCCAGGTGCCGATCGCCTCGTTCGGAATGATCAAACACAAACTGGGTGAGATGGCAATAAGGGCGTTCGTCGGTGAGACGATGGTATATCGGACGGCGGGTCTGATTGATTCGATACTTCAGAACGTGGACAAGAAGAGCCCCGATGCAACTGTCCTGACTCTCAAGGGTATAGAAGAGTACGCGGTCGAATGCAGCATTATAAAAGTGTACGCCTCGGAAATCCTGGATTATGTTGCCGATGAAGGGCTTCAGATTTTCGGCGGATACGGCTTTACCGAAGAGTACCCGGTTGCACGGCCTTACCGTGATTCGAGAATCAATCGAATATTCGAAGGGACCAACGAGATCAATCGGCTCCTCATACCTTCGATGCTCATCCGGCGTGCGATGAAGGGAGAACTCCCGCTGATGGCGGCCGCCCAGAAGCTGATGGATGAGATAATCTCATTTTCTGCGGGCGAAATGGCTTATGAAGGTTTGCTCGCGGACGAGATGAGGCTGGCTGCCGACGCCAAGAAGGTCGGCCTGCTCGTATCCGGCGCCGCATTCCAAAAGTACATGGACAAACTCGAGAGCGAGCAGGAAATAGTCTGGCATATTGCGGACATCGCCATGGAAGCGTACGCCATGGAGAGTGTACTCCTTCGAGTTCGCAAGATGGCCCGTGCGGGAAAAGACAGTGCACTTTATACCGACCTTGCGCGCGCCTTCGTCTATGACGCGATCGAGCGCGTTGAGAGTCATGCCAAGGCAGCACTTGCAGTAATTGCGGAGGGAGACATGCTGCGGACTTACCTGACAGCGGTCCGTCGTTTCCTGAAGTACACGCCCGTTAACTCCGCATATATCAGACGGGCTGTTGCCGACAAACTCGCTGACGACGATAAGTACGCGCTGTAGTTTCTGCGCGGCTTTTCGGAATTGAGAGAAAGGAATCGCTTGCAGGAAATCTCATCCCGCGAGGTACCGCGAGAAGACATCTTTGAGGCTGCTGAAATCCATCTGCGTCATGCCGTAGATGTTGTGGTCGAGGAAGGAGTCTTTGACCCTTTCGTTCTCCCGGAGGACGCCTTCCCACTTGAAGCCGAGTTTCCGGATGACCCTGTTGCTCGCGACGTTTCCGGTCGCAGCCTGTATGAAGATCCTGTGAAGTTTGAGGTTCTCAAAGAGGTAAGTGAGCAGGAGCGCGGTGGCTTCTGTCGCATATCTCCGTCCGGCATGTTGGCGGCTAACCCAGTACCCGACGCTCGTGCGCTGGTTCAACCAGTCGATCTGGTGGGTGCTGATAAGCCCCACAGGCTCTCCGCCGACGGTTATACAGAGATGTATGGCCGCCCGCATCTGCATATCGTACACCCACTGTTCCACGATATGTCTCTCGTCTTCGACGGTCTGCACGAATTCCACCCAGGGGAGCCACTTCTCGAGGTGTTCACGGGAAGTGTTTATCATGCCGAAGAGCGCGTCGACATCCCTGATCCCGATGGAACGGAGCACGACCGCAGGCCCCGCCAGCGTGAGCGAACTGAAATCATCCATCATTAGGTGAAGATAGAATGTTTCAAATGCAGAGACAAGCTGAGCCCGGTTTTTTCCGGCAGAGTGGAAGCTAAGGTGAACTTGAGCTAAATTTATTCCAGGCGACGGAATTCCAAGGAGAGCGGGAGGGGACTCCCGTTGCACGCTGAGCGTCCAACTTATATATTCACATTTAGAGCGCACATATTGGAGTTACCGCGTTGGCATCAGGAAGCTTGACATCCTTGGCGGACGGTGGCTATCCCCAGGAGACCGGTGGATTCTATCCGGTTTCGGGCCCGATTCCTCAAAGTGTCGATTAACGGAGGCTGGTAAATGTTATACAAATACGTATCGATCGGCTATGCAGCGACCAACCTGCTGCTCGCGCTGATAATATACTTCAAAGCGACCCGGAGTCTGATAGTCAAGTTTTACCTGTTTCTGGTTGCAAGTCTCGTGATCTTCGGGGCGTGCGGGTATCTGTCGACTCTGTCGCTCACGCACGCCACCTACGCGATTATCAGCGCCGTCGGCGCATTCCTCTTCGCATTGTTCCCGTTCTTCTTCCTCCATTTCATGATAATAATGGTTCGGAGAGAAGAGCTCCTCCAGTCGCCGCTCACGGTCAGCTTCGTCTACTTCGCGGGTTTGTTCAGTTATACCTTTGAACTTCTCGGACTTATCCCCAAGCCCATCACCGCAGGAGTGGGGCTTTCCGGGATCGGCTACGTCTTCCTGGTCACGTGGATGTCCGTCGCGTTCAGCATAGGTATTGCGCTTTTGTTCACGTTCCTCAAGGGATTCTCAGACAAAGGGATGAAATCGAATCTCCTTGTCGCGGGGTTCGCGCTGCTCCTCCTCCTTCTGCCGGGACCTTTCACCGAGTCGATCTTCTTCGCGTTCTTCCCGAGGAGCATGGAACTCTACATTTTCACATCTCTCCTTTCACTTGTCATAGCCCTCTACTTCGTCTTCCGGCACAAGATCATAGTCAATACCCTCTATGACGCCATGAAATCGGCGCTGACTTTCATGAGCGACGTACTCTTCAGGCTGGACGACCAAATGAACATCCAGCTTGTGCGGGGTGGGACGGTCGGCTCGCTCGGCTACGACGAAAACGAATTGGTGGGAATGAGCCTTCTCGACCTCACCTCGCAGAAAGAACTCATAACATCCTACAGGGAGCGCGCACTTCAGGGAAAAGAGGACGAGGTGGTCGTAGACGTCGATTTCACCTCCAAGGACGGACAGACGATCCCGATGAACCTATCGCTGACAGTCGTGGTGGAGACGGGACAAATAATCGGGTTCGTCGGAGTGGGAAGGGATAACACCGAACGCCGCCGGTCGGAGATGCTCCAGTCGGCACTCTACAGGCTGGCTGAGATCACACGCGTTACGGAGAGCCTCAAGGAATTCTGCAAGTCCATACACGAGGTGATCGGACAGCTCGTCCCTTCGAAAGATTTCTATATCGCTCTCAGGAACGACATCAATAGGAGTCTGATCTATCCATATTATGTAAACGAAGTATACGATATACCGGAACGCCAGCCGGGCCTCGACGCCTTCAATGAGCAAGTCATGCTCGGCGGGAGCCCGTCCGTTCTCACTGTCAACGAGGCGAAGCGGTTCGACAGCGATGAAACGGCAGGGATACAGAGAAAGATGCCGATAGACTGGGTTGGTGTACCGCTCAAGACTGCTTCCGGCACCATCGGCGTACTCGGTGTCCAGAATTATTCGACGGCCGTGAAGTTCGGCGAGTCAGAGAAGAACCTCCTCTCCCTTCTTTCCGGACAGATTGCGACGGCTATTGAACGTAAACAATCGGACGAGAAGATAAGGGAACAGGCGGCGCTCCTCGATAAATCCCAGGATGCGATCATACTGGAGATGCTGGACGGAACGATCACCTTCTGGAACGACGGTGCAACGAAAGTATTCGGCTGGAACTCGGAAGAAGTAATCGGGAAGGCCTTCGTCGATCTCTACAAAGGGGAGATGAGCGACGAGGCGACCGAGGCAAACGACGCCGTCCGGTCCGACGGAGAGTGGGCGGGTGAGATCACCGCACTTAACCGCGGCGGGGAAGAGATAGCCCTGGATTGCAGGTGGAAGCTCGTGACGGACATCGACGGAAGACCCAAGGGTATAATGAAGGTCTGCACGGACATCACGGAGAGAAAGAAGCTGGAGGCCCAGTTCATGAGAGCCCAGAGACTCGAGAGCATAGGGACCCTGGCGGGCGGCATTGCTCATGATTTGAACAATGTCCTCTCACCTATCATGATGTCGGTGCGGGCACTCAAGAGAAGACTGAACGACGAGCAGAGTGAAAAGATCCTGCAGGCGATCGAGTCGAGTGCGAAACGCGGTGCCGATATGGTCCGACAGGTTCTCATGTTCGGCAGGGGCGCAAAAGGCGAACGCGTCGTTCTGCAGCCGAGACACGTGATAAGAGAGATAATGAACATTGCGAACGAGACGTTCCCGAAGTGGATAAAAGTCGAACACTCGATGCCCAAAGACTTGTGGACGGTGCTCGGGGATGCAACCCAGCTTCACCAGGTCATCCTCAACCTTTGCGTCAACGCCAGGGATGCTATGCCTGACGGCGGCACGCTTACGCTTGGTGCGGAGAACGCTGTCCTCGATGTGGACTACGCCAAAATAAACATTGACGCAAAGCCCGGGAAATACGTTGTCATCACGGTCGCTGACACAGGTAGCGGCATACCCCAAGGCTTGCTTGATAAGATCTTCGAACCGTTCTTCACCACCAAAGAAGTCGGGAAGGGTACCGGTCTGGGTTTGTCCACTGCCCTCGCCCTCGTGAAAGCACATGGCGGCTTCATGAACGTCTACAGCGAGATCAACAGGGGTACGACATTCAAGATCTATCTCCCGGCCACGGAGCAGGCCGAAGCCGCGAGTCCTGTCGAGACCGATCTCGACCAATTCCTCGGTCACGGCGAGCTTATCCTTGTCGTGGACGATGAGTCCTCAATTCGGGAAATCGCCAGAGCCACGCTGGAAGCGTACGGCTACCAGGTCATAGTGGCGGGGGATGGCGCCGAAGCCATCGCGGTCTTCGTCAAAAACATGGAAAACGTGCGCACCGTTATCATAGACAACATGATGCCGGTGCTCGACGGCAAATCCGCTGTCGCTGCCTTGAAGAGAATGGAGACCGGTACCAAGATAATAGGGACGAGCGGGCTTCAGGACGAAACGGTAGGCTCGATATCGGATCAGGTCGACGCGTTCATAAACAAGCCCTTTACCGGCGAGAAGCTCCTGAAGACTGTTTACGAAGTCCTTCATGAAACTGAATAGCCGATGAGCCCTCTCACCTCGCCGGGCCTGTCGGTGTAATCACTGCCGTCAGATTTCTCCTTTCCCCGCGCGACGCCGCGGCAATCGGGAAGCCTCCGTAAGTGTACGGGCCAGTCTGAATACACACTCCATTCCCTTTATCAATGTTCCACTCAAGGAAAAGATTATCTGCCGATCACTATGCCCAGCTGCGCGAACCCGGCCGCTTCGGCAAAATAAGGGGCAAGGTGCCGGATTGGGAAGTGGCTCGCGATGGATTAGACTGAACGCAATTGCTCTTAAGGGCCCCTCGGCGTAAATTGATTAAAATTGGAGATTCTAGTTGAGCGGTTTCAAGAAAGAAAAGCTTAAGAGCTTATTTGACGGATTTCGAGGCAAGAAAGTGGCTGTCATAGGGGACCTCATGCTGGACAGATATGTATGGGGAGTTGTGTCCAGGATTTCTCCCGAAGCCCCCGTGCCGGTACTTGAAGTCGAAAGCGAATCCTCACGACTTGGCGGAGCTGCCAATGTCGCGAACAACATAAAAGCTCTCGGAGCGGATCCCATCCTCTTCGGCATAGTCGGGGCCGATCAAGCGGCCACCAGACTGCGGGAGATACTGGACGAAATGCAATTGTCGCGGGATGGGATAATAACCGACGGCGACAGGCCCACTACGGTAAAGACGAGGGTCATAGCTCACAGTCAGCATGTCGTGAGAATGGATCGTGAAGTGCGCAAGGATATCGGGGCGAATGTTGTCGCCGAGATATTGAGGGTACTTCGGTCCATAAAAGGAAGCCTGGACGCGATACTGCTTGAGGATTACAACAAGGGAATGCTGACGAAGGACCTTTTGAGTCGGGTAATCGACTTCGGGCTGAAGGAGGGGCTTGTCATCAGCGTGGACCCCAAGCAAAACAACTTCTTCGATTACCGGGGCGTGACGGTGTTTAAGCCGAATAGGAAAGAGGCTGAAGGCGCTCTGGGTGTTCCTGCCGGCACCGACGAGCAGGCCGCGGCGGCTGCGCGCGAACTGTTGAACCGACTGGACTGCCGGAACGTGCTTTTGACCCGCGGCGAGAAAGGAATGACGCTTGTCGAGAAGGGCGGCGCATCTATGCACTTTCCGACCAAGGCAAGAAATGTCGCGGATGTTTCTGGAGCTGGGGATACCGTTATTTCCGCACTCACGGTCGCACTCCTTTCAGGCGCGACTATCGGGGAAGCTGCAGCGATCGCCAACCATGCGGGCGGCCTTGTTTGCGGAGAGGTAGGAATCGTTCCCGTGGACAAGGAACGCCTGTTTTCGGAGATCCTGAACGACTCGGATTCGCTGGTGTCGTGATGATATGTGTTTTATCGGCTGACGAAATAAGCGGCATTGTCCGGAAACTCCATGGGGAGGGAAAACGCATCGTATTCACAAACGGCGTCTTTGATATCCTGCACAGGGGACATGTCGAATACCTGAATCGGGCAAGGGATCTGGGGGATTGCCTCGTTGTCGCAGTGAATTCCGACGCGAGCGTCAGACGGATCAAGGGCCCCGACCGGCCAGTGGTTCCGGAGGCCGATCGCTCCTTTGTGATCTCCAATCTCAAATGTGTCGACTTCGTATGTATCTTCAACGAAGATACTCCTTATGAAGTCATCAAGATGATACAACCCGATGTCCTCGTTAAAGGGGCCGACTGGAAGGTAGAAGATGTCATCGGCAAGGATGTTGTCGAAGCCAGAGGTGGAAAGGTCGTGACGATCAACTACATGGAGGGGAGATCGACCACGAATATCATCAAAAAAATTCTGTCGGGAAACTCCCCCCGGGGGAAGTGATCGGCCGGACCTTGCCATGCGCAAGAGATTTTTCATCCCCCTGTTCGTTCTGTTCGTTTTTTTCCCGCTGATTGTATTCCTTGTCTCGTTCACCCGGTTCTTCAACAACGGCGTGAGAGACTTACTCACCTCGCTTGTGGATGACGGGACGAATGCTCAGCTGCATCTCGGAGAGATCCACGGCAGCGTGTTCGGGTCGTTCACAATCGACGGAGCCGCGCTGCTGTTGCGGGGAAAGCCGATAGCGCTCGTCGACACCGTCAGAATCACCCATCTCCCCCTTTCCCTTGTCACCAAAACTGTGCAAGCCGCGAGGGTCGAGCTTGTCAATCCCCGGTTCCACCTCGTGAGATACAAAGACGGTACGTACAACATAGACCGCATAGGCAGACCGAGCGGCGGAAAGGGAGGACGTTTCGATTGGACTATCCTCGCCAAGGTGCTGAAGATACGCGATGGATATTTCTCGCTCTACGACTCGACCGTCGACAGGTCCGCGAACAAAACGCGCGGCAAAACAAGTCTTAACGGCAGCAGGGCATTCGACGCCACGGATTTCTCCGTGGGCGGTCTCAACCTAGATGCTTCCGCCGATCTGTCCGGCGACAACCTCTCCGTCGACGTACACCATCTTGGCATGCGGATCGATCCCCC
This sequence comes from Candidatus Kryptoniota bacterium, assembly GCA_024641705.1. Taxonomy (GTDB): domain Bacteria; phylum Bacteroidota; class Ignavibacteria; order Kryptoniales; family JAKASW01; genus JAKASW01. The sequence continues at coordinate 8,481 of JAHECO010000005.1, forward strand.
GGGTATGAAGGTCGATTCACTTAAGTTCGTCTTCTTCACATCGCCGGGAGGGACGGAAGTCTCCGGGTTCAGGCTCCGGACCGGCCGCACGCTCATCCACCTGGACCTGACACTCACCGGCCAGGACCTCCTTGACTCTTTGAACGAGAACACGATCAGGAACAAGTATTTCACGGCCACCGTGCAGGCCAGAGATTTCCAGTCCGGACAGATCAATGGGTTCGTGAGGCTCCCGATAAACTCTCCGTCGAGATTTAACCTGTCGATGTTCGTGAGCGGTACGCTCGACACGTTCAGCGTAAAGCAATTCATGCTCAATAGCGACAGCTCTGCCGTCCCGGTCTCTGCATCGTTCCACAATGTCCTCGATTCATCCTTTACAATGAATGTGAGTACTGATGGTGCCAGCGTCGACATGCGTGAAATTTCGGCCATCCTGAGAAACATCGGTTTCCCTGACGCGAGCCGTCTCGGCAGGGTAAGATTGGATGCGTCAGTCGCCGGCCGCCCGAGTGCCCTGAATATGAGCGCCAAACTGGCGAACGATACGACCGAGATTTCGGCAGCGTCGCAGATCAGCCGGGGAGCATTCAACGGGGAGTTGACGTTTCGCGGACTCGACGTGGGGGAGATCCTCAACGCGAGAAATGTGAGGATGAGGCTGAACGGGAAGGGAGCTTTCAATCTGGTGACGCGGAATGGCTCGATTCCCGACGGGACCGCCTGGCTGCAGATCGACTCTTCCAGCTACGGTCACACCTCGGTGCCCGGCGCCCTTGTCAGGCTCACCTCCGCCGACGATAGCGTCGCGACAAATTTCAATTTCCTTACTTCAAACGGTAATATAGACGGACAGGCCGCGCTGAACGCGGCGACCGACACCTACTCCGGAGATTTCACCTTCAGTGAGTTCGACTTCGCCAGGTTTGTGCACGCTCCGACGCTGGAGGGGAGCATTACGGGCCGCCTTCTGATCGACGGGCGCGGCTTTGATATCGATTCACTTCGAACCCGCCTGTCGCTGATCACCGAACGGTCCTCTCTCGGGAATTTCCGCCTCGGCAACTCGGCGTTCACCCTGGCTTTGAACACGGAGCGATCCGAAAGAGAGCTCCAGATCCACTCTCCTTTTTTTGACGCGAGCGTGACGGGAAGCTTTGTGCCCCATGAGTTGCCGGGCCAGCTGGCACGCCTGTTTACGGCGATCGCGGACACCTTCGGAACGAAGCTCTCGGGGAGGGTTGACACGACGGGTTCCGCGTTCGCGGCGATACCCAAAATCGGTGCGGACGTGGACGTAGACGTGAAGGACGCACGAATCTTCGGACAGTTGTTGGGCAACACTGAACTGAGCGGGAGCGCCTCCACTCATGTCCGCCTGAACACCGGTCAGGACAGCGTCTTGATCTCAGGCTATGCCTCCGCTGATTCACTGAGCTATGTGAGAGACTCGCTTGACCTGAAAGGTTCGGGAGTATACGTCGGCTTCAATTACGTTTCGAACTCCAGGCTCTCCGTCTGGGATTCCGGTTCGTGGTCGACCGATGCGGATATCCGATCGTTCAGCATCGGCTCGACGAGGCTCGCGGCGAGGAGCCTGCATGTCGGATATACGCACGGAGATTCTTCGGCACCGCCGAGGCTCTCTCTCCGTGTCAAGGGCGAGGTTGACACCGTTGCACAATTCAATGTGAACACATCCGCGGAAATGGCCGGCGATCAGTTCTCGTTCGTGACCGACACGCTAAACGGCCGCGTACTCGGCATTCCCCTCAGGAGCGAGGCTCCGGTGTATATCAGGTACTCTCCTGAGACATTCGTGGTCTCCCCGGCGACTTTCTACGCCTCGCTCGCAGCCGCCAACGGGACCGTCGATCCGAAGGTCACGTTGCGGGGTTCGTATTCACTGCGTAAGGGCGCCGACCTGCATTTTCTCTTTTCGGATTTTACCCTCAAGTCGATACAGAATATCGCCCGCCTTGACACGGCGACTCTCAGGCTAAATGGTGATGTCAGCGGTCGTGCGGATCTTGTGAATTCAGGCGATACGACTCTTCTGTCCGTAGGTTTCATGGGAAAAGATATCGGATACAACGGATCTCTCGCCAGGTTTCTGAAAGGAAAACTCGAACTCAGTGGTCAGGTGATGGCCCTCGATGCCGAGTTGTCCAAACAGGACGATTCCAGCCGCTTCTCTCTCAAACTCAGCGGCACTATCCCCCTCTCCGCAAGGGCACACAGGCAACTTCATCTGGACGTCGCAGCCGACTCCCAGGACGTCTCCTTCCTCGCCCCCTTCATGTCCGGTATCGATGATTTCGGCGGGACTCTTTCGGGCAACATGGCTGTGAGTGGAAGTTATTCCTCTCCTGAAATGAAAGGGAGACTTGTCGTGGACGACGGGAAGATCCGGCTCGCCGCCAACGATGTGGAGTATCTCTTCAACGCAACCGTGTTGGGTGAAGGTAACAAGCTTCTCTTCTCACCCGTCGTCGTGAGAAACGTTCCCGGGCAGACGGGGGGGACCATGCTGGCAAACGGCTCGATTACCATCGGCCAGAACACAATACGAAAATTTGACCTGGTCTTTGACGGTTCACTCCTCGTCCTGAACTCATCGGCCCGCAAGTCTCTCAAGGGCATATACGGAACTGCCGTTGTCGGGGCCGGGAAACAGGGCCTGAGGCTCGGAGGCAGTCTTGACCGGCCGATGCTCTCCGGCACGCTAAGCATTCAATCGGCGGATCTTACCCTCCTCCCGCTGCAGAAACAGGAGAATCTGGCGGCTCAGGAAATAATCTACCATTTCCCCGAGATCAACAGGGAGACGGAGGCCTCTAACGGTATTACCGTCGCGGCGGTGGTCCGGCCGCCTAAGTCGTCCGGCAGCCTTCTCGACAGCCTGCGTTATGACGTTGAAGTCGAGACAAAGGACAACGTAAACCTCCGGATGATATTCGATCCGACGACCAATGAAGAATTGAGCGCAGTGCTGGGCGGCCGGCTGCATCTCTCGAACCTGTCCGGCAACATGGAATTGACCGGCGACGTGAGCGTCCAGAATAATTCGTACTACAATTTCTATGGAAGGCATTTCGCGGCTACCGGCAAGCTGAGCTTCACCGGCGACCCGCTTAACCCCACGCTCGACATCACAGCACAATACCAGGGCGAACATACCGACACGAGCAGCATTGCGTCGTCAACCGGCAAGACACAGAGTGTCGTCGTTCAGCTGGGAATTAGCGGTACGTTCGACCGGCCGAATCCCCCCGACATTTCCATGACGGTAGACGGAACGCCGTACCAGGGGGACGCTCAGACCAACGCCATCTCGTTTATCCTCACAAACCAGTTTGCGGACGAGTTGACCTCACCGGTCAAACGCAGCGTCGCCGATAACCTCTGGAACCAGGCAGGCGCCGGCATATTGACCGCGGGTACCTCCATTCTCTCGGGAGCACTGACGAACCTCTTCAGCCGGGAATTCTCGTTCATCAGGAGCGCGGAACTTCGGTACAGCTCCATTACTGACCTCGCCAATCCAGACGTTGCTATCACTACCCAGTTTGGGAAGGCAACCATACGTGTCGGCGGACAGGTGTTCAGCGATATCGGCAATACCGATGTCAGCGTCGACTATCCGCTCACGGATCTTCTGGGCAACATGCTCTACCTCCAGCTCTCCCGGAAGGTGGCGCTGAATAACCGCACATACTTCCAGCGTGAGACTGTGAATGCTCTGAGGTTGTTTTATCAGCTTAGCTTCTGAGAAGGGGGAACCTCTTCGCCTGTCGTCGAGAGGGGAGGGAATGCCGGGAGCCTTATTTCACGCTGATGTTCGCCCCGGTTTCGTTCAGGGCTTCTTCGTATAACTTCTCGTACTGCGGGATGATCAGGTCGACGCGGAATTTTTCAACCGCCCGCTTCCTCGCATTCTGACTGAAAAGCTCCAGCTTTCTGTCGTCAGACAGGAGTTCCGTGGCGTACTTGGCCATGCGCTGTACGTCGCCGAGCTCCGCGATGTAGCCCGTCTCGCCGTGTACCACCAGCTCCGGCAACCCGCCGGTGCTCGACGAGACGACAGGGACACTGCACGACATCGCTTCCAACGCCGAGAGTCCGAAGCTCTCAGACTGGCTCGGCATCACCATAAGGTCGGATGCCGAAAGTATCTCGGGGAGGAGCGTCTGCTTTCCGAGGAACTGCACGTCGTCGAAAATCCCGAGCTCGCGTGCGAGTCTCTCGGATTCAGACCTGTCCGGCCCGTCGCCGACAAGAAGCAGTTTGCTGGGGACGGTACGCCTTACGATGTCGAAAACCCTGATCACGTCCGGGACACGCTTGACAGCCCGGAAATTGGAGACATGCACCAATATCTTCTCCCCGTGCGGCGCAAACCGCGTCCTGAACTGGCAATCCTCTTTGCGCTTGAACCTCTCGATGTCCACGAAGTTGGGTATGACCTGAATCTCTTTCTCGATGTTGTACATCGTGTACGTCTTCATCTGCAGGAAGCGCGAGACCGACGTCACGTAGTCGCTCTGCTCGATCGAGAACTTGACGAGCGGAAGGAAGCTCGGCTCCAGCCCGACCAGCGTTACGTCCGTGCCGTGCAGAGTCGTGATGACCTTGATGTCCTTGGCCGGCCCGAGTATCTGCTTTGCGAGAAATGCGCTTGTCGCGTGCGGGATCGCATAATGTACGTGCAGGATGTCTAGGTCATGGTACTTCGCGACATCGATCATCTTGCTCGCGAGCGAATCGGTGTATAGCGGGAAGTCGAAGAGCGGATACTGCGACATCTCCACCTCGTGGTAGAACACGTCGCCGACGATGTTGTCGAGACGCGCCGGGAGCGCATAACTTATAAAGTGAATCTGGTGGCCCCGCTGGGCGAGCGCCTTGCCGAGCTCCGTAGCTACGACACCGCTTCCGCCGTACGTGGGGTAGCAGGTAATTCCTATCTTCAACTTTGTTTCTCCTGTCGCAAAATAGCGGTCTTCCTTAAATCATACAATGGTTTCTGTCCCTCAACGCGGCCCGGCGTCCCCGCCCGAACCGCGACTCCCGGACGGTACAGGTTCACCTTGATGCCGGCCGCCCCGATTTGGCAGTCGGGTATCCCTTTCTTATCCAGTCCTGCTCAAAGTTTGTAGGGATGTAAAGCACCTTGACATCTTTGAAGCCCAGTCTTCTCATGGTATCGAAAGCCGGTCCGACGTTCGGGCACTCGGTCCACGGGCAGCAGCCGCAGTACAGAACGATCTCTCTGTTTTTCGATACGTCTTTAACCACCCGTTCAAGCCTTTCGATGCCGTCCGCTCTCGATGCCGGTCCGGCCCAAACCGAGCCGTCAATGTGCCCTCCTTCGTAAAGGAACCCAAATCCGACCTGCAGGACGAGCGGGTGAGCCTTCGATTTTGCGGAAATGAGTTTCACCAATCTCTCCGGTCTTATTATCTCGCTGGATTTCCATCGCTCGCCTTGCGCCGATCCGTAAGGTGCGGCTGTCAACAAAATGGTCGTGGAAAACGCAAATATGGCGCAAAGGCGCCCGATTATTCTCTTCATTTCGGTGGAACGTTCCTTTCTGATTAATCCTGGTGAAACCTCAATGCCGAGTCGTCCGAGTTGAATCTCGTGCTGTTCTGAATAACGCTTTCCGCCGTCAATTTGTTCTAAGAATTCTTTTTGGAAACAGAAGACTCACAGTTGGACCGCTCCGGGAGAGGGAAGCGGTCACCTAATCTGCTGTGTCGTCTCCACTCTCTGACGTTCACACCTCCTCCGGCTGAGTCAATTTGCCGCTCGAAGTCCCAAGCGTTTTGCCCCCCGTGCTTGAAGAATCACGCAATCAGGCCGTTTTGAGGCTCTTTTTGAATGAAATACATAAAGCAATAGTTCGGCATCCAATTTGTGGAACTCTAGGATGTAGATTTCGTTGAAAGTTTATACAAGGAAAGGAACAGATTGAGCAATAGAGCGAAATACCTGAGCCTGCTTGCGATGACGGCCTTTGTGGTCGGACAGGTTCAGTATAGTTACACTTCGTACTTCTGCACTATGCTCAACTCCTACGTCCCTTCTCCGTCGATGGCGCTTGCCTCTCACCACGAAGCCAGCGAAGCGACCACGTGCGACGATTGTCAGGTTGACCCGGCGCCAGCTTCCGGGCACCAGCTCGTGGAAGCGAACTGCTTTCATGTGACCACCGCCGAGAAAAGTGTCGTCGACAACTTTGTCGGATCGACGAATCCTGATATTCATTTCGTGGCGGCCGTCGTTTCATTTCTGCCGGTACCGCTTGTCGCGCGGACACTGTCGAGCAGTTGGGCTTCCGTCCCTTCCGCCGACTCTCCACCTTTAGACCTGCCTACTTTAAACTGTAATCTCCGTATTTAACAAGCTTCCCCTTTAGCCGTTCATTTGCACCGGAGGTGGTTGTGCCTCTGGCCGAAACTATCAACTAAAAGGTGAAGCATGTTTATGATTTTCTCAAGGAAGATTTCGTTCTTCCTGACTATCCTCCTTACGGTGATGTCGGGGACTCTCGGCGCATCAAGTGCATGTGCCCGACAAAAGAGCGGAATTGACAGCCTCGTCGCGCTCGCCCTGAAGGGCAACCCTGAGATTAAGATGGCTCGCTATGAATCAATGGCCGCCCAATCCAGGATCGGTCCAGCGAGCCGGCTGCCGGATCCGCAGCTGAAGGTCGCCGCGATGAATATCCCGACAAGTTTCAGCCTGACGTCCGATATGATGACGATGGTCCCGCAGGTCTCTCTAATGCAGACGCTCCCGTGGTTCGGGAAGCTCGGTGCGGCCGGTGACGTACAGCAGTACAGTTATGACGCCTCCGCCGAGAAACTGTCGGCTGTCGCACTAAGTGTCGTTGCCGACCTCAAGAAAGTTTACGGACAAATCTACAGCACCGAAAAATCGATAGCGTACCTGGAGTACAAAAAGCAGCTCCTTCAAAGCGTGGTCAAAGTTGCGGAGCAGCTCTTTGCAGTGGGACAGGTGCCGCAGCAGGACGTATTCCGCGCGACTGCCGAACTGACCATGGTCGAGTCGGACATCATCACGACGCAGGGTATGCTCTCCGACCTGGAGGCGAACCTGGGAGCGATACTCGGACAGAACTCTCCATACACAATTCAGGTCGATTCGCTGCAGCTGCCGCTGCTCGATTCGCTTGCCTTTCTGGAGACCCGGCTGGCCGGCAGCAACCCTGAGCTGAAGGAAATTCATAATATCGAGCTGGCAGCGCAGGCAAAGAGGGTCTTCGCCGCAAAAGATGCCGTGCCTGATCTGAGTGTCGGCGTGTCGTATGGTTACCGCGGCGCACTCATGGCCAACGGCGCGAAGGCTTCCGACGTGATGAGTCTTGAAATTGGGCTTAGCCTCCCGGTGTTCTTTGGTTCGAAACAGCAGAGTATGATAGACGAAGCGGATTTCATGGACCGTGCCGCGAAGGAACAATACAGTGCGGCAGAACTCGGATTGTACAGCCGGCTTCGCTCAACCTTTGCCGAAGCTTACGCACAGGAGAAGCTGATACCGCTCTATTCGAGGGAATTGATCCCGCAATACGAGGCGACCTACAACGCCTCGCTTTCCTCGTATTCGGTCGGCAGAACTACGTTTGCGATGTTGATAGACAATCTCACGATGCTGATCAATACAAAAATTGAGCTCGTGAAAATAGAATCGAAATATTTCTCGACCGCCGCTGAAATCTCTAAGCTGGTCGGGGAAAATTCGGAAAACCATAAAGGTGTGAGATGAGTGGAAAAATGGAATTTTGGAATCGTGGAATAATGGTGGGCCTCAGGAACGTGTGGAGGGGTATACCACTCTTTGCTGCGGCTGCCCTGGCGGCGTTAGTCATCTCCGGCTGTGGATCGGCCGGTAAGAACGGCGATGCAAAGTCCGATTCGACGGCTGTCTCGGCCGGGAAGGCGGAGCGAAGAGTCCTTTTCTGGTATGACCCGATGAACCCGACGGTTCACTTCGATCACCCGGGCAAGTCTCCCTTCATGGACATGGATCTGCAGCCCATGTATGCGGACCAGAATTCCGAGAATCCAAACGTGGTATCGGTCGACCCGGCTATGGTGCAGAATATAGGAGTCGTCACGGCACCCGTCGAGCGAAGGAGGCTCACGAGGACCATCAATACATACGGCGTCGTCATGCCGGACGAGAAAAGCATAATCGACATAAACACGCGGGTCGGAGGATGGATAGATCGGCTCTACTTCGACTATACGGGTATGGATGTCAAGAAGGGGGACCCGATGGCAGTCATCTATAGTCCCGAGCTGATCGCCGCGGAGCAGGAGTTTCTGCAGTCCGTCAGTTTTGCGAAGGTCAGCGGCAATTCGGTCACTCAGCCGGGCACGCTCATTCAAAGTGCCCGCGAACGTCTGAAATTCTTCGGGATGGGCGACAGGGAAATAGATGCCCTTCAGGCGACCGGCAAGGTAATCGATAGGGTTGTGATTCATTCGCCGGGAGACGGGGTGATCCTCGACAAAAGCGTCTTTGAAGGACAGAAGATATCCGCGGGGCAGACACTTTTCAGGGTCGCTGACCTTCGGCGTATCTGGGTGCTTGCCGATGTGTTCAAGATCGACATGCCATTCCTTAGGCTCGGATCGCATGCAATCGTGACCTACAGCAATTCCGAGTCTTATGAGGGCATTGCAGACTTCATTTATCCCGAAGTCGACGCGGCCGCAAGAAGCGTCAAAGTCAGGATCCCCCTGAACAATCCCGCGATGGCGATGAAGGTCGGGCAATACGTGAACGTAGCCATTCACTCTCCCGTCAGCTATGATGCCATTGCCGTTCCATCCCAGGCAGTCATCAACACCGGCCTACGACAGGTGGTTGCAGTCGCACTCGGCGAAGGGAAGTTCGAGATACGCGAAGTGAAGCTCGGTGCCTACGCGGATGGCTATTACGAAGTCATCGGTGGCCTCGAAGAAGGCGAGACGGTTGTAACATCGGGGCAATTCCTGATAGACTCCGATGCGAATCTCAGATCGGCGGGAACCGCCATGGCGGGCATGGGAATGCCTCCAGCCTCGTCATCACAATCTCAGGGACAAATCGAGAGCGAAGGGATGGGGGATATGCCGGGGATGGATATGGGCAATGAAAAGGAGACGCAGGCTAAGAGTACGAAGTCGGACAAAATGGACACGGACATGCCGGGAATTAAGATGGAACATGTGAAACATGACACAGCAAGCCGGCATCCGGCCTCCGGCCTCCCGTCTCCCGCTAAGAAGGAGAACTGACATGCTTGCGAAAATAATAGAATGGTCGATAAACAATAGATTCATAGTTGTCGTGCTCCTGCTCTTTGCGCTGGCAGCGGGTTTCTACGCGCTGACGACGAGTCCGGTGGACGCGATTCCCGATTTGAGCGACGTGCAGGTCATTGTGTACACTGAATATCCCGGCCAGTCCCCGACGGTCGTCGAGGACCAGGTCACGTATCCTCTTACATCATCGATGATTTCTCTTCCGGATGCAAAAGTGGTCCGCGGATATTCGTACTTCGGGTTCTCTCTGGTCTACATAATCTTCAAGGATGGTACAGACCTGTACTGGGCACGCAGCCGTGTGCTGGAGTATCTGAACTACGCCGCGAACCGGCTGCCGGCCGGCGTTACCCCGACGCTCGGTCCAGACGCGACGCCGGTCGGATGGGTTTACCAGTATGCACTCAAGTCCAACAAGAGAAGCCTGGGGGACCTCAGGTCCATACAGGACTATTACCTGAAGTACGGTTTGTCAACGGTACCTGGAGTGTCGGAGGTCGCTAGCGTGGGTGGTTATGTGAAAGAATGGAGAGCTACACTCGACCCGAGGAAACTGCTCGCCTACCACATATCGCCGATGCAGGTCATGAACGCGATAAAGGCAAACAATAATGATGTCGGCGGGGAAGTCATAGACCATGCAGGGTATGAGCTGATGATTCGCGGTCTCGGATACATCAAGACCATCGACGACATGAAGAATATTCCGCTCGGAGTTTCGCGGGGCGGGAAGTTCTATCCGCTGTCAGGAAGCGGCAATCAGCGGTCAGCGGTCAGCGATCAGCCGCAATCTATGAGTGGAGGCATGTCCGGAGGGACAGCGGTCTCCGGTCTCCCGTCTCCCGCCTCTGGTTTCTCGAGCGGTACACCGATCATGCTTGGCGACGTGGCCGACGTGAACATTGTTGCGGCCGCCCGCCGTGGAGTGGCGGATCTGAACGGTGAAGGAGACGTCGTCGGCGGAATTGTGGAAATGAGATACGGCCAGAACGCACTTCAGGTCATAGAAGGAGTGAAGAAGAAACTTGCGGAACTCAAGCAGGGATTGCCTCCCGATGTTCAAATTGTCCCGGTTTACGACCGCTCCGAGCTAATCAACAGGGCAATCAACACTCTCCAGGACAAACTCATAGAAGAGTCGATCATAGTTGCTTTGGTTTGCCTCCTCTTCCTCTTTCACTTCAGAAGCGGTTTTGTCGCGATATTCACTCTGCCTACCGCTATTCTCATGGCCTTCATAGTCATGAGGTGGCAGGGGCTCAACGCAAACATCATGTCGCTCGGAGGGATCGCCGTTGCCATCGGGGCCATGGTGGACTCCGCCATCATCATGATCGAAAATGCCCATAAACACATCGAAGCTGATGGCGGCAGGACCGACAGGTGGAAGCTCATAACGGAATCATCGAAGGAAGTCGGCCCGTCGCTGTTCTACTCGCTCCTCGTCATAACGGTATCATTCATTCCTGTATTTGCGCTGACCGGCCAGTCGGGGCGGCTGTTCAAGCCGCTCGCCTTCACGAAGACTTACTCGATGGCGGCAGCGGCTATACTCGGAATAACCGCCGTCCCGATTTTAATGGGCTACTTTATCAGAGGCAAAATCCCTCCGGAGGAAAAGAACCCGATCAACAAGGTTCTCATAAAGCTCTATTCGCCCATACTCGATTTCGTACTGAAGTTTCGCTGGTACGTACTCGGGGCGGTGGTACTCGTAATGGGAATCACGATCTATCCCTACATGAAACTCGGATCCGAGTTCATGCCGCCGCTGTGGGAAGGCAGTTTCCTCTATATGCCCTCTACTTTCCCCGGCATTTCCGTGACGCAGGCTAAACAGACTCTCGAGATGACGGACAAGATTATTAAGACGTTCCCTGAAGTGGAAACCGTGTTCGGCAAGGCCGGCAGGGCAAACACCGCGCTCGACCCTGCAGGCTTCGACATGTTCGAGACTACGATAACGCTCAAGCCTGAATCGCGGTGGCCGAAAGGAATGACCCCTGATAAGCTCAAGACCGCTTTGAACGATGCGCTGCAGGTTCCCGGACTCTCCAATGTCTGGACGATGCCGATAAAGAACCGCGTCGATATGACGAGCACGGGAATCAAGAGCCAAATAGGGATAAAGATTTCCGGTGCCGACCTCGATACACTGCAGTCGATAGGAGAACGCATCGAATCTCTGCTCAAGAAACTGCCGGAGACATCGAGCGCGTTTGCAGAGCGTGTAGGATTCGGGAACTATATCGACTTCAATATCGACAGGACTGAAGCTGCGCGATATGGGCTGTCGGTCCAGGATATAGAAGATGTGATCAAGAGCTCCATCGGCGGCATGCCGGTGGGCCAGATAGTGTCGGGCATTGAGCGCTATCCGATCACAATACGCTATGCTCTGGAGATGAGGGACAATCCCGAGGAATTGAAGCGGGTACTTGTCCCGACACCGACAGGTGCACAGATCCCGATCGGTGACGTGACTCAGATGGTCATTCACCATGGGCCGATGTTCGTGAGGACTGAAGGCGCCGTTCCCACGATTTATGTGTTTGTTGACGCGAAGACCAACGACGTCGGCGGCTACGTGAACAGGGCTAAACAATATCTTGCCGCCAATCTGAAGGTTCCTACAGGCTATTTCATCACCTGGAGCGGACAGTTCGAGTTCATGAAAGAGGCGGACAAAACTCTGTCTTACATAATTCCGGCGACGATCCTTCTCGTCCTTCTCATCATTTACCTGAACACGAGATCCCCCATGAAAACTGCGATCGTCATGCTCGCCCTTCCTTTCTCGCTCGTCGGCGCGATATGGCTTCTCTACCTGCTGCATTACAATATCAGCGTGGCGGTGTGGGTCGGCATGATCGCCCTGGCGGGGCTCAGCGCAGAAACCGGCGTTGTTATGCTCCTGTACCTGGACATCGCGTTCGACAAAATGAAAACCGAGGGGCGCATGCTGACATTCGCACATCTCAAGGAAGCGATCCATGAGGGAGCGGTGAGAAGGGTGCGTCCGAAGATGATGACGGCGTTCGCGATACTCGCCGGCCTGATCCCGATTATGTGGAGTACGGGTTCGGGTGCCGACGTGATGAAGAGAATAGTCGCTCCCATGGTCGGGGGCGTGATCACCAGTGTGCTCATGGAGTTTACGATCTACCCGATAGTGTACTACCTGTGGCGCGGAAGGCAGCTGAAGAAAGCCTCCGCACAAGGAGCAATAAGTGGAGAAAGTGAGGCAGCACAATGAAAGAAATTAAGGCGTACATCAGGCCCGAGAGGGCGGATATAGTCCTATCTCACCTCGAAGCGATCGGGATCACGGGAATGACGGTCATTGATGTGTCAATGATAGGAAGCTGGGCAGACAAAAAGGATCTGAACATTTCATTGGAATACTGTGAGAGGTACAGTAAGGCTGTCAAAATAGAACTCATTTGTCCTGACGATCTGAGTGAAATGGTTATCGGGACAATTCTGGACCATGCCCACAGCGGTCAGCCGGGCGATGGTAAAATCTTTGTTGCGAATGTTGAAGACGCTGTCAGCATTCGCACAAAAAAGCGCGGCGTCGAGTCGCTTCAATAAAAAGAAGTAAACAAAGGAGATACACAATGACACACGACCCGGTATGCGGAATGCAGATCGACGAAAAGAAGGCGTCGGGGAAGAGTGAACACGACGGTACCACTTACTACTTCTGCTCGCCCTCATGCAAGGCTGCTTTCGACAAGGAACCGTCAAAGTATGCCCAACGAAGTGGTCCTTCGGACAAGCCGAAGGAAAGCGGTGAGCACGGTCACCATCATTGACGAAGAAAGGCAAAACGGAGACCGTTGTTCCGATCACGGCCTCCGTTTTCCGCTCCCGGTACAGGAGGAATGTGGTGCACGGATCGTATGATTAAGGGCCCCGGTCAGTGGCGGGTGTCAATTCCACGATTTCTAATGTTTACCCGCCAGGGAGAGCCGGCGTCATTGTAGGTTGAAAAGGAAGGGTCGGAGTGTGAACTTACAAAAGTCATTGAGATATAAGGTGAACGCCGTGACGGACGCGCGCACCGGTAGAGAGAGAAACGATTGCAATCACGATAAAGGCATAAACAGGGGTCACCTCTCGAAATACTAAGGAAGTGATATGCGTGGAGTGAGATCTCCAAGGAAGAATTTGAAGGAGTATAAAAATGCCAAAAGATCCATTATGTGGAATGGCAGTCGATGAATCGACCGAGTTTCACTCTGAACGTGACGGAGAGAAGTTCTATTTCTGTTCGCCGGCCTGCAAGTCGAAATTCGATGAATCGCCGGATAAATACGCCGGTGCGGTACCCGGGAACGGAGCTACAAGCACATCGCACAGAGATGGGACTCAAAACCTTAAGCTCTCAATCATTGGGATGGATTGCGTGACGTGCGCCGTAAGCATAGAAAAGCAGTTGGGTGCCATGGACGGCGTGAAGAAGATCAATGTCAACCTGACGACCGAGAATGCTTTCGTCGAGTACGACCCGGCAAAGGTCAACGGGAAACAAATCGCAGACTCCATCGGAGCAGCCGGGTACCGCGTGGGAAAGGCGACACTGAATCTTGGCATCGGCGGAATGTATTGCGGCTCTTGCGTGACGAAAATTGAGGAGGGCCTTGCCAGGACGCCGGGAGTCCTTTCCGCAAGCGTGGACCTTGCCTCGGAATCTGCCGTGATAGACTATGTCCCGGCCACTGTACAGATGAAAGGGATCAAAGAGGTCATCGAGAAGCTCGGCTACAGGGTATTCGACTCGGCGCCGCCAAGAGACGGCGTGGATAGACCGGGAGAGATGGACGAGGCGCAAAAAGCCCGATTAGAAGAATACCGGACGCTCATGCGCAAGTTCATCTTCGCGGCGAGTGTGGGAGCCCCGATAATAATTTTCTCTTACGCGAAGCTGTTGGGACTGCCGGCGGACTTCTATGAAGGGACCGAGACGGCGCGTTATATAGGCATAGCGATGGGCCTGCTAACGCTCCCGGTCATGTTCTGGTCTGGATCACAGTTCTTTACCGGCGCTTGGGCTGCGCTTAAGAGCCGCTCGGCAAATATGCACACACTCATCTCGACCGGCATCTCGGCGGCGTGGATCTACTCCACCATCGCGGTCCTGTTCCCACAAATATTTCCTAAGCAGGCATTGGCCGGACAGTTCTACGACACGGTAACAGTGGTCGTCGCACTTGTTGTCCTCGGCATGGCTCTGGAAATACGCGCGAAGGGAAAGAGCTCCGAGGCGATCAAGAAGCTGATCGGTTTGCAGCCAAAGACGGCCCGAGTTGTCAGAGACGGAAAGGAAATAGACATTCCCGTCGAAGAGGTGGTGCTTGACGAAATAGTTGTCGTGCGCCCCGGCGAGAAGGTATCGGTAGACGGTGTGCTCGTCGAGGGCTCCTCTTCGCTCGATGAATCGATGATAACCGGCGAGTCTATCCCGGTCGAGAAACAGGCGGGGGACGAAGTCATCGGCGGGACGATAAACAAGACCGGCTCGTTCAAATTCAAGGCGACCAAAGTCGGCAAGGACACCGCGCTCGCACAGATAATCGAGATGGTACAGCAGGCTCAGAGCTCGAAGGCTCCCATACAGAGAGTCGTGGACAAGGTTGCTGGCTACTTCTCGCCTGCCGTAATGATAATTGCGGTGCTCGCTTTCATAATCTGGTTTGATTTCGGACCGCAGCCCGCTCTGATCTATGCGCTCATCGTTTTCGTTACCACAATGGTCATCGCATGCCCGTGTGCCCTCGGCATCGCCACGCCGATCTCTCTCATGGTCGGTGTCGGTAAGGGAGCTGAGAACGGCATACTCATCAAAAGCGGCCAGGCACTGGAGATGGCGCAGAAGATAAATTCTATTGTTCTCGACAAGACCGGCACCATCACTGTTGGCAAACCATCCCTCACCGATGTTGTCGCAAGTAACGGAATGAGCGAGAACGACATCCTTCATTTTGCTGCATCTGTTGAGAAAGGTTCCGAGCATCCACTCGGCGAAGCCATAATAAGAGATGCAACCGAGCGCGGCATTCCCGTGACCGACTCGAGTAAATTCAATGCGATACCGGGCCATGGCGTGGAAGCCGTGGTCGATGGGCAAACCGTTCTCCTCGGTAACTCAAGACTCATGAAGGATCGGCATGTCGAGTTGGCTAATGTTCAGGAGAAGAGCAATGACCTGGCTGCAAACGGGAAGACGCCGATGTTTGTAGCCGTGGATGGAAAAGTCGCCGGTATTGTTGCCGTGGCGGACACGGTCAAAGAGGATTCCAAAGAGGCAATCTTACACCTGAAATCGATGGGCCTCGAAGTCGTTATGCTCACCGGCGACAACAGGGGCACGGCCGAGGCAATTGCACGTCAGGTCGGAATCGACAGAGTCCTGGCGGAAGTCCTTCCTGAAGAGAAAGCCTTTAACGTGCAGAAGCTCCAACAGGAGGGAAAGAAAATCGCTATGGTGGGCGACGGGATAAACGACGCTCCGGCACTGGCTCAGGCAGACATCGGGCTTGCGATCGGGACGGGCACGGACGTGGCGATCGAAGCTTCGGACATAACGCTTATCAACGGATCGTTGAAGGGAGTAGTGTCTGCCGTGGAACTCTCCAGGGCGACCATGAAGAATATCCGGCAGAACTTATTCGGCGCGTTCTTTTACAACGCACTCGGGATCCCGATCGCGGCAGGACTGCTTTACCCCTTCTTCGGTGTCTTGCTTTCGCCGATGATTGCCGGAGCCGCGATGGCATTCAGTTCGGTAACCGTGGTAACAAACGCAAACAGGCTTCGCCGGTTTGTCCCGGGAAAAGAACACTGATGACACGGAACCTGCGGATTGCCGCGGATATGTCACAGTAATCGGGCTAATTAATCCGTGTTCCATTTTTGAAAATGGAGATAAGAAAATGTTAACAGCACAAATAATCGTAACGCTAGCGGGACTCGGCTTGATAGTATTGATCGCATGGTTCTTCTGGTTCTCTGAACATAAGGCGACGGTGGTCGGTACGTCTTCCTCAGGAGTACAGGAGGCCTTCATCAAAGTGAAGGGCGGTTATTCCCCGGACGTCATTGTCGTCGAAGCCGGGAAGCCTGTCAGGCTCAATTTCAACCGGGAGGAGACGGCGGTCTGCTCGGAGCAGGTGTTGTTCCCTGATTTCGATAAGCAGGCGATCCTTACGCCTTTCAAAACCGTGACGCTGGAGATTACGCCGGACAAACCGGGCGAATACGGTTTCCAATGCGGGATGGGCATGCTTCACGGGAAGCTTATCGTGAGATAAGCACGCGGTCCTGCAGGAGAAGGGAGTCTGAGAGTGCGTGGAACGTAATCAGGAAAATTATTTGTCCGCATCTGTCTTCATAATATTGGCACGGGAGGAAAAAGCATGATGGGGGGCGGAGATTTGATGGGATACGGGATACTGGGGGAAGAAGCCATCGGTGCGCGAATCGACATGGCTGCCGCCGGGGGATGGATGATGAACGGGAAGAAACGAAAAATTGTTGTCAAAACTAGAACCTCCGGGAGGTTCTCAAAAGAAGAAAGGAGCAACTAAAATGGCAAAGGACCTCGTATGTGGAATGGAATTGGACGAAAAGAAAGCAGGTGCGAAGAGTGAATACAAAGGGGAGACCTACTACTTCTGCGCCCAGGGATGCAAGGTCGCCTTCGACAAGGAGCCTGAGAAATACCTCGGCAAAACGCAGGCCGGGGCGCATGAGCACAAGCACTGATTCACGGCCAACCGACCGGACCCCGAATTATGGACATAACTACAAAGGCAATACTTACCTGCCCGGTCTGCGGCACGGCGCAGGAAGCCGAGATGCCGTTAAATGCCTGCCAGCACTTCTTTATCTGCGGCGGATGCAAGACTCTACTCAAGCCGAAGGAAGGGGACTGTTGCGTCTTCTGTTCGTACGCGGACGTGAAATGCCCGCCGAAACAGGTCGAGGCCGCACAAGATTGAGACGGACGGAGAGGAATCTGGCGCGGGAATTTTCATCGCAACGCGACCGTGAGCCACGCAAATGGCGCCTTTCCTTGCTCCTCGGAATGAAGTAAATTCCCCCGAGTCAGGAGGGCAATCATGGAAGAGAGTAAACCGGGTCCGCCGCTGTCACGTGGGCGATTGACTGCAATGGCGGCCACGATGTTTTTCATAGGCGCGGTTCTGGTAGCCGCGGTATTGTTCGTTTCTGCCGGGAGCCTGCGTTACTGGAATGCCTGGCTCTATCTGGCGGCGCTGCTTATTCCGATGTTGTTCGCGCTTTCGTACTTGCTGATCAAGGATCCCCTCCTTCTCGAGAAGCGCATGAGACTGAGGGAAAAGGAAAAGCGGCAGAAGAGGTACGCGGTAATTTCGCCGGTCTTTTTCGTGATAGCGTTCGCCGTTCCCGGACTGGATTACCGCTATGATTGGTCGGATGTTCCGAACTGGCTGGTTGCGGTATCCACTGTATTGATGGTTTCCGGCTATGCGATGTTCATGATGGCGATGAGGCAGAACAGTTATGCGTCGCGGGTCATAGAGATACAGGAAGATCAGAGACTTATCGACACCGGTCTCTATTCGTTTGTGCGACATCCCATGTACCTCGCCGCCATCATTCTTTATCTATTTTCTCCGCTTGTCCTCGGATCGTTCTACGGTCTGATCCCGATGGCTTTGCTCCCGGTCATTCTCGCGTACAGAATAAAGAATGAAGAAGAAGTCCTTCTAAGGGGACTGAAAGGGTATGAAGAATATATGCGACGGGTAAAGTTTCGCCTTCTGCCGCATGTCTGGTGAAGAGGGCGTAATCCAAGCCGGCCTCGGCGATTGCGACGGAACTAAATGCGCGCGGAAGTCCTTGGTTATTATGCTATGAAGCCTTACGTCGCGCTGTTGAGGGGCGTGAATGTCAGTGGAAAGAGGATCGTTCCGATGTCCAGACTGAAGAGGATTCTCCTGGATGCCGGATTCCATGATGTTACGACGTTTCTCAATAGCGGGAACGTCGTGTTTAGGGCGTGGGACGCCGATTCTACACGGGCAGTCGCACTCATCGAGGAGGTAATAGAAGACGAATTCGGTTTTCATGTGAAAGTTCTGGTCTTGAGCATCCGGGAGGTTCGGCAAATCCTTGGCAAGTGTCCTTTCGTGGAAGGCACATCCGGGAAGTCGGGGAAGGTATACGTCACGTTCCTGTCAAGCGTCCCGCGCCCTGCGGCGGTCGCAAAACTGAGGCTGGTCTCTGACGAAACCGATGAGATAGCAATATCCGGGAAGGCGGTTTATCTGCTCGCAAGAAGAGGGTATGCATCGACCACTTTCAACAACAACTTCATTGAGAGGATACTGCAAGTTGAGGCTACGACAAGGAACACCAACACTTTGAGGAAGATTGTCGAACTGGGGTTGGGCCCCCAATGAACCGTGGTGGGTTGCTTTTTCCCACCGAATACACGCTCGGCCTTGCCGACGGTCCACCCCGGGGTAGTCAAATTCATCCTTGCCAGCCTGAAAGAGCCTGTCTCGCCGTGCAGCTCAGTTCGAAGTCAGGTTCGGTGACGAACGTCAACAGGCAAATTGCATCTTTTCGTTCGTGGGGCTAATTTATATCGGTCTTTAAGGAGGTTCGATGGTTTCTTTAATACTAGTGATGCTGATAAGCTACTTGGTCGGATCGATCCCGACAAGTATCATTGTTACCAGGATCCTGAAAGGGATCGACATACGAAACTACGGCAGCGGCAATGCCGGAGGAACGAATGTCATCAGGGTAATAGGGTGGGGCCCCGGGGTGTTCGTCATAATCCTTGATGCGTTCAAAGGCTTCTTCGCAGCGGTAGTGCTGTCGCGCCTCTTCTACGGTAATTTCCCTCTTGCTAATGCGACCCCGTTCTCAGATTTCACCGTTGTCCAGATCATCGCGGGAATAAGTGCGATACTTGGACACACTTGGACCGTGTTCGCAGGGTTCAAGGGAGGGAAAGGAATCGCGACCGCAGGCGGTATGCTGCTCGGCATCGCTCCGATCGAGGTTGCAATTGCCGTCGGTGTTTTCGCCGTTGTCGTCGCCAGTTCCAGGTACGTCTCTCTTGGTTCGGTCAGTGCGGCTATCGCGTTCCCGGTGGCAATGTTCGTGCGCGCGAACGTCTTCGATGTGACTACCCATTATTACCACTCGATGATCTTCTTCAGCATTTTCATTTCAAGCTTCCTGATATACAACCACCGGGCAAACATACAGCGCCTCCTGAAGGGCCAGGAGCATCGCCTGGAGAAGCTAAGATTTTTTCACAGGTCTAAGACCTAGACCGTCTTTTATTCGATGAATGTTACCGTACTCGGCGCCGGCGGATGGGGAACGGCGTTATCACTTCTTCTCAACGACAACGGGGCATCGGTAACTCTTTGGGCCTACAAAGAAGAATATGCGGAAGAGCTGACGCGCGTCCGCGAAAACAAGACCTACCTCCACGGCGTATCCATTCCCAAAAGCATTGGCATCACTTCCGATATAGATGCGTCAATCGATTCCGCTGACGTCGTCGTGGCGTCGATTCCTTCGCAGTACATGAGGGCTCAGCTTGACAGGATCTCCGGCCATGATTTCAACAGGAAGATATTCGTAAATACGGCGAAAGGGATAGAGGCAGCCACGCTCTGCACTATGTCGGAAGTGGTGGCGGAGTCCCTTGAGAAATGTCCGAGGGAAAACTACGTCGTTCTCTCCGGTCCGAGTCACGCGGAGGAAGTTAGCCGGCGGATGCCCACCGCAATTGTGGCGGCTTCCCGCCACAGGAAAAGCGCGGAACTCGTGCAGAAGCTCTTTATGAACAGGTACTTCCGTGTATATCTCAACCGCGACGTGAAGGGGGTCGAACTTTGCGGCTCGTTCAAAAATGTGATCGCACTGGCGGCAGGCATGAGCGACGGCGCGGGGTACGGGGACAACACCAAGGCGGCCCTGATGACTCGTGGAATGGTCGAGATAACGAGACTGGGTGAAGAGCTGGGCGCTCACCATAGAACATTCTCAGGTCTGGCCGGCATGGGGGACCTGATAGTCACGTGCATGAGCCGCTACAGCCGCAACCGGTTTGTCGGCGAGCAGGTGGCAGCGGGAAGAAAACTCGACGAAGTCCTCGATGAAATCAAGATGGTGGCGGAGGGTGTCCCGACGGCGCGCGCTGCACATCAGCTCGCAATAAAGTATCGGGTCGAGATGCCGATAATGGAGCAGGTTCACAAGGTCCTTTTCGAAGGCAAAGACCCGCAGAAGGCCGTCGGGGATCTGATGGGCAGACCGGGGAAGGATGAATATTGAATTATGAGAAGGCTCAAGGTCAAAGGTGAAAGGTTAAGAGGAAGAGAGGCGAAGAGAAGTAGTGGCTCGGACGAAGGGGAATAGCGGAGGCGAAGGTGTTTGAATTTGACAGGCTGCATGCCGGGACGGCAGAAGACGGTACAACCCTGACGGGCTGCACGGTGTTGATCTTTGACGGCGGAGCAAAGGCCAGTGCCGACATTCGCGGCGCATCTCCGGGAACCCGCGAGACGGCTCTCCTGTCTCCGGAAAAGCAGATGGATAGAATCGACGCGATACTTCTCACGGGCGGCAGCGCCTTCGGCCTCGCGGCTGCGACCGGCGTCATGAAGTTCCTCTCCGAACGCAACATGGGTTACAAAACCCCCTGGAAAGTTGTGCCGATAGTCCCTGCGGCCGTTGTGTTCGACCTGAACGTCGGCGGGGCCGACAGGTTCCCGGATGAAGCGATGGGCTATGCCGCCTGCGCGGCGGCTATGAAGGGCGAATTCCGAAACGGCTCGCATGGTGCAGGGACAGGCACCACGGTGGGAAAGTGGGCCGGACTCGAAAAATCGATGAAGTCGGGCCAGGGGACTGGTGCAGCGGAGTTCAAGGGAATAAAGGTCTTCGCCCTCGCCGTCGTGAACGCGGTAGGTGATATTGTGGACCGAAGCGGTCAGGTCATGGCCGGAGCGGTGAGGGACGGTAGGTTCCTGGCATCGGGAAACGGAATTACCGAACGGCTTGCGGCCGCGCCGGTCCTCGGAACCAATACGACGCTGGTAGCTCTTGTAACGAATGCCAGGCTTTCCAAGGTGGAATTGAACCGCGTGGCGCAGCGCGGTCACGATGCCCTCGCCAGAAAGATCGTACCTGTCCATACCAGTTACGATGGCGATTCGATATTTGCAGTGTCGTTCGATGAAGTCGATGCGCCGCTTGATCTCGTTTCGGCTCTTGCTGTCGAAGCGACGGAGGCGGCCATCGACGATGCAGTCAAGTCGGCTGAACCTCTCGGGGGATTGCCGTCGTACTCGAGTCTTTCGCACTAAACTCCTGTTCCTCTCATATCTCATAGATCAGGCAGCGGGGGTGCTGCACACGGTGAGCCCCCGCCAGGTTGAAACGCAGACGCCACAAAACTAAATTGAGTTTATCAAGGAGTTCAAATGAGAATAGTCTACCTGGACACGTTCGCGGGAATCGCCGGCGATATGGTCCTCGGCGCGTTCATCTCCGCGGGTGTTGACGCAGTCAAACTGAAATCTGAAATAGACAAGCTCGGCCTCGGAAACGTCGAGCTGAAACTCGAAAAAGTTGTCAGGAGCGGAATAACTGCTACAAAAGTGGATGTGGTCGTCGCGGGAAAGACCGAGCACGTCGAAGACCTCGGTTCGGAAATCCATCGTCATTCCCATGGGCACGGGTATAAGCATGATCACGAGGACCACGAACACGGGAAGAGTTATCTTGAAATAAAACACATCATAGAATCTTCGCCGCTGTCGGACCGGGTGAAGAGACGGGCGACCGGCATCTTCAGACGAATCGCGGAGGCTGAGGCAAAGATTCACGATACGACGGTCGAAAAGATACATTTCCACGAAGTGGGAGCCGTCGACTCGATTGTTGACATTGTGGGCACGGCTATCTGTCTCGAGCTGTCGGGAATTGAAGCCGTTTACTCCTCCCCGGTTCGTGTGGGCTCAAACGGTTACGTGGAGGCCAAACACGGCGTTCTGCCTGTCCCCGCCCCCGCGACGCTTGAAATACTGAAAGGCTACCCGACCGTCTTCAACGACGTGCCGCATGAGCTGACCACCCCGACCGGTGCCGCCATCGTCGCCGCCCTCTCGGAAGGCGTGCTGAGCGACCGGCATATCGAAATAGAGAAGATCGGTTACGGCGCAGGTTCACGCGATCTCGGGAGGCTGCCAAATCTGTTGCGGATCGTCATCGGAGACATCGGCTCGGCTACGGAGGAGGATCATGTGCTTCTCGTCGAAACGAACATGGACGACATCAACCCTCAGCTTATTCCTCATCTGATAGAGAAGGTCATCGCTGCCGGAGCCACTGATGCGTTTGTAACTCCAGTCCTAATGAAGAAGGGAAGACCGGGATTCCTTCTCACCGTCCTGATGTCGGAGCCGGCCCTGGAGAAGATATCGAACGTCATATTTTCCCAATCCACGACGCTCGGCCTGCGGATTCAGACGATAAGGAGGTCGAAGATCCACAGAGATGTCAAGACATTTTCGACCAGCCTTGGAGATGTCAAGGCGAAAGAGAGCAGTGTGGACGGGAAGAAGAGGATCACCGCCGAGTTCGAAGAGTGTAAGCGAATAGCGGATGAGAAGGGTCTCCCGCTTGCCGAAGTCATGCAGAGAATAAATGGGGAGTTGAACCGGAGTTGAGAAGCAGATTCTGCGACGTTGCTTTTCCGATTCCGGTACACAGGCAATTCACGTACGAAGTACCCGCGGCACTGAGAGACGCCGTCCAGGTAGGGGTGAGAGTCGTCGCCCCTTTCAGGAAGAGGCTGCTTACCGGGGTGGTCGTTGGGCTGCGTGCGGAATCGGACCTGCGCGAAGTCAAAGCTATCCTGGACGTGCTCGACGGGAGTCAAAACTACTCCGACGAAATGCTCCGGCTTACGCGCTGGATATCAGACTATTACCTGAGTTCGTGGGGTGAAGCGCTCAAGAGTGCCGGCCCCACCGGTACCGCCGTCGAGAGTCGCCAATTCGTGAAACTCATTCCGCAAGATGCGTCGGACAAAAATGAAATTCGCGGCAAAATAATCGACACGCTCAGGGGTACTGAAGGCTTGGATATAAAACAACTCGGCAAGAAAGTCGGTACGACAGGGCTCAGGTATCACTTGAGTAAGCTTGAGGACGAAGGCATTGTCGAGGTGTCCGATAAGCTCGGTGAACCGCGCGTATCAATAAAGTATGAAAGCTACGTCCAGTTCAAGGGGGATTACGGCAGCGCGGAGAAACTAGGTACTGTTTTGAATGAGCTGGACAAGCGCGCGACCAAGCAATCCGAAATAATCCTGAAGCTCAGTCAGCTACAAAGAGTCTCGGAGGGCGGCGTTAGTGTGGTGCAACTCCTCGCTCAGGCCAGGGGAAGTATGTCCTCCCTCCTGGCGCTGGTCGAGAAGGGGATCGTCGAGTTATACGACAAGGAGAGCTATCGCGAGGCGGAATTTGGGTATCACGAACCTGACAAGGATTTCAGACTTACACAGGCCCAGTCGAACTGCATCGGCGCGGTGAACGGGGCAGTCGCCGCGGGTGAATACTCGACATTCCTCCTTCACGGCGTTACCGGAAGCGGCAAGACGCAGGTCTACATAGAAACGATAGATTTCGTGCTTTCCAAAGGCAAAGGAGCTATCGTCCTCGTGCCGGAGATATCGCTGACTCCCCAAATAGTCGACAGATTCAGGAGACGCTTCAGCGAAAAAGTCGCGGTGATGCACAGCAGGATGTCGCTCGGCGAAAGGTACGATGCCTGGAGGCGTGTCTATCGTGGCGAAGCGCTCGTCGTGATAGGGGCCAGGAGTGCGGTATTCGCGCCGGTGAGGAACCTCGGTCTGATAGTGGTCGACGAAGAACACGAAGCGAGCTACAAGCAGAGCGACACCGTTCCGCGGTATAATGCGAGGGACGTGGCGGTCATGCGCTGCCTTGTCAACAATGCGGTCGCTCTCCTCGGCAGTGCTACGCCGTCGATCGAATCTTACTTTAACGCGGCCAGCAGTAAGTACACGCTCCTTGGTCTTCCGGAACGAATCGACAACGCGCGCATGCCCAGGATAGAACTCGTGGACATGAAGAAGAAACGGAAGGAGAAGCTGGTATTCGGGAATTTCAGCGATGAACTGAGGGCCATGATCGGCGACCGGTTGTCGAAGAAGGAAGGGATAATCATCCTGCGAAACCGCAGGGGATTTTCGACTTACCTCCAGTGCGCGGAATGCGGTACCACCGAGATGTGTCCCAACTGCGACGTGGCCCTCACTTTCCACAAAAAGAAAAGCCATCTGAGATGCCACTACTGCGGATTCGTGAAGCAGCCTCCTGTCCGATGTTCCAAATGCGGCAGCGACAAATTGTATTACGGCGGCTCCGGGACCCAGAAGGTGGAGGAGGAGCTCGCGTCATCTTTTCCCGAAGCGGTGATCCTCAGGATAGACCTCGATACAACTTCATCGCGGGGCGCACACGATAGGATCCTGACCCAGTTTGCTAACGGCGACGCGGACATGCTTGTAGGGACGCAGCTCGTCGCGAAAGGGTTGGATTTCCCGCGCGTCACACTAGTCGGCGTCATCTCGGCGGACGCAACGATGCTCGTTCCCGACTTCCGATCGAATGAAAGAACCTTTCAGCTGCTGACGCAGGTAGCCGGAAGGGCCGGCCGGCAGGACAAGGAAGGGGGAGTTATCATCCAGGTTACAAACAGCAACGAGGAAATACTCGGTTTCGTAGCCCGCCACGACTACAGGGCTTTTTACGACAAAGAAGTCGAAGTCCGCAGGGAATTGAACTACCCTCCGTTCTCGAGAATGGTGGTACTGGAATTCCGCGGACATGATTTCCGCGAAACGGGCGAAGCGGCAGACAGGGCGGCGAAGAGAATCAGGAAGAATCTCCCGGTCATAGCTGTGCTCGGGCCGGCGCCCGCCGTTATCGGTAAGCTGCTGGGGAAATTCCGATTCCAGATCGTGATAAAGATGAGTAAGCAGCTTGACAAGGCAGGGGAGCGTCTCGAAAGCGTATTGGACGAGATCGACGTCGAATTGAAACGCGCTTACGGCAACAGCATTTCGTTCTTCCCGGATGTCGACCCCGTGTCGACTCTGTGAACCCAGGGTTCTAGTATCGCCTCAGTGCAGCGGATCGCAGGGCTTCATCAAGCTGACTTTCCTCAACCGCCGAAAGCGCGCCGGGCTATTTGAAGTACTTCAGCAGAAGATAGATCAGCGGAGCGGAGAATATAAGGCTGTCGAATCTATCCAGGACTCCGCCGTGTCCCGGAATGATTGACGATGAATCCTTCGCAGCCGCATCTCTTTTGAAGAGCGATTCTACGAAATCGCCGGCCTGTCCAAACGTCCCCACGATAATCCCCATTCCGAGCGCTACCACGATCGGAAGGTCGGGGAGGACTAGAAATCTGGCGGCTAGCGCTGTGCCGATCGCGAACACAAACCCGGCTACCGCTCCCTCCCACGACTTGTTGGGACTGACAAACTTGCTCACCTTGTGCTTCCCGAAAGACATGCCTGCAAAGTAGGCAGCGGAGTCGCAAATCCAAATGGTCGCAAGGATCGATATTATGAAGAGACCGGCCTGCATGTCGCTGGTCAGCACCTTCTCGAGTCCTACCCGCATTCTTATAGCGGTCAGCATTGAGGCGAAGAGTCCAATGTAAATGATGCCCGTGAACGTGGTGCCGATGTTGACGAAAGCCCCTGAGACTCCCTCCGTCCGCTTCTTCGAAAGTTCGGACAACATGGCGATCAGGAGGACAGCTATCAGGAAGTCGATCGCCTCGCCCATCCCGGCGGAGTAGACGATGGCGTTGAGGAGTGCGGCAGACGTTATCCCGAGGACGCCGGAGGCGTCTATGGACTTTGCCTTTGCGAGGGAATAGAATTCATTCGTCGACAGCACGATGAGGGCGGTCGTGAAAAGAAAGAAATATGGTCCACCGAAATAGCAGGCAGCCGCAATCAGAGGTATCGCGACGACCGCGACGAGTACGCGAATGGTAAGGTTCGACATCAGTTTTCGTCCTCCATCTCTTCTCCGGAGAGGCCAAGGAGCTTCACGATTTCTTTGGCCTCTTCGAACTTTTTTTCCGGGATCCGTACCTCTACTATCGTGGGACGGACCGGCGATTCGGTTGCATCGGGATTCAGCTTCGTGAAGACTTCAGATTCTATATCGTGCTGTTCCAGATTCGCGTATAGCATGGCTGCTTCGTACTCGAAATCGAAGGTGTGCAGGACCCTCCACTCCTCAAGGTAGACACGGTGCTTCGGATCGCCGCAGAGTATCCTGTTGCCCTGATTCTCCAGGCACTCATCGCACACCGCCTTGCCGCAAACGACGCAGAAGCCTACGGCGCGGTTCTCGGTGTGAACATCGCAGATGATGCCTTCCTCCGAGACGTGCGCTTCGTTCATTGCTCCGCAGGCCCGGCAATAGATGTGCGTCTGGATGTCCAGCGGACTCCCGCAACTTCCACAGCTGCCCATGGCAGTCATCTCATTGCCGCACTGTGGGCATCTTGAGAAATCACCGGGGCTGGCAAAACCACAGTTTGGACAGATCACTGTTCAGTTACCTTTCGGGTATTATGGGTGTACTCATTCATTTGGCGGATTACTGTCGCGAAAATTAAGCCCAGAAGAAGCGACCATCCTATGATATAGCCCACGCTGAGAGGCGCCTTGCCGGACGGGGCTATCACGCTGTCCTTACCGGTCACGTATAACACCAATGCCGAGACAAAATTGTTTGTGAAGTGGGCAGCCATGGGCACTATAATACTTTCACTAACCGATACGAGATAGCTCAGGTAAATCCCCAACCCGCAGAGAGCCACGAACGTGAAGATGTCCAGGTGGTACATCGCGAAGATCAGCCCTGTCCACACGATCGCTTTCCGCCTCGACATCGACAGATCGAAGTTGCCCTGGACCAGCCCTCTGAAAAGCGTCTCTTCGCAGATTGCCGGCGTTACGGCGATTATCAGGAGGACGAGGACGAACTCGAGCGGGCTGTGGGCAGTTATCAACACTCTGTAGGTTTGTTCGATGGCCTGCTGATATTGCGTGACAAACTCCTTCACCGGGGCGGGGAGGGGTATCAATCCCTGAAGGTACATATAAACTTCGAGCAGCTGCTCCAGTGCAACCAGCCCGACGACGGCAAGGAAAAGTATGTACCAGTCCGTCTTTTTTACCCTCAGGAGTTTCTTCCATTGCATCGTCTGTATGCGCGTAAGGAAATATGCCGGGATCAGGATGAACATGATTTCCGCGACCATCGTCGCAACCCGGAAAGCCGTGGTCTGATCGGCTGACGGGATTATGCCGAAGAGATAAACAATCAGACCGCCGCCAACAAGCTGATAAAGGAAGAAAATAATCAGGAGCGATGCGACGGCAAACTTGGTGGGATTGAATCTGTATCTGACATCCGTCTCTTGCGGCACGAACTCTTCTTCCGACAATTCTCCTCCTAGTATTTGGCCGTAGGCACGCCTGCCAGACCGCTGTAACCTGAAAGTTCCGCCACTACTGAGCCGATTACGACTTCAGTTTTCACCTTCACCGGAATTTTGAGCGAATCGGCAGTTATCCATACGGTAATCTTTCCTGTGTTCTTGAAAAGGCCCCCTTTCACGATGACGGGCTCAATGACCTGACAGTGAAACCTACCCGCCTTAGTCTCGATATCCTGCTTGCCGAGGTACTTAACGTCGAGCGGGTAAACCTTGTCCTGGTAGAAATTCGAAAAGTGGATTTCCGCGCCCGGGCTTAGCGTGTCGTAGTCCATGGTCCGCGCGTAAAAGAAAGTACTGACCGCGTCCTGCGAGTATGGCTGGATTATGAACGGCCCCCCCTCGCTGGTCCTCGCGGTGTGGTTGCACTGGTCGAACCATGCCACGAAATCCTTCTTGTAACCGCCCTCTCTTATGTGTTGTTCGAATTTCCAGGGGAACAGTCCCTGGACATCGATGAGCGAGTAGTAATAGTCTCTTACCTTGAAGAAGATGTCGAAGAAAGGGGCCGAGCGCATGCTGAATTCAACTTTATAACATTTCCTTCCTTCGTAGTACATGTATGACGGCGTCTCTATAGTTGCGCTTCCGGCGTTTATGGGGCCGTAGTAAATATCGTAGTTCAGTTTCTCTCCTACCGTGAAGGCGTCGTTGACCAGGATGCGGAGATCAGCTTCGCTCGTGTACGGCGGCGGCGCGGCAGATGTGTCGACTGAGTCTGCTGCCGTGCTGTCCGGGCCAGACAGGGTATACTGTTCATGAGAGGCTTCATATTTCCCGTCCGTCGAGAGGTGTGCCGCAGACAGATAGAACAGAAGCGGAGTCAGAATCACAACGGCGGTTTTCATGCAGGCTTCACCACGCTGAGTCTCTCGAGGGAATGGAGGACATCCTCCACTGAAACCTTGTTTAACTCATCGGATCCATCGGCCGGCGTGAGGATCACTTTACGGTCTGTTAAAGGAGCCCACCTCACAGGCGTCATCGGTTTGTTATTAGGGTATAGTCCGACGACATGCGTGCCGACTGCCGCGGCGAGGTGAATCGGGCCCGTGGAGTTCGACACGAACGAGTCCGCCAGCGAGAGGAGTGCGATGAATTCGCGCATGGAGAAGGCGCCGGCGGCATTTATGCACCCCGCGTTTCCCCCGCAGACGAAGGCGCAAATCTCACTATCCTGGGCGGAACCGGTCACGACAATCTTGACGCCGGCAGTGCTCACAATTCCGGAACACAACCGACGAAAGTTTTCCCGGCTCCAGTCTGCGGCCGACCCGCCGCTTCCGGGATGCACGGCGATAAACCTCCCGATCCCGTTTTCCACCAAGAATTTCTTCGCACCCTTCAGCGCCTCCCGGTCGATCTCAAGCTTCGCATCGTATACCTTCGCACTGCATCCCAAAGCGCCTGCCAGCGAAAGGTTGTATTCGGCTTCGCTCTTGACAGAGTCTTTCCGGTGTTCGTAGACCTTTCGGTTGTGGAGGAAGGAGTACCACCGGTACGCAGTTCCGACACGGACCGGTATCCTTGCTACGAATGCGGCGGCTGCCAGTCTGAACCGGGGGAAAAGGAAAAGTATTGCGTCGGCCCGGAGTTGCCTGAACCTGCGTACAGTCGTGAGAAAAGACTCGGATGGATCATAAGCCGCCACCTCGTCGATCGCGTGAAAAGAGGATGCGACATCGGAAGTATAATCTGAGACGAGGGCAATTAGCTCACTTCCGGCGAAGCATTGCTTCAATGAGGCGAAGACCGGCAGCGAAAGGACGACATCGCCAATTCTGTCCGTACGGCTGACTACGATCCTTCTGAATTCGCGCAACATTGGAAGCAATATAAGCCGACGGGGTGTTTATATTCAATTTGCAGCGGTGAGACGTCAACCGGTGCTGCTCCGTGACTTTACCTTAACTCCCGGATTGCGTATTTTAGGCGAAAGTGGAGGAGGTTCATTTGACGCGGTTTAGTGTCCCGGTGCCGGATTCTACCGGCTTTGGGTCGTTGCACGATTTGTCGGCAAGAAAGGCGTTTTAGGTTGCAGGAAGAGAGCTTGGACTTATTCGACCGTGCGGAGGGATTGCCCCAGGAAGAGAGAGTCCTAAAGGTTAAGGACCTCGCCAGGCTTGCCCGGGAAATGCTCGAGAGAAGATTCCCGTCGGTTATCGTCGAGGGAGAGGTATCCAACTTCAAAAGGCATATGCCCTCAGGACATCTGTATTTTACTCTGAAGGACGACGAGGCTCAGGTCAGGGTGGTGATGTGGCGTTCGGACGCTGCACGCGTCAGGTTCGACGTAAGCGACGGGATGAAGATTATTGTGAAGGGGAGGGTGTCGCTCTACGAGCCGAGAGGCGACTTTCAGTTGTACGCGGTGAGCCTGATGCCCGCGGGTCAGGGTGCGCTTCAACTGGCGTTCGAACAGCTGAAGAAGAAACTTGAGGAAGAAGGGCTTTTTGCCGAAGAGCACAAGAAACCGCTCCCGGAATTCCCATCGAGAGTCGGCGTGGTCACGTCGTTGGAGGGCGCGGCTGTACGCGATATAATCAGCATAGTTGGCAGGAGGTTCCCGGCCGTCGAGCTGGTCATCTATCCGGTGAAGGTGCAGGGCGACGGGGCCGCGGAAGAGATTGCGAGAGCCGTTTACGACTTCAATAAGATGAAGAACGTGGATGTCTTGATCGTCGGCAGGGGCGGCGGGAGCCTGGAAGACCTGTGGGCCTTCAATGAAGAGACAGTCGCAAGGGCTATATATGACAGCTCGATACCGGTGATAAGTGCCGTGGGCCACCAGGTCGATTTCACGATATCCGATTTCGTGGCCGACGTCAGGGCCGCCACTCCGAGCGCAGCCGCCGAGTTGGTTGTCCCCGACAGGCTGGAAATCTCTGCCGCGGTTCAGTCGACGGCACAGAGCATTGGGCGCGCCGTCGTCCAGAACCTGGAGCGCCTGACGCTGGAACTCGACCGCCTGGGTCACCATTATGCTCTGAGGCAGCCGATGTCGCTCGTGGACCAGAAGTCCCAGCTCGTCGACGACCTCACGAGGAGGCTTGAGAGTCAGACGCGGCACTTTCTGGAGACGAGGGAACAGACTCTTTCGTCGCTGGGATCGCACCTGAACGCTCTTAATCCGAATGCCGTGTTGAGAAGAGGTTATGCTTTTGTGGAGAGCTCGCGGGGCATCGTCAGCTCCGTTAGAAACATAAATGCCGGCGAATTCGCTACCGTACATTTGCACGACGGGACTTTGGACACACAAATAACAGGGAAGCATGAGCAAGAACGCTAAACAGAAGGAAGACCTCACGTTCGAGGAGTCGCTCAAACGGCTGGAGGAAATCGTGGAGATCCTCGAGGCCGGGAATACTCCCCTCGAGGAATCGATCAAGCTGTACGAAGAGGGGATGGCCCTCGCAAAATCCTGTATGACGCGGCTGAGTGAGGCTAAATTGAAACTGAAGAAAATTCAGAAGAACGCCGCCGGCACGCTGGAAGAGACAGACATAGAAAACTGAGAGAGAATAAATGGAGTACAATTATCTCTATTCTATAAATTCCCCCGAAGACCTTCGCAAGCTGAGTCTGAACGAGTTGAAAGTGCTTGCACAGGAAATCCGCGAATTTCTGATCGACACGATATCGCAGATAGGCGGGCACCTGGGAGCCAGCCTCGGCTCGGTAGAGTTGACGCTGGCGCTTCACTATGTTTTCAATACGCCGGAGGATCAGCTGATATGGGACGTCGGACACCAGGGATACATCCATAAGATCATTACAGGAAGGCGTGACGTTTTCAAAACCATCCGGCAATATCATGGCATAAGCGGTTTCCTTAAACGCTCGGAAAGCCCTTACGACGTCTTCGGCGCCGGCCACGCAAGCACGTCCCTCTCAGCGGCGCTCGGCGTCGCGACGGCGCGGGACTTTATGAATGAGAAATTCAAGGTCGTCGCCGTCATCGGGGACGGCGCGATGACAGGCGGCATGGCCTACGAAGCCATGAACAACGCCGGTCTCCTCAAAAAGGACCTGATCGTCGTGCTCAACGACAACCGGATGTCGATTGCTCCAAACGTGTGGGCAATCTCGAATTACTTCAGCAGCCTGACCGTCACGGGCGCGTACAACAAATTCAAGTCGAACGTCTGGGACCTCACCGGCAAACTCGATTCCGTTGGCGACAGGATCAGGAAGGTTGCCGGCCGACTGGAGTCGGGAATGAAAGCCGTGGTGACGCCCGGTATGCTGTTCGAGGCCCTTGGCTTCAGGTACTTCGGTCCTTTCAACGGGCATAACATCTCGCAAATCGTGACCATCTTCAAGGAGGTGAAAGACCTTAAGGGCCCGCTTCTGGTCCATGTGACCACGGAAAAGGGTAAGGGTTACCTGCCGGCTGAGGAGGATAAACAGAAACTCCATGGAGTAGTGGCATTCGACAAAGTCACGGGCGAGCAATTTAAGAAGGACGGCCCTCCCTCGCTTACCAGAGTTTTTGGCGAAGCTTTAGTCGAGGTGGCGAAGAGGAACGACAAGGTTGTCGGCGTGACGGCTGCCATGCCGGACGGAACCGGTTTGAATATTCTCCAGAAAGAGCTTCCGACGAAGTTCTTCGATGTGGGCATAGCCGAACAGCACGCGGTCACTTTCTGCGCGGGGATGGCCACGCAAGGTTACATACCGGTCGCAGCGATTTACTCTACCTTCCTCCAAAGGGCCTTCGACCAGATCATACACGATGTTGCCATACAGCATCTCCATGTCGTCTTCGTCCTCGACCGCGGCGGGCTTGTCGGAGCCGACGGCCCCACGCATCACGGGTCGTTCGATCTCGCATATCTCAGGCTGATTCCCGGAATGGTGATCATGGCCCCCAAGGACGAAAACGAACTCCGGGACATGCTTCTCACCGCCGTCAACCACACCGAAGGCCCGGTCGCGATTCGTTATCCGAGAGGTAATGCTCTGGGGCTTCCGAAGACCGCGATGCGCGAGATCCCGATCGGGAAGGGCGAAATCCTCAGGAAGGGAAGCGACGTAGTCATCCTTGCCGCTGGACTGATGGTCCAGCATTCTCTCAAGGCGGCTGAAGTCCTTGAGAAGGAGGGAATCCACGCGGAGGTTGTGAACATGCGCTTCGTTAAGCCCATTGATTCCGAGCTCCTGGATGAAATCTCGGGAAGGTTCGATCACCTGGTTACCGTTGAAGACAACACGATACGCGGCGGTTTCGGAAGTGCAGTTCTGGAAACGCTCCAGGAACTCCACGAACCGGTGCGGGTCCTTAACCTCGGCCTCCCGGATTCGTTCATCGAACACGGCACCCCGCAGCAGCTGTACGAACTGGTCGGCCTGCATCCGGAGGGAATCGCAAACAGTGTCCTGCACTTCATCAACGTCGAGGGCACGTCTTCGAAAGAAACCGTTCTGGTAAGCAGGTAAATCATGGATGACATCCGGCTGGGCGTCATAGGGGGAGGGGCAATAGCGCAAGTAATCCATCTGCCGCTCCTGAAGAAGATCGGCGGCGTTCAAGTCGTCGCGCTCTCCGAGCAGGATAACGAGAAACTCCGGACAATCGGGAAGCATCATGCTATCCCGAAATTGTATCCCACCACCGATCAACTGCTGACCGATCCCGACATCGACGTAGTGGATATTTGTACCTCAACCGACAGTCACTTCGAGATTGCACTGGCCGCTCTGAATGCGGGCAAGAACGTGCTCATCGAAAAACCTCCTACAGTTACACAGAAGGAATGTGAGACTCTCGCGGCGCTGGCCGAGGAAAAGGGGAAGGTTGTCCTCGCGGCAATGAACAACCGGTTCAGGTCCGACTTCATGATGTTGAAGAGCTACGCGAGCGAAAAGCAGCTTGGCGAGATCTTCTATATAAACGCGGCCTGGCACAAACAGGAGCCGAGCACGAAGATGCATCTGGGCTCGAGGTCGCAGTTGAGGCGCGGCGTCATGCTCGACCTCGGGGTGGTCCTTATAGATCTCTCCCTCTGGATCCTCGATTTTCCGGAGATAGTCGGAGTCAACGCCGCTTTCTTCAGCCGCAGGTATAAGGATGTCGAAGATACCTCTCTCGTAACATTGCGCACGAAGAAGGGCGGGATGATCAGACTCGATGCGAGCTGGGGTCTGCAGGAACCTGAAGAGAGCTTCAGCTTCGAGGTCTACGGCACGAACGGGACGGCCACTCTAAGCCCCCTCCTCCTTCATCACAGGGTGAAGGACGAACTTGTGAGTCTCACGCCGGTCAAGAACTCCAGGTTTGAAAACGTCTTCAAGCGCAGTTACGAGACCGAGCTGACCAACTTCGTCAGGTTCCTCAGGGGCGTCAAATCCGACATGCCGACAATCGGCCAGATGTGCAAAGTCATGAGCGTCGTGGATGCTTCTTATACGTCTGCTAAACGCGGGAACGCATTGAGGCTGTAATGCCCACGATCGTGTTGCTGACGGATTTCGGCAGCAAGGACTATTTTGTGGGTGTCATGAAAGGGGTAATCTCTTCGATAAATCCGGTCGCACGTGTCGTCGACCTGACCCACGAGGTAGAACCGCAGAACGTGTCGCAGGCATCCTTCATGCTCTGGGCCTCGCGGAAATTCTTCCCGGACGACTCCATCTTTGTCTGCGTCGTGGATCCGGGTGTCGGAAGCGAACGGAAGATCGTCTGCGGTACGATAGACGGCCAGACGTTTATCGCCCCCGACAACGGCCTCCTTGATTATGTAACGGCAGAGGGGAAGGAAAAGGAGTTTTATGCCGTGACAAACACGAGATACTTCCTCGGGCCGGTCAGTACCACATTTCACGGAAGGGATATCTTTGCTCCTGTCGCGGCACATCTATCCCGGGGAATCAGGCTCAACGAACTGGGCGAAGCTTTCAGATATCCGGAAGCTGAGAGGTTTTACCGGGAAATTGTCCCGGGGAAGAACTCTGGGAAGGTAATTTATCAGGATCGGTTTGGGAACGTGTTCACAAATCTTCTCTGGAACGATCTTCTGCTTGAAGGTCGAGCCACCGTCCGAATCGGATCCGGGGTCATAAAGAAGTTTTACAAATCTTACTCCGGCTCTGCGTCCAGAAGCGTGGTAGGTGTCAAAGGAAGCAGCGGGCTCTTGGAACTCGCAGTGAACCTCGGCAGCGCGGCGAAGGTGCTCAAATCCGCGATCGGCCAAAAACTCAGCGTCATACTTAAGTAACCGCCAATGCACACCAACGAAGAGATCATGCTCCGGTGCCTGCGGCTTGCAGCCAGGGGTATGGGAAATGTCAGCCCCAACCCCATGGTTGGTTGCGTCATAATGAAGAACGGGGAGATTATTGGGGAAGGATATCACGAGAAATTTGGCGGGCCGCATGCCGAGGTTAATGCCATACGTGCTGCCTCTGCACCGGTCGAAGGTGCCGAAGTTTTCGTCAACTTGGAACCGTGCAGCTATTACGGTAAAACCCCTCCATGCGTCGACCTCCTGATCGAGAAGAGAGTAGCGAAGGTGCACATCGCCATGCTCGACCCTAACCCGAGAGTAAACGGGAGCGGCGTCGAGAAGCTCAGGGAGGCGGGCGTGGAAGTGGAAATCGGCCTGTTGGCGGAGGAGGCCCATCGCCTGAATGAAGCCTTCGTGAAATATGTGTCCAAGAAACTCCCTTATGTCACGTTGAAGATAGCCCAGTCGCTGGACGGCAGGATAGCTCTCGCGAACGGCAAGTCGAAGTACATCACCTCGCGTGAATCGCTGACAAGAGTCCATGCTCTCAGGAGTGAACACGACGCGGTGCTGGTTGGCGCCGGTACGATCAGAACGGATGACCCGTCGCTGACAGTGCGGCTGGTGGAAGGGAAGTCGCCTGCGAGAATTATCCTCGACGGGAACCTTTCGTCGCCGCTGAAGTCAACGGTCTTCAACGACAAAAAGAGCAGGGTGATCGTTATTCATTCGACTAGAGCTGGGGCGAGTTCCTCGAGGAAGATGGCTGCCCTCAGGAAACTCGGTGTCGAACTTCACTCGCTGCCCGCCGACAGGAAAGGAAGGCTCCCAATACGGTCCGTTCTCCGTCTCATCGCGCGATTGGGCATCGCTTCCGTCATGGTAGAAGGAGGGGTTGAAGTCTTCTCGGAATTGATAAGGTCGGGGATGGCAGACAGATTACATCTGTTCATCGCACCGGTAATAATCGGCAAAGGGAAAGCCTTCGCCGATCTTATTGAACTGACGGATCTCAAGAAGGCAAGAAGGCTCGGGGATATTCAGACTGCGCAAGTTGGCCCTGACATTATGATAACAGGCGGTTTCTAGATCCGCCGATATGTCTAATAAGTTGAGGGTATGTCATGTTTACAGGAATCATTGAAGAGGTCGGCAGCATTAAGGGCATCGAGGGCTCTCCCGGAGGAGCCAGGAGGTTCCGTATCGGGTGCAGGACGGTAATCGACGATCTATTCATCGGCGACAGCCTGTCGGTGAACGGAGTTTGCCTTACTGTTGTTACTAAACTTAAAGGCGAAGTTCATTTAGAAGTGGTAGAAGAAACCATCAAGAAAACGACCCTCGGAAGTTTGAGAATCGGCGATCCTGTGAACCTGGAAAGAGCCGCGGCTATGAACAGCCGGATCGGCGGACATCTTGTGCAGGGACATGTCGATGCGACCGGCAAGGTCCTATCGATTCAGAAACTTCCGCTCAGCTGGATCTTCCGCTTCCGGATACCTAAGCAGCTTATGAAGTACGTAATACCCGTCGGGAGCATCGCCATAAACGGCGTCAGCCTGACCGTGGCGGAGAAGTTGTCTGACTCCTTCAAGGTGGCAATCATCCCCCACACATTTGAGCATACCGTATTTAGTTCGCTGCGGGTCGGCAGTTCCGTTAACATCGAAGTCGACATGATGGCGAAGTACATGGAGAGTCTGCTGAAGAAATAAGATGGCAAGGAAAATCTATTACCGGGTTCACGACAACGGGAAGAATTTCATCTCGGGTGAGGAATGGGACGCGATCAGGTCTCTTCAGCGTTGGTACAATTCGGAATTCTTCTGGACGGGCGGCAAACTTAACCTGCGGCGGTTTGTGGTGTTCCCGAACTTCGACACTGTCGGCAGGGACGTGAGGATTGTGCGGCGGAGGTTCGCGGAACTGGAGAAGGCCGGTTATTCGGAAGAAGAGATCGTCAACGAACTGGAGGCGCGGAAGTTCATAATTGTCAAGCGCGGCGGTTACGAGGACGGGATGCTGGCGAGCGGCTATACCAGAGTCGCCGACAACGAGTTCAACGCTTTCCTCGTGCTCGATTTTCTCCTGAAAGTTTCGCGCATCGCCAGAA
Organism: Candidatus Kryptoniota bacterium; assembly: GCA_024641705.1. Lineage (GTDB taxonomy): Bacteria > Bacteroidota > Ignavibacteria > Kryptoniales > JAKASW01 > JAKASW01. The sequence goes on from JAHECO010000005.1 coordinate 45,800, forward strand.
CCTCTTCAATCGGCATTTACGATGAGGGATTCTTTGTCAAGACACAGAGGATCGAAATAGCAAACGGCGACGTGATCGTAAAGGAAAGCCAGACAACCGGGGAGGCATACGAGGAATCGAAGACTTCCAGGCGGATATTCGCGGTCGTGAACCCCGATAAATACGACGGGCACCCCGACTTCACAAATCGTGTTAATGAATTTAACGACCTTCTGCCGTACGAACGAGTAAGGGTGGTCGAGGATTGGAACTGGCTCGGATATGAAAGCAAGGCCGATTTCGATTTCAATGGTGATGACTTCGTCGGATTCGATCTGAATCAGAAGGTCTGTCATCTATTTTTCAAATAAAAAGGAGGAAGAAATGATCAGGAAATTCGCCGTGCCGGTCATGATTATCCTGCTCGGCATCTCGTCGATGGCGAGCGCGAAAATCACGTTGAAGGAAGGAGAGAAGGCACCGAACTTCGCCCTGAAAGGCAACGACGGTAAGATGCACAAGCTGAGCAACTTCAGGGGGCAGTATGTTGTCCTCTATTTCTATCCTAAGGACGAGACGCCCGGTTGCACGACTGAAGCATGCAGCTTCAGGGACGACCTGTCGAGCATAACGAAGGAAGGTGCGAAGGTAATAGGCGTGAGCGTGCAGGATGTGAAGTCGCATAAGGCATTCACGAAAAAGTACGGACTCAATTTCCTCCTCCTCGCCGACCCTCACAAGAAGGTCGCGAGGATGTACGGCGTGTACAACGCCAGATGGGAGATGGCCAACCGGGTCACATTCATTATCGGTCCGAAGGGACGGATCGTCAAGATTTATCCCAACGTTGATCCGAAGGTCCACGCGAAACAGGTGATCGCCGAACTCAAGACGCTCACCGGCAAGAAGGTGGATTGAAATAAATATTTGCACGGGGTCGCCGTTGGCACATCGCGCGGCCCCGTTTTCGTCTCACTAGGGAGAAAGTATGCATCCTGCCCAATTCAAGAAACTCAATGAAGAAAACATACTCGTGAAATGGGACGACGGCAAAGAGTTTACCGTCCCGATGAAATACCTGAGAGACAGGTGTCCCTGCGCGTCATGCCAGGGTGAATCAGTGCTCTGGCGGGAGTACAAGCCCTCGCCGCTTCAGGTACTGACGCCCGGCAAGTACAATCTCAAAGCCGCCGAAGTTGTCGGCGATTACGCGCTGGCGCTGACCTGGGTGGACGGGCACAACACGGGTTTGTATGCGTTCGATTACCTCAGGAGGATTTGCGAAGAGCTCGCATCGAATCCGGCGGCCGCAGCGAAACCGGACAGGAACTAACGATGCGCGGCAGAGAGTATTCCGGAAAAGTGTAAATAGTTCGACTGGTTCTTCAAAGAGAAAGGGCAGTACGCTTGCAGGCGTACCGCCCTTTTCTTATTGGGGGAGTGGAGCAAACTTATTTCTGGGGAATCTCAAGCGCGAGATACTCGCTTACTTTGTCCTTCGTCTTCACGCGGAAGAGGAGGGCATCGCCGGGCTTGTGGGCGTCTACAATTTTCTCGAGATCGTCGGTGGACTTCACCGGCTTGCTGTCGACGCTGGTAATCAGATCACCCTGCTGGATGCCACGGTTAAAGGCTTCGCTTGCCGGCTGCACACCAGTTACAACGACGCCGTATTTGGCATCATAATTCCCAAGCGTCGCTTTGTCCGCGTCCTGGACCGACAGGCCTAGCGAACTCAGGTTCGCTGAACCCCCCGATTCACTTCCGGAGACCGAAGCGAATGAGCTGCCGCTTCTCTCCTCCAGTGTTACGGTTTTGTCTTCCGTCTTTCCATCCCTGAAGATTTCCACCGTCGCCTTGTCTCCTGGAGCCTTTGACGCCACAAGGGCCTGAAGCTCGTTCGCATGGTTGACCCTCGTACCGTCGAATTTCAGGATAACGTCGCCCGATTTAATTCCTCCCTTTTCTGCGGGAGAGTTGCTTTCCACGCTCTGGACGAGGACTCCGCCGGCCGCTTTGAGCCCGATCGCTTTCGCCATGGTCTGGTCGATATCGGTTATCGCCACGCCGATGTAAGGGCGAAGCACTTTCCCGTGCTCTATGAGATCCGTAGCGACATGTTTGGCGATGTCTATCGGGATAGCGAAGCCGTATCCCTCGTAGCTCCCCGTGTTCGTAGCGATCGCTGTATTGATTCCGACAACCCGGCCTCGCAGGTCGACAAGCGGGCCGCCGCTGTTTCCTGGATTGATTACCGCGTCCGTCTGAATGAAATCTTCAATTCCGTATTTATTCCTGATGATGTTTATGTTGCGCCCGAGTGCGCTGATTATGCCCTGAGTGACCGTGTAATCGAGTCCGAACGGGTTGCCGACCGCCACAACCCATTCGCCGACGTGGACGCTGTCGGAATTACCCAAAGCCACATAAGGAAGATCGCTGCCATCTATCTTTATCACGGCGACGTCGGTGGTCGGGTCGCGCCCGATGAGCTTGGCATGGAACGTACGCCTGTCCAGCAGCGTAACCTTGATACCGTCGTGATCCGCTCCCTGTACGACATGGTTGTTGGTTATGATATAGCCGTCTGGGCTGACGATAACCCCCGAGCCGAGTGCCTGTTCCGGCTGCGGCTTGCCCTGGGGCATATTGAAATTGTGGAACGGGAAATCCGGCCCAAAGAAAAATTTGAACATATTATTCGGTGAGTTCTGGTCGTTGGGCACGTTGACGGCCTTCGGTGTCGAAGTGACCTGTATTTGCACGACCGCCGGTGTCACGGCCTTGGCGACCGAAATGAAGGCGTCGCTGAGCTCCTGCACCGATGCCGACAAGTGCGTGATCGGAGGAGCAGCGGCCCCTAGTTTCACGTCTTTCTTGGAACCCCCGATCTTTCCGAATGTGAGGCCCATAGTAAGGACGAAAACTGCGGCTATGACGCCGAGGGCGCCCGCCCCGTACAACAGTTTTCGTTTGATCATCTCTGCCATTTCTTTTCTCCTTTTTGCTGCAATAATATTGCCATGACCCCGTGAAACGACAATTAAAACGACATGAAAAGATTTTCACATATCCGGCGGCTCGCGCCAAGGCATCATTCGGGGAGAGATCACAGGGATGATGAAATCATGCGGGCGTATTGCCTTATCGATTCTTGAATATGATCAGCTGGATCGTCTTCCACGCGCTGCGACATGTCCGACAAGTCGGGAGATTTTGCGGGTAAGACAAGATTGGGTATCGCAGTCGTGTCGTCGGTGGTTCTTAGGATAATTTTCTTTGTTCTGTGTAGTTCGTGTTGGTCCAGGTGGGCTTTTTCATCCGTCGTTAAAGAGCTAATGCCTTCTGAACCGCATAGTTACCGAAATTATCGATTGAATATATAGGCCGTAAATTTTATATTTCTTAAACCAAAAACCAAGGTACCATGAACGAAGGCAAAATTGTACAGATCATCGGCCCCGTTGTCGACGTTGCGTTCGAGAACGGAAAGCTCCCTCAGATTCACAATGCTCTCATTATCCCGAGAAAAAATATCGACGGTGTCGAAGAGAACCTCGTAGTTGAAGTCCAGCAGCACCTCGGCGAAGACACAATCAGAGCCGTGGCAATGGATTCAACCGACGGACTGGTCCGCGGAATGAAGGTTCAGGAGACCGGCGGCCCGATAAAAGTCCCGGTAGGTCCGAATGTCCTCGGCAGGATGATCAACGTCATCGGAAAACCTATCGACGGAAAAGGCGAGCTCGTGACTAAGGACGAGTACCCGATACACAGGCCCGCGCCGAAGTTCGAGGACCTGAGCACTCAGAAAGAGATGTTCGAGACAGGAATAAAAGTCATCGATCTGCTCGAACCTTATTCGAGAGGCGGCAAGACCGGGTTGTTCGGCGGTGCCGGAGTCGGGAAAACCGTGATAATCCAGGAACTCATTCACAACATCGCGACCCAGCACGGCGGTTATTCGGTGTTCGGCGGAGTCGGTGAGAGAACCCGCGAAGGCAACGACCTTTGGATCGAGATGAACGAATCCGGAGTAATCGGGAAGACGGCGCTTGTGTTCGGCCAGATGAACGAACCCCCCGGCGCCAGGCAGCGCGTCGCCCTTACGGCACTGACGCTCGCGGAATACTTCCGGGATTCCGAAGGCAAGGACGTCCTTCTGTTCATAGATAATATTTTCAGATTTACGCAGGCCGGTTCAGAGGTTTCGGCGCTGCTCGGCCGCATGCCGTCCGCCGTCGGCTACCAGCCCACGCTGGCTACAGAGATGGGGACGCTGCAGGAGCGGATCACATCGACGAAGCGCGGTTCGATCACATCAGTCCAGGCCATATACGTCCCGGCCGACGATCTTACCGACCCCGCGCCCGCTACGACGTTCGGGCACCTCGATGCAACTACGGTTCTCAGCAGGCAGATTGTCGACCTTGGAATCTATCCCGCCGTGGATCCTCTTGATTCCACGTCCAGGATATTGGACCCGCTTGTGGTGGGCCAGGAACATTATTACGTTGCAAAGAGGGTGAAAGAGATCCTCCAGACGTACAAAGATTTGCAGGACATAATAAACATTCTCGGTATAGACGAGCTCTCGGACGAAGACAAGCTTACGGTCTCGCGCGCCAGGAAGATCCAGCAATACCTCTCACAGCCTTTCTCGGTTGCAGAAGCATTCACGGGAAGGAAGGGAAGGTACGTTAAGCTCAGCGACACTATTGCCGGATTCAATGCGATTATTGAAGGACATTGCGACGAGTGGCCGGAAAGCGCTCTGTATATGGTCGGCAAGATCGACGAAGCAGAGGAACAAGCCAAGAAGCTTCAGGCTGCATAATGACTGCACAGAACGAAACAGCCGTCGGCAGTTTCTTCAAGCTGGAGATCCTCACTCCTCAGAAGAGCGCATTCTCCGGAGAAGTCGAGTCTTTCACGGCTCCCGGTACCCTGGGGTCGTTCGAGATCCTCAAGAATCACGCTCCGTTTCTGACGACTATTTCGGTGGGGGAAGTCAAGATACATGAGCACAACGGAAACGAGACCCTCTACTCGACGAGCGGTGGATTCGTAGAAGTAAGCCACAATCGCGTGACGTTTCTGGCGGAGACCATCGAGAAGAGGGGGGAGATCGACGTCGAGAGAGCAAGATCCGCTAAGGAGCGGGCGGAAGAACGCTTGTCGAATAAAGAGCCGGGGACAGATATTGCCAGGGCGCAGGCCGCGCTCGCCCGCGCTCTCAACCGCCTCAGGGTCTCCGGGAAATAGCGCAGCGCAGTCCGGGTCTTGTGCCCTCCACAGTGTCCGCGTTCCTTTCTTGTTTGAGACACCATCCAAAGTTAAATTTACCGGCGAGGAGAGAAATTGTATAAGTTTGCCCTAGTAGTTATATGCGCATGTACGATCGGCATTATGGGATGCTCGTCCGGGAGTGAAGTGTCTAAGAACGCAGCAGAGCATGAGCCCGAGCAGGATCTCATTGCCACTAATCCCAATTACCGCACCGCGATGAACCATTTCATGTCCGGTAATCTCAGCGACGTAAAAGGCGAGTTTGCCCGGGCGATCCTGGATTATCAGGATGCGCTTAGATATTACAGAGATCCGGCCATTTATGACGCCATGGCACAGGACTACGTGAAGATCGGAAAGCCCGACCTTGCGATCGAGCAGTCGAAACAGGCCGTAGCTATGGCACCTGAGAAAATACAGTATCGCCGGACTCTTGCTCAATGTTACCTCGCCGGCTTCGATGTGGACAGCGCCAGGATTCAGTACCGGAAAATCCTTTCCATCGACAGCACACAGGTCCAGGACATGCTTGTCCTGGCACAGCTGTATGAGCGCGACAAACCTGCGGAGGCTGCCCGCCTGTACGAGAGGGTGCTGCGGCTGACCGGCCCGAATCTCCCGACGATGATGCAGCTTGTGAAGATATACAACGGCACGGAGCAGTTCGACAAATCGATAGATGTCGTCAACAAGATGCTCAGAGTCGACCCGACGAACGTCCCGCTGAAGGAAATGCTCGCCGATCTGTATTTGCAGGTGGATAAAAATGGAGAGGCGCTGAAGATACTAAAGGCACTGATGATCGAGAGGAAGGACGATTACAACGTTAAGGCCCGCGCAGCCACGGCATACCTCCGCATGAGAGACTTCGCAAGCGCCGACAGCCTGCTCGACACGATATTCACTTCCGATTCGACGCGTGCGGACGCGAAGTTCGCAATTGCCCAGTTTTATCTCAACGAGATGCAGCACGATTCGGCGGTAGTGCCGTTTGCCGAACAGATATTTTCACGACTCATGGCCGCTTATCCCGGCGACGCGCGCGCGTACCTGATGGCGGGTCTGGGAGCTTCGTATGCGGACAAAGACTCGGCGGCCGAATTCTACCTCAGGAAATCCATCGCAATGGATTCGACAAACCCCAATGCCTGGCAGGCACTCGGCATTCTCTTCTATCAGAACAAGCATTTCAACCGCATGGTACAAGTGATGACCAGAGCTGCCGAATTGTTTCCGAACGAGTACAGGATAAACCTGTTTCTCGGCCTCGCGCTCAACCAGGCCGGGAAGAACGAGCAGGCCATAGGTCCTCTCGAAAAAGCCGTTTCGCTCCGACCTACCGACACCGACGCTCTCAGTACGCTGGGTCAGGTCTACGAGTCACTGCACAGGTACGACGATGCGTACAGGATTTACGAGACGGCACTCAAGCTGGACGCCAAGAATTCTTTGATCCTCAATAACTACGCGTACAGCCTGTCCGAGCGCGGGCTGGATCTGGAGAAAGCCTTGAAAATGGCGAAGCTTGCAGTTCAGCTCGACCCGAACAACAGCGCCTATCTCGACACCATGGGCTGGGTTTACTTCAAGCTCGGCGACTATCGTAAAGCCGAGTCATACGTCAGCAAGGCACTGGAGCAGAGGCAGAAGTCCGACGGATCCCCGGCCACGCTGGAGGAGCACCTGGGCGACATCTATGATAAACTGGGCGAGAACGAGAAGGCCGTCGGACATTGGAAGAAGGCGCTTCAGGATGAGCCCGGCAACGCAACTCTCAAAGAGAAGATCGAGAAAGCCAAGACTTGAAAAAACTCCTCCTGTTCCTTCTTTCCGGCCTGATCGCGGGGTGTGCAGCTACAAGTTCCGTCGACCTGACGGGAGTCACTGCGCAGAGGATTGCCGACGAGGTCGCGAGCCAGGCGGGGGAGATCCATTATTTTTCGACAAGCGGGTACGGAAGCTTCGAGACGAAGCAGGGCGCATACACTGCCCGGTTTGAGATGTCGATCCACAGACCTTCGTCGGCAACGGTCAGTCTCTACGGACCTTTCGGCATCAAGATGGCGCAGGTCAGACTGACCGACGACACGCTACTCGTGTACAACAGCATCCGTAACGTGGTTTTCATGGGAAAGCCTACTGCGTCTAACCTGAGGAACTTTCTCATGATTGCCTCGGACGGCAGTTCGTTCACCGACCTCCTGCTTGATCTTATGCCGCCGGTCCCCCACATCACTGATGCCCGGGAGTCGAGGCAAGTCGACGGGGACGCGGTCAGCTTCACATTCGTTAGCGGAGATACCGTCGAGAAATACACGGTGGATGGCGAATATCTGAGAACAAGCGATTACGAAAAAACAATCGACGGTGAGACGGTCCTCAGGATACAATACTCGGATTTCAAGAATGTGGGAAGGATTACATACCCGAGAAGCATAACTTTTGAAGACCTGAGACATGGAGTATCGGCAAAACTATACTACCAGGACACAGCGTTAAATCAAAAGGAGAGCGTGGAATTCAGCGTTCCGTCCGATGCGAAGGAAATCTTCCTTAACTAAGACGATACTGCTTCTAGTTTCCGTCGCGGTTCTTTCTTCGTCGGCCGCCCTTGGACAGAATAAGCCCAAGCTGAACAAGAAGAAGCAGGAACTCTCCCGGATTCGCGGGAACATAAAGCTGTACGAGAAGAAACTCGCCGAGAGCAGCCAGAAGGAATCGGTCTCGCTTGCGACGCTCGACAGCCTCGAGAGACAAAACCTCAAGACGCGCCAGTTGATCAAGAGCATATCGGACCAGATCGCGCGCAACTCAGCCAACATCAGATCCGTTGAAAAGAAGATCGGCGACGCTACCGAGCGGCTCGGAAGGCTTACCACAGAATATGCCCATTTTGCCAGGAGTTTCTACGAGCGCGGCAGGATGCACGACCTGGAACTTATTCTCACGTCCACGTCCGTGAATGAAATGCTTGTCCGCTACGAATACCTGAAGAGGTTTTCCGACCAGACGCGGACAGACATGAATTCCATTACCCTCGAGAGAGACAGGCTCACCGGGCTGAAGAGCCAGCTCGGCAAGCAGCTCGCGCAGCAGCAGGATTATCTCGGAAGGAAGAGCGTCGAGGAGCGGAGACTTGCCTCGAGAATCGGAGAGCACAAGAGGGTCATCAGCCAGCTGCGGAAAAACAAGAAGGTCTACGCTCAGCAGCTGAAGCGATCTCAGGCAGCGGCTACGGAGCTCGAAAAATTGATACAGAATCTTATAGCGGAAGAGGCCCGCAAGCGCGCAGCTGCCAAACATACTTACGAGACTTATGATGAAACCCCGCCGTCCACTCTGGCCGAAAGCCTCACGGGACTGAAAGGGCATCTGCCGTGGCCTGTCGGAAAGGGGAAAGTCGTCGCCAAATTCGGCGAACAGGAAAATCCGGTGCTGAAGACTGTGACGCTGAACTACGGCATCGATATCTCCGTCCCCGAGAATTCGCAGGTAAGAAGCGTTGCCGGCGGAGAGGTGTCCAGAATCTTCTGGCTTCCGTCTTACGGGAACCTGGTTATCATCGATAATTACAACGGTCTGCGGACTGTCTACTCTCATCTCTCGGACATATTCGTGAAGGAAGGAGAAAAAGTGAAAGCGCTCGAACCTATCGGGACTGTCGGCGAGTCCCTTGGCGGATCCATTTTACATTTTGAAGTGTGGTTGGACACGAACAAACAGGATCCGGAGACATGGTTAAGCAAGAGATAAGGCACGAATCCCGACTTCGTCAATTTTTCTACTCCTATGTCTTCATACCTTTCATGTATCTTGCCTTCTTTGCCATGTCGCTTTTCAATGACAAGGCGCGCAGAGGGCTGAAGGGGCGGAAACACCTGTTCGCGAGGCTGGAAGCCGCACTGTCAAATGTACCTGCGGACAGGCGCGTCTGGTTCCATGCGTCGTCACTCGGGGAATTCGAACAGGCAAAGCCAATTATCGACATTCTCAGGCAAGCGGGGTACAGGATCGTCGTTTCGTTCTTCTCCCCGTCGGGATATGAGTACTCGAAGAACTACACGGGCGCCGATCTCGTGACCTACATACCGCTGGACACCCCAGGGAATGCCCGGAGGTTTGTCTCGCTGGTCAAACCGCGGGCGGTCGTTGTCATGAGGTACGATTTGTGGCGCAACCATCTCCGCGAAGCGAAAAGAATCGGCGCCAAGATAGTTCTCGCTGACGCGACGTTTCCCTCCAGGCTTTTCTATCGAGCCGAGTTCCTGCGACAGTTCTACCGCGGACTTTATGCCTTGCCTGACGCGATCCTTGCGACCACCGCCGAACATAAGAGGATGTTCGATTTCTTCCTCGGGTCCGACGTGACGACAGTGACCGGCGACAGCCGCTTCGACCGGGTGTACAACAGGAGCCTCTCGAACAACATGGCACAGAATCTTCCGTTCTCGATCGACAAATCGCGGAAGACCGTTCTCCTTCTCGGAAGCACGTGGCGCCAGGACTTGGAAGTGCTCGCCGGCGGCGTCAACCGCATGCTGAAGAAAATTCCTACCCTCAAGGTGATAATCGTCCCGCACGAACCGACAGCCGAAGAGGTTGCGAACATAAGGAAGGATTTCCCGGGTGCAAAAGTACTCTCAGAGATCAACGGAAGTAACGGCGCGAAATTCTCCTCGCTTATCGTCGACCGTGTGGGAATTCTGACCCAGCTGTACGTCATGGCAGACGTTGCTTATGTGGGCGGGGGCTTCGGAGCCGGCGTCCACAATGTTCTCGAACCTGCCGTCTACGGCATACCTGTCATTACAGGACCGAGGATAGAGCGTTCCGATGAGGCCGTCCAGCTTCTGCAATCCGGCGGACTTTTCTTTGTTAAGGATCCTTCAAGCGCGTACAGGGTTCTCCTCAAGATGATAGAGGACCGTGGTGCGAGGGAGCAGGCAGGCAAGGTAGCGAAGGGCTTCGTGGACATGCATCTCGGAGCATCCGCCGCAGTAGCCGCAAAGGTGAAGGAAATGTGCGGTGGTGAATAAGGTAAGGGAAAAGCAGAAGTATTTCCTTGTCCTGTTGGTCTTCCTCGTAGTGGCATTCGTGCTCGTCTGGAAATTCGGTGTCGGTCCAAAATTGCACGCGGGAAAACTTGAGCCGTCAAACTTCTTCAGGCTCCCGCTCCTCACCTTTTACTCGTTCCTCAGGATGCTGGCCGCCTATGTGCTCGCCCTCTTCTTCTCGCTCGCATACGGATATTACGCGGGAACGAACAGGAGAATGGAGAAGGTGCTGGTGCCGCTGCTCGATATCCTCCAGAGTGTTCCCGTCCTCGGGTTCTTCCCGGCTGCGATCTACTTTTTTGTAAGCGTGTTTCACCACAGCCATTTCGGCGTCGAATTGGCAAGCGTCTTCCTGATATTCACCAGCCAGGCGTGGAACATGGCGTTCGGTGTTTACGAGACGATGGTGACGCTTCCCAAAGAGGCTATAGACGCGCTCGATTCACTGAACATACGCGGATGGCTCCGCTACCGCAGGTTCTACCTTCCTTCCGCCGTCCCGAAACTCGTATACAACAGCATAATGTCGTGGGCAGGCGGCTGGTATATCCTTACGGCGTGCGAACTCATTGCGATCGGCCAGGCAAACTACTCTCTTGCCGGGATAGGAAGCTTCCTGTTCAGGTCGGCCGAGGCGGGTTCCGGTATGGGATTGTTTCTGGGCCTTGTCACACTGATCTCCCTCATCACCGTTTTGCACCTTGTCGTGTGGCGCCCGCTCACTATTTGGGCGGAGAGATTCAGGTACGAGTTTGTCGTCTCGACTGTCAGCACGAATCAACCGGCAATCTTTTCGGCATGGCGCAACGTTGGCGGACGTTTGCACCATGTCAACGTGCCCGATAAGTTGGCTCGCGTGTACTCCAAAGTCATAAGGCACGGTATGTCGGTCGTTTCCGTCAAACTCAGGGAAATATATAGTCACCTGTCAGCGATCGTCCCAAAGAAGCTTATCGGCAAAGCCATTAAGCTCGCATTTCTGATCTTGGGTCTCTACTTGCTCGTCGAGTTTTCAATCGGTGTGTATTCGCTTTTCAGGATGCCTCTGCCCAAGGAAGCGGCCGACATTCCCCTCGCCATCTTTTTCTCGATGCTAAGGCTCATCGTGGCATTTATCATCTCGCTTTTGTGGACGGTTCCCGTTTCTGTATGGATCGGGGAAAACGAGAAGGTCTCGAGGATCCTTATGCCAGTGATAGAGATTGCCGCATCGATTCCGGCCACCGCGCTTTTTCCGGTTGTGCTCCTTTTCTTCATCAATTCTTTCGGGGGAATGAACCTTGCGGCGATCGTGCTCATCCTGACAGGCATGCAGTGGTACATAATCTTCAACCTCGTGGCGGGTGTCAGGAACATACCAGGCGACCTGAAAGAAGTCGCGACTGCTTTCGGCATGAAACGAAGACAGTATTGGCTGAAAGTACTTCTTCCTGCGATGATGCCGTCGTTGATCACGGGCAGCATCACGGGGTGGGGCGGAGGTTGGAACGCGTTGATCGTTTCGGAGTATGTGGTGTTCGGTGGGACAGTATACTCCGTACTTGGGATCGGTGCGCTGCTGGACAAAGCGACCTACCAATTGGGCAGCCAATCGTTGATGGTGTTGTCGGTTGTAAGCCTCGTCATTTTCATCGTGTTGATAAATCGCTTCTTCTGGCGTAAACTATACAAAATTGCCGCAGAAAGATTCAAAATCGAGTACTGATTGATGCCCCTGATCAAAGTGGACCATGTCGTCAAAGAATTCCCGCGTGAGCATTCTTCCTTGCTTGTCCTCGATGACATCAACGTAGAGGTCCAGGACGGCGAGTTTGTGGCGCTTGTCGGCCCGTCGGGCAGCGGGAAGAGCACCTTGCTCCGCACGATGACAGGTCTGATCATGCCCACCAGGGGACAGGTGCTCTACAAGGATAAGCCGCTTCGCGACGTCAACCTGGAGTCGGCTATGGTCTTCCAATCTTTCGCGCTGCTCCCCTGGCTTACGGTTCAGGGAAATGTGGAACTTGGATTGGAGGCGCGAAGTATCTCGCCGGAGGGGCGAAAGAAGAAGGCAGAGTTCTACATCGAACAGGTCGGTCTCGCCGGTTTCGAGGAAGCTTATCCGCGAGAACTTTCAGGGGGGATGAAGCAGCGCGTCGGGCTCGCGCGTGCGCTGGCAATAGAGCCGAAGATCCTGTGCATGGACGAGCCGTTTTCTGCTCTCGATGCACTTACTGCTGCTAACCTGCGTGAGGAAGTAATACGGCTCTGGTCGGAAGAGACATTTCCCGTAGACACGGTTTTGATGGTCACTCACCTTATCGAAGAGGCGGTCGCGATGGCGAGCAGGGTGATCGTTATGTCGGCACATCCCGGAAAAATTGTCGGCGATATCAAGATAGATTTGCCATATCCCCGTAACAAGATGGACGAACAGTTCAACCAGTATTGCGATAGTCTGTTCGCCATGATAACATAAGAGAGAGGAGTATATGAACGTAGAACCCCTGCCACGAGCGGGAGTGAGCAAAATTGTCGGTCTTCTGGAAATCCTCGAGGATAAGGGGGGAAAAGACGATATTTACAAGCTTGCGAGAGACAGCGGTCTCGAATTCGGCGAATTCCTGGGCATAATAAAGGGCGCGGAAATGCTTGGGTTCGTCGACACCCCTCCGGGCGACATAATCATAACCGAGGCCGGTACGGCGATGCTGAAGGGAAAGATCAAGGCCAGGAAGAAGTTTTTCAAAAATCAGCTGAAGAAGCTCCAGACTATTCAGCTGATACTCGATGCGGTGAAACGGGCAGAATCTCAGCGACTCGAAAGGGACGTCGTACTTGACATAATCGCCATTCATTTCCCGAACGAAGAGCCTGACGGCTTCTTCGACACCCTTGTCGACTGGGGCAGGTACGCCGAGTTGTTCGGGTACGACGCGGACGAAGAAGTGTTTTACCTCGATCACGAGAATTGAAAGGAGTTATGGACAAGCCGTTTCATATCGCAACCGCAAAGGATATACTAGAAGGGAAAGTCACGGATATATACTTCCGGCGTGCGCTGGAAGTCCTGAACTCGAAGAACGTACGGAAAACTGTCAAGGCTGAGTTTGTCGTGAAGCGTTTTCCGGGAAATTATCCATGGGCAATCCTGGCCGGCCTTGACGAAGCTCTCTCGCTGCTCGCGAACGTTCCGGTAAAGGTGAAGGCTATGCCGGAAGGATCGGTGTTTCATCAAAACGAACCGGTGATGGTGATAGAAGGATTGTACCAGGACTTTGCCGTTCATGAGACGGCGCTGCTCGGTTTCCTCTGTCAGGCATCGGGGATTGCCACGAAGGCGGCGAGAGTCCGCGTAGCTGCGGGTACTAAGCCGGTCATCCACTTCGGTGCCAGGCGCATGCATCCCGCAATAACTCCGATGATAGACCGGAGCGCGTTTATCGGCGGATGCGATGGAGTCGCAACGCTTGCTGGCGCGGAAGAACTCGGGCTCAAGCCCACCGGGACGATGCCCCATTCGATGATACTTCTCTTCGGCGATACTATCGAAGCAGCCAGGGCATTCGACGAAGTCGTAGACCCGATGGTTCAGCGGACGGTCCTTGTGGATACTTTCCACGATGAGAAGTTCGAATCTATCATGGTTGCAGAAGCGCTCGGCAAGAAGCTGTACGCCGTCAGGCTCGATACCCCGGGGTCGCGGCGCGGAGACTTTTACGCGATCTGCAAAGAGGTCAGGTGGGAGCTCGACATGCGGGGATTCAGACACGTCAAGATCCTCGTAAGCGGTGACGTCAACGAGTTTTCCATCAGGAAGCTGAATGAAGTCGTGGACTCGTACGGTGTCGGCACTTCCATAAGCAGTGCTCCGGTTCTGGATTTTGCGATGGATATTGTCGAGATTGACGGGAAGCCGATCTCAAAACGCGGCAAGTTCTCCGGCGAGAAACAGGTGTATCTCGACAAACGGAACGGCAGAAGGTACATCGATGTCGCTTCCAGGAAAGCCAGGAGAGGTTATTCGCCGCTTCTGGTGCCGACGCTGGACAAAGGCAGGTATCTCTCCGCCCGGCCGGAACACGGCGAAGTGAGGAAGTACGTACTAAAGCAACTCGAAAAATACGACCTGGGAATTGAATCCGAACCTGAAGGGAACTGAGTTTACTGCACTTGTGGCGGAGACAGCCGGGCAGAGCCTCGAGAACGCGGAACTTGTCGCGATACTGTTCGAGACCTGCGCGCGCGAGGGGATGATGTCTTCCTTCAAGGAGCTTGCGCTTTACGCGAAGGGCTTCCAGAAGATTGCCAGATTGCTCTCGGCCGACACGGCGAACGACGACACGAAGGCCAGGGCGAGAACGGAACTCGAAGGATTCATAAAGAAATTCTCCGATCTGGTCGAGAGGATATTGTCAAGGCTTCCCAAGGAAAGAAGGGAAGCGTTTCAGATTAATTTTCTCCTTCCTACGCCCGGATCTTTCCGGAATCTGAGAGCGTTGCTAAACGATTTCATAAAGGTAAAGGATTTCCTTCTCGCGGAACGCGACAAGGGCTATCGCCTGTGGAAGGCGGACTGAAAGCGGGCGACGAAGAATCTGTTCGGTTCGTTGTCGATGAAAGCATGGTCGCAGCTTTCGAGGGGCTACGGTGCACGGGGTTCTCTCCACATTTCATCTCGTCTATTACACCGAGCTTGCGGCCAGGAGGTTGATCGAGCCGTTTCTTGAAGACGGGGAAGAAGCCGCGGGCTCGGAGATTTGCCTGAATCACCTTGCTCCGACGCAGGTCGGAGATTCGGTCTCTGTGACGGCAAGATTGAAAGCCGTCGAAGGAAAGAAGATCATCTGTGAAATCTCAGCCTCGAATTCTTCGGAGGCAATTTTGTCGGGTACACAGACACAGGTATTGATTGAAAGAGGCCGGCTAGACGGCGGGTGAGTGTTTTGCCAGGATTGTCTCTGCAATCCCGTCGCTTACTTTGAATCCTTTCTTTGTCAGGGAAATTACTCCATCCTTGAATACACAGTACTCAGCGGTCTCCAGTCCCGAGATCATGTCCCGATCGATGGTCAGCCCGAATGCTTCCCGCAAAATATCCGTATCCAACTTCCCCTGGCGAAGATGAAGGAGGACGAATTCGTCCAGCATCTGCGACGGAGTCAGTTTCTCCCTGGCGGACACCGGCGCTTCATCTGTTTTTAATCTCGCTATGTATTTCGCCAGGCTCGACACGTTCCACCATCTGGTGCCGTCGACATAGGAATGTGCGCTGGGCCCGAAGCCGGCATACTGTTCGGCGTTCCAGTATTTTAGGTTGTGCCTGCACTCGAATCCCCCTTGGGCGTAGTTTGAAATCTCGTAGTGCGAATAGCCGTGCTCTGCCATGAAATCCATTACGATTTCATACATCGACGATTCCACAGATTCCGTCGCCGGTACGATTCTCCCCTCGGCCACGGCCCCCGCCAGGGGAGTACCCGGTTCCACAATCAAAGAGTAGGCGGAAATGTGATCGGTCTCGAGCGACACCGCCTTCTCGAGGTTTGTCGTGAGCCTGTCGATGGGCTGGCCCGGCAGCGCGTAAATGAGGTCTATGTTGATGTTATCGAATCCGGCCTCTCGGGCAACCTCGACGGCTCTGAACGCCTCCGCGGGTCCGTGTATCCTCTCGAGGAACCTCAGCTCGTCCTCGAAGAACGATTGCACTCCGAAGCTCAGCCTGTTGGCGCCCAATGTCTTATAATCGGAAAGGTATGCGGTGTCGATGGTACCCGGGTTACATTCCATAGTGAACTCCGCGTCGCTGGAGATCCGGAACGCGTCGTGCAGAGCCGCGAGTATCTTCTCGAGATCAGCCGGTTTCAGAAGTGATGGAGTCCCTCCTCCGAAGAAAACTGTGTCGGCGGCGAGGGGGTTGTGTGTCTCGGAGAAATGGCGAATCTCCCTCGAGATCGAATCTATGAATTCTTCCCGTTGTGAATGATTCTCGATGGAATAGAAGTCGCAGTAAAAGCACTTCTTCTCGCAGAACGGAATATGGACGTAGATCCCGATTTGGGAATCGGGATTCTCTACCTTACGAGGAGACCGATCCGTTGCCATTTGATCGATGCAATTTTGTCGGGCAAATCGTAGAGCGGTACGTGCACGTTCCATGACCAGTAGACGATTATTGCCTGGCCTATTATGTTGTCGTCCGGGACGAATCCCCAGAACCTGCTGTCGAGACTGTTCTCGCGGTTATCCCCCATCATGAAATAGTAGTTATGCTCGACGCGATACTTGTCGACCTACTTTCCATCGACGAGTATCTGTGATCCCTGCATCGAACACGAATGCCCCTCTCGCTCGATGAAGATTTTCCACGCGGTAAAATCGGCAGGCGTCAGTGAAATGACATCGCCCTTGCTCGGCACGACTATCGGGCCGTAGTTGTCCTGATTGAAGTCAGAGCCCTCGGGAAAAATTCCGGGCTGCGGATACCCTGTCGGAAAAAGCGGGAAGGGCTCGAACTTGACGTTCTGCGGATACGGTACCATCGTACCGTTCACGAACAATATCCGGTTTATTACCTGCACCGTATCGCCCGGGAGTGCGATGCACCTCTTTACGTAGTTCTCCTGGACGACAGGTCTCACTTCATCCCTGTTTCCTGGCCAGTCGAAACAGATGATGTCTCCACGGTGCGGCTGAGACAGGGCAGGAAACCTGAAGTGGGGTATCCGTATATCGGTGAACGGAAGATAACGCGGGGTGGTGGAGCCGTAGATTACTTTGTTGACGAAAACGTAGTCGCCCGTCATGATCGTATTCTCCATGGAGCCGCTCTGCACGCCGTAGCCCTGGACGACGAACGTCACTATAAAAAGCGTGATGAGAACGGGCATGAGAAAGCCCGATTTGAGGCTGAGAATCAAAGAGGTGAATCTGTTCTCACTCTTGCCGCGAGGCGTCATCTCACATCCTCCAGTGTCCGGTTATTTTATCAACATCCCTATTCTTCCCCAGCGAACGCTTCCCAGTTTGGAAAAGATGCTGTAGAAGGGAATATTGGGGTCCCACGACCAGTAGACTATCATTGCTTCGCCCACGATGTTTTTGAAGGGGACGAACCCCCAGAACCGGCTGTCAAGACTGTTCTCCCGATTGTCCCCCATCATGAAATAATAATTATTCCGGACAATGTACGTCGTCGCCGGTTTGTTGTCGACATACACAGTCGTGTCCCTGAGGTCGCACGTGTGTCCCTCACGGTCGATGAAAATCCTCCATCTCAGGAAATCGCTCTTGGAAAGATGTACTATCTCTCCCTTCTTGGGGACGACGATCGGACCGTAATAATCCTCGTTCCAGTCGGAGCCCTCCGGAAATATCTGCGGGTTCGGATAACCTTTGGGCATAATGGCATAGGTATCGAATTTTACACCGGCGGGATAGGGAACGAGTTTACTGTTGACGTAAACGACCCTGTCTATTACCTGAACCGTATCTCCCGGCGTCCCGACACAGCGCTTGATGTAGTTCACCGGTTCCGGGGGCTTTACCTGGTCGCGGTCTCCGGGCCATTCGAAGACGACCACGTCGCCGCGCTGCGGTCGCCGCAGGGGAGGGAGCTGGAAATACGGAATCGAGATGTCTGTAAACGGGAGGTACTGCAGGCTCTTCGAGCCGTAGATGAATTTGTTGACAAGGAGAAAGTCGCCGACCAGCAGGGTGTTTTCCATGGAGCCGGTCGGGATCCTGTATGCTTCCACGACGAAAATCTTGAGGAGGAGGGCGACGACGATCGCGAAGATCAGGCCTTCCATCGAGTCACGGAATCCTCTCTTTCCTGTCTTCTGTTGCTTCTTGTCTTGCTTTTTGCCTGCAGAGCGGGGTGCTGTTGTTTGGTTCAATTTGCTTTCTCCATGATCCTCGTGGTCACTCTTCGTCGTTCAGTGAAAGTACGGCAAGGAACGCCTCCTGCGGGACTTCGACCCGGCCGATCTGCTTCATACGCTTCTTGCCTTCTTTTTGTTTCTCGAGGAGTTTGCGCTTCCTCGTTATGTCGCCGCCGTAGCATTTCGCTATAACATTCTTCCTGATAGGGGAGATACTCTCCCTCGCTATTACCTTGCTTCCGATCGCAGCCTGTATCACGACCTCGAAGAGCTGCTTCGGGATGAGTTTACGCAGGCGGGAGCTCAGTTTCCGTCCCCATTCGTAAGCTTTGTCACGGTGAACGACGGACGACAGGGCGTCGACGACGTCGCCGTTCAGAAGTATGTCCAGCTTTACGAGTTCGGACTCACGGTTGTCCAGGTATTCATAATCGAATGAAGCGTAACCGCGCGTCATGGACTTAAGCTTGTCGAAGAAATCGAATACGATCTCAGCCAGCGGAAGCTCGAACCTTATGTCCGCCCGCTTCGTGTCGATGTAGGTCGTGTTCTTGTACACCCCGCGCCTGTCCATGCAGAGCTTCATCACGTTGCCGATGAATTCGGAGGGGCAGATTATCTGCGCGGTGACGTAAGGTTCCTCGATATGATCTATTTCCGCAGGAGACGGCATCTCTGCGGGGTTGTCGACGAGGAGGATTTCACCCGACGTCTTCACCACCTTGTACTCCACGTTCGGAACGGTCGTGATTATTGTCTGGTCGAACTCGCGTTCCAGTCGCTCCTGTACTATCTCCATATGGAGAAGTCCAAGGAAGCCGCACCTGAAACCGAAACCGAGCGCGGTGGATGTCTCCGGCTCGTAAAGGAGTGCGGCATCGTTCAGCTTGAACTTGGCGAGCGCGTCGCGCAGCTCCTCGAAGTGTTCGCTCTGGGCCGGATAGAGTCCGCTGAAAACCATCGGCTTCACTTCCCGGTAGCCGGGCAGGGGAGAGTCGGCGGGGCTTTCGCTGTTCATGACGGTGTCTCCGACCCTTGTTTCCGTGAGCTCCTTGACACCCGCGATAAGGTAACCGACGTTGCCGGCTTCAAGCTCGCCCGTCGGCACACGCTCCATCCCCAGAACGCCTACTTCTTCCGACTGAAAGACCTTTCCGGTCTTGTGGAAGAGCACCTTGTCGTTTGTGCGGAGCGTGCCGTCCATGATCCGGATATAGGTCACCACGCCCCGGTAGGAATCATATTTCGCGTCGAAGATCAATGCGCGCAGCGGCGCGTCCGATGAACCGGAGGGAGGAGGTATCATCGCGACCACGGCCTCCAGTATCTCGTCGATCCCGATTTTCGCCTTGGCGCTGGCAAGGAGTATTTCACTTTCCTTACAGCCGATCAGATCGACAAGCTGGTGTTTTACATCCTCGACCATGGCGCTCGGAAGGTCGATCTTGTTTATGACGGGGATGATCTCAAGTCCCGCATCTATAGCGAGGTAGACGTTGCTGATTGTCTGGGCCTCTACCCCCTGCGATGCATCGACAACGAGTATTGCCCCTTCGCAGGCGGCGAGCGATCGCGACACTTCGTACGAGAAATCAACGTGACCCGGGGTATCGATCAGGTTGAACGTGTAGCTGTTCCCGTCATGCGCCCTGTAGTTCATCTGGATCGCGTGGCTCTTTATAGTGATGCCGCGCTCGCGCTCGAGAGGCATATCGTCGAGTATCTGGTCGACCATTTCCCGCTCTGTTATCGTGCCGGTGCGTTCAAGAAGTCTGTCGGCAAGCGTTGATTTGCCGTGGTCGATATGCGCAATGATACAGAAATTGCGGATTAGCCGGGGAGAAAGACTCATTCTATTCGGTTAGGGTATTTCATCTGTTCTGTAAAACAATATACGCAAACGGGCGGCGTTTATCAATTTACGAGATGATTTCGCGGTTTCTGGCTCCCGTGTCCGATCAACTTTGACGCGCTGCCATCCTTGAAGTTCATCGACCAAACGAATGTCGCAAGCTGCTTGAAACAGTATTCGATTTTCAGCAGATTTAGTTTCGTCAGGGAAGGGACATTAAAGGGAATATATCTGGATTAAGGTTTTACCGACCTGGACTGCAGGTCAGGCATGTGGAATAGTTTTGGGAGTAGAAACTTGAGAATGATTATCATCGCGGGCGTGCTCTCGGCATTCTCAGTGGCAGAATGCCAGTATCTTTCGTCTCGGTGGGAAGAAGGGACGAGGCCGAGCAGGTACGCGTTACAACTCGTCCTGCTGTCGGCACAATCGGGCGTACCTGTCGTCGCGAATCCGACTCTGGGTTTCTCGCCAGCATGGGTTGACACGTCGGACGCGAGTAACGTGCCGTCGGCAGACTCGGCGAGTCAGGGTCGCCGATGTGTTCCTCTGGCCATTGCAGGTGAGATAGTTCTCGGAGGGTTCATGGGCTCCGCTTTCTCGGTGCCGTGCGGTTACGCAGCCGTACAGATCAGCGGTGCGAAAGGATTCGAGGGGATGGCGGTCGGCATTGTCGGCATGTATGCCGGGTACGTAGTCGGTTCATCACTGGGGGTATACGCAGGAGGAGACGGGCAATCTCGGCACATTTCTGAATTGGGAACAATCGGCAGCGGTTTGATAGGAGGGGCGGTCAGCGTTTTGATATTTGCGGCCTCTGACCAGAAGGGGATTCCGACTGTGCTCCCGCTGGTCCTACCACTTGTCGTGTCCATCATCTACGTTGAAGTGTTCAACTAACGATGTGTGTCCTGTGGATAGTCCCGTCCGGTAGCCAACACTGCGTCACGTCAGCTTAGCTGCTTGCCGCTGTGAGGAGTCTTACTGCCTCTTCAGTGAGTTTCAACTCTACGCCCTTTATCAACTCTTCAAGCTGAGTCAGATTTGTCGCGCTCGCTATCGGGGCAACTACGCAGGGCCTGGTCAGGAGCCACGCAAGCGCAACGCTCGCGGGAGAAGTTCGGTGTTCTTTCGCAATCTCGTTGAGTGCGGCAAGAATCCTGAATCCTTTTTCGTTCAGATATTTTCGGATACCGTTGCCTCTCGCACTCTTCGTCAGGTCTGCTTCGGAGCGGTATTTCCCGGTCAGGAATCCGCTTGCAAGGGAATAGTAAGTTATCACGCCGAGCCGCTCTTCGGCGCAAATCTTCTGCAGAGATTGTTCGAAAGCCTCCCGCTCATAAAGATTGTAGTGAGGCTGAAGCGACTCATACCTGGGGAAGCCGTTCTTTCGACTCGCCTCCATCGATGCACGCAGCCTCTCGGGCGAGAGGTTCGATGCTCCTATCCACCTAACTTTGCCCTCCTTCACGAGTTGGGCATATGCTTCAAGAGTCTCTTCTACCGGTGTGGTTTCGACGTCCCAGTGTGTCTGGTACAAGTCGATGTAGTCCGTTTGCAGGCGGCGGAGTGAATCTTCGACGGCTGTCAGTATGTGCTGCTTCGAAACGTTGCGGTGACCCTGTCCGATATCGGATCCTACTTTGGTCGCTATTATCACCCTCGACCGGTTACCGCTCTTCTTCATCCATTTCCCTATCACGGTCTCCGATTCGCCTCCTTTGTTTCCCGGCACCCACCGTGAGTATGAGTTTGCCGTGTCTATGAGATCGAATCCTGCTTCGACAAATGCATCAAGGAGTTCAAATGCCGTCTTTTCGTCCACAGTCCATCCAAACACGTTCCCTCCGAATGCTAGTGGAGAGACGCGCAGGGCGGATCTTCCTATTTGCCTCTTTTCCAATTCAAGATCCTTTTTTGACGGGGTTTACCCGGATTCTGCTGAATCGTTTGTTGACCTTGCGGCGTGCTGATGCCTTCAGGCAGCAATGTCTCTCAATGCAGCCACGAACTGCTGTGGATTGTCGGGCGTAACCACGACAGTCCTGTTGGAGAAGTGGAGGACAACGGACAACTCGGGGTTTGTCGCGAACGCTCGATAATGGCCCAGCTTCTTGTTGTGGAAATACCCGGCAATGCAGAACAATCCTCCATTGCCGAAAGTTCTGATCGAACCCTTCATCGCCTCGCGATCGATCTCATACGACTTGAGGTCCGACAGATCGATCCTTGAATTCCAAACGAACCTCTGCACAAAGAGCGTTTCTTTCGTGACGATGTATCCGCGAATGATGAAGAAAGAAGAGCCGGTTGCAAGGAGTAGAGGTACGCCGCTAATCATGAAAGCCGCGAATAAACCATCGTGGTGAATTCCTGTCCGTCCTATCGTGGATGCGGCGAAGAGTATAAGTATGAAAGCGAGCGTGGTGTAGCTCAGCTTTCTGCTCTATGGAGCCCGAAATGTCATGTACCGTTGCATCACCGGAGATTAACCTCTGAAAAAATATAAACGCGTATGCGGGAAAAGGCAAAGGGATCATCTACAATTTCCGGCGAGTTCAGAGTCCGGATCTCTCCGCTCAGGGATCGCATGTCTGTTTTGTGCCCGGCTGTCGTACCCCTTTTGCACTGATGAAACTTAATTCCAAATGGCTTATAATTCGTGAACAAAAAGTCTGAACATTTATTCGTCGAGAGGCGCCTTGAAACAGAAAGAGTTTATTCGGATTGCCTCCGGGCAAGGCTACTGGGGAGATCTTCCGCAGGCACCTTACTGGCAGGTGAGCAAAGGTCCCACCGATTACCTCGTCATGGATTACCTGGCCGAGGTCACCATGTCAATACTCCAGAAGCAGAAATCGCGCGATCCCAAGCTGGGTTACGCGAAAGATCTTCTTCTGGTGATTGAACAGATTCTCCCGATCATCCTCGAAAAGAATATCAAGGTCATAACGAACGGCGGCGGGGTGAATCCCCAGGCATGCCGCGACGCGATCTTTGAGATCGCCCGCAAGGCGGGCGTGAAGGGGCTGAAGATAGGCGTGGTCTATGGAGACGATATTTACGGTCGGATAGATCAACTCCTCGAAGCCGGCCATGATCTCAAAAACATGGACACGGGAGAAAGCCTCCGGACTGTGCGCGATCGTCTCCAGAGCGCGAACGTATATTTCGGTGCATTCCCCATAGCCGATGCCCTCAGGCAGGGTGCACAGATAGTCCTGACCGGTAGAGCAACGGATACCGGACTGACGCTCGCGCCGATGATCCATGAGTTCGGCTGGAGTGAGCGGGATTACGACAAGCTCGCGGCAGGCATCGTTGCCGGGCACATACTCGAGTGCGGCGGACAGTCTTCGGGGGGTAATTTCCTGAAAGACTGGCGGAACGTTCCCGACCTCGCGAACATAGGGTTCCCAATTGCCGAGGCCCATCCCGACGGTACAGTGTACATCACCAAACACGACGGCACCGGCGGACTCGTGTCTGTAGATACGATCAAAGAGCAGCTGCTGTATGAAATCGGGGACCCGAGGGAGTACATCACGCCGGAGGTGATTGCCGACTTTACGAGCATCAATCTCGAACAGGCCGGTGAAAACAGGGTCAGAGTCTTCGACATAAAAGGGAAGCCGGCTACCGACTCTTACAAGGTATCGATGGCTTATTCGGACGGTTTCTACGCAATCGGAACGCTTACTTACGGTTGGCCCGACGCGCTGGAGAAAGCACAGGCGGCGGACAAGATAATGAGGCAGAGGCTCGAAGACCTGGGCTATAAATACGACGAGTTTCATACGGAATTTCTCGGCTACAATTCCTGCCACGGTCCTCTCAGCCCAATGCCGTCGGAATTAAACGAGGTGGTGCTGCGGGTCGCGGTAAGAGGAAAGGACAGGGAAGCGATCGACGCTTTCGGCAGGCAGCTTGTGCCGCTCGTGCTTACCGGTCCTCCGACAGTGACAGGATTCGGTGCCGGGCGTCCGAAGCCTCAGGATGTTGTCGCCTACTGGCCGGCACTCATATCCAAAGAGCTGGCAAAACCGGTAGTCGAAGTAACTGCACTGAAATGAATTTTGAATTCTCAATTCTGAATTCTTAATTCAAAATTCTAGTCCACAAGGAGTTCCAATGAAAAAGGTCCAACTGATAAAGATCGCCCATGCCCGCAGCGGCGACAAAGGGGACGCTTCGAACGTTGGCCTGATCGCACGGAAGGCTGAGTATTATCCGATTCTTAGAGAGAAAGTCACGCCGGAGGCGGTCAAGAAACACTTTGCCGGAATCTGCCGCGGGAAGGTGGATCGTTACGAGCTGCCGAATCTTTGCGCACTGAATTTTCTCCTCCGTGAGGCGCTGGGCGGCGGTGGAACGGTTTCCTTGCGGAACGACGCTCAGGGGAAGACCATGAGCACGGCGCTACTCAGAATGGAAATTGAGGTCCCTGACGACCTGGCGATAAGCGGCTGAGCCTGATCCCTTTCGGACGGGGCGCGCTTCAGGGTCTTCAGACGAGCGCCTGCCGGAACGCGGATTATTTCGGGGTCGCCTTCTGCTTCTGTATGAACGCTGTTGTGAGGAGGGCACCGAAGATTGTGAAAATCGAATAAACAACCACAACGAGGAAGAAGCTGAAAAGGGTGTCGATAAGGCCTGGGTGTTTCGCGGCCGCAATTGCCTGGCTCAGCTGGTCCATCAGCCCCGACGGCATCTGCATCCCGTTGAGTATTCGGTTCAGGATGTTCTTCAACATCTGAAACTTGATGTCGGCGATGAACGGTCCGATGGTGATGTTGAGGACAGTCTCGAAACCCGCCGCAAATATTCCCGTCCAGAGTCCGAGATAGAAGCCGTCGATGTTCATGATCTTGTAGTCCGGCGGTACGTCGAGGCGGAAGAATAGGACCGCCAGCACCCCTCCGATGAAGAGGCCCGCGCAGCAGAAACAGTTCACGAGATCGAGGCCTGGTGCGAAGTTTATCACTGCCATTATCAACCCGGCGAACAAGGCGGGCCGGAAGTAAAGCGAATTATTCCTCATGCTGCGGAAGCCTTTTCGTTTTAAGTTCTTTCAGGAGCGAAATCCAAACGGGTACGATGTAGAACGCGAGTGAAATGCCAAATATACCTCCCGTTACCGATCGCGAAGCGAATGTGTTGTGACCGACGTCGAGGTAGTTAACGCTGAAATCTATGATTAGTGCGCCGAGCGGGATGACGAGATAAACCACTTCCGGGATCTGCACATTCTTCAACGAACGGAAGAACGGGTAGACGATGATTCCCAGCGTTACGCCGTAATAGATAGAGGCGCATCTGGAGCATACCGCCAGCTTGTAACCGAAGATATGGAAACTCCTCGCGTCGATTTGATCGCAGACAGGCTGAAAGAATCTGTACAGGATATCGGCATTAATTCCGAGGTGGAGGAGGATGGGAGGAAAGGTGAAGAGCAAATCGTAAAGGAGAGCGAGCGCGAGGAGGATGAGGTAGTTCTTTCTCTCTTCTTTCAAACGAGCACCTGTGTCCCGGCATTCACGCCGCCGACGATCTGCGCGGCGCCGTCCGCGTCGGTGATGTACGCTATTTTCGCCCCGTCCTTCAACGCGCGCACGGCGGCCTCACCCTTCGGGATCATGCCCCCGGTGATCTCACCGTTCTTTTTCATCTCTTCGAATTCTTTTTCGTGCATCTTCGGCAACACGTTACCGCCGCTTATGACGCCCGCGACGTTCGAAAGAAATATAATCAATTCCGACCGGAGGAAAGAAGCCACTGCCGCCGCGGCATAGTCCGCATTTACATTCAACGCATTCCCAGAATCCTTGTCCGTACTTATGGGGGATAGTACCACGGCGTGGGTTCTGAGAAACGGTTCAAGTACGGGTAGATTGACGGTGGACACTTCGCCGACAAGCCCGATGTCTTTCCCGTTGCGGGTGGTTTTCTCCGCAACTAATATTCTCCCGTCGATCCCGCTCAATCCTATCGCCGCCACGCCGTTTCGTTGAAGAGCCCTCACCAGTCGTTTGTTTATCGAACCCGAAAGCATCATTTCGACCGCGTCTAAACTTTTCTTGTCGGTGTACCTCAGCCCATCCACGAAGTTAGTCCCGATACCGAGCTTCTCGAGCAAACCGGTGATTTCTTTACCTCCTCCGTGCACGAGGACGATCTGGTGATTCTCCTTTTGAAGCTTCGCCACGAGTAACGCGACCTTCTCCAGGAAGCTGCTGTCGTCGATCTCATTACCGCCTATTTTGAGGACGATTCTCAAATCAGGCCCTCCGACTCCTCCAGTCCGAACATGACATTGAAATTCTGGACTGCCTGGCCCGCCGCGCCTTTGCCGAGGTTGTCTATCGACGAGACGATTATAGCGTACGGTGAATTCTCGACCTTCTTTACCGAAATGACGGACGCATTCGTGTTGATCGTGTGCCGGAAAGTGGCAATCGCGTCGCCGCCGAGGACACTGACGAAGGGTTCGTCTCTGTATGTGGTGGCGTAGATTCCCGTCAGTTCATCCGTGGATTTATCGGTCTTCAGCTTCACGTAAATCGTGTTCAACATCCCCCTTGTCACCGGGACGAGGTGAGGAGAGAATATTATCTTGAGTTCGGAGCCGGCAACTTTTTTCAATTCCTGTTCTATTTCTCCGGTGTGCCTGTGCACATATCCGATATTGTAAGGGGACACGTTCTCGTTGACCTCCGGAAAGAGAAGGCGCAGTTCGGGTTTTCGCCCGGCGCCTGTAACACCCGACTTCGCGTCGATGATGATAGGTTCCGTCAGTTCGATCAGATGTTGCTTCAGGAGCGGGTACACGCCGAGTATTGTGGCGGTGGGGTAACAACCGGGATTAGCCACAAACCTCGCTTCGCGGATGGCTTCGCGGTTAATCTCGGTAAGCCCGTAAACGAAATCGTCGAGGAAATCAGGACTCGTATGTTTGCGGCCGTACCATTTCTCGTACTCTGCGGCGTCGTCGAACCGGTAGTCCGCGCTGAGGTCGATTATCTTGATGTTTGTCGAGGTGCGGGTGATCGCTTCGACCACCTCCTTTGCTGCACCGTGCGGGAGAGAGAGGAAGGCCGCATCCAACGTTTTGACATCGACATCATCGTTTCTCATGATCGCCGCATCGTCCGTTGTAGGGAAGATGTCGCTCAACTTCTTACCCGCGGATGATTCGGCGGTCAGACACTTTATTGCCACGCCGCGGTGGCGTTTCAGAATCCTGTAAAGCTCATAGCCGGCATATCCCGAAGCGCCGTATATCGCTACGCGAATTTTGTCATTCCTTTTCAAGTTCGAACCCCTTGTGAAGAACGACCACAGCCTTCTTCATGTCGTTCTCGTTAAGCACGACGGATATCTTGATTTCGCTGGTCGAGATCATCTGAATGTTGATCCCGGCATCAGCCAGGTACTTGAACATCCTGGCGGCAACCCCGGAGTGTGTGCGCATTCCGACGCCGACCAGGGATACTTTCGAGACCTTGTCATCACCCACGATGTACGTGGCTTTCTTCTGGTGGACGAGCTCCTGCAAAATGCCCACGGCCCTTTCGTAATCGCTGCGCGGCACGGTGAAACTCATGTCCGTATAGCCGTCGCTGCTCGCGCTCTGAATGATCATGTCGACTACGATCTCGGCTTCGGCCAGAGGGGCGAAGATGCTCTCTGCGATGCCGGGCCGGTCGGAAACGTGAAGCACGGTGATCTTCGCTTCGTTCTTGTCGTAAGAAATACCGGTTACTACCACGCTTTCCATATCCAGCGTTTCGTTGACTACCATTGTTCCCTCACTATCGTTAAAACTGCTTCTTACATGAATCGGTATATCGAATTTCATCCCGAAGAGGACGGATCTCGTCTGAAGGACTTTCGCGCCGGAACTCGCCAGTTCGAACATCTCCTCGAAACTTATCTGTTTGATCTTCCTTGCCTCGGGGACGATGTTGGGATCCGTAGTGTAGACTCCGTCGACGTCTGTGTAGATTTCGCAGACCAGCCCGCTTTTCACGTGTGGTTTCATAGCGGCCGCGATCGCAACCGCCGTCGTGTCGGAACCTCCACGCCCCAGCGTGGTTATGTCGCCTTTTTCGTCGATCCCCTGGAAGCCGGCAACGATGGCTATCGCCCCTTCCTTGAGCACGCTGTGGAGCTTCTGCTCATCGATGCGCTTTATGTGGGCCTTCGTGTAGGCGGAGTCTGTCACCAGCCTTACCTGGTGGTTTTGAAGGGAGCGCGCCCTATAGCCCATGGAGATGAGCGTCATGGAAAGGAGAGCGGTGGAAACCTGTTCTCCTGTCGAGACGAGGACATCCATCTCCCTCGGGTCGGGTGACGGTACGGCAGATTTCGCCAGGTCGATCAGCCGGTTGGTCTCTCCGGCCATCGCGCTGACCACGACGACTACGTCGTGTCCTTCGCTTTTTGCGCGCGCTACCCGTCTCGCTACGTTGTGAATTCTTTCGATAGTCCCGACGGATGTCCCGCCGAATTTCTGCACTATAAGCATCTGTTCATCTTGACGAAATTATTTCACGTTCATCAGTTTCAGCACATCGTTCAGAACCGGTTTAGCCCTTAGCGGCGGCTTGATATCCCGTGAAGCTGTGTCCGGGTCTTTCAGTCCGTTTCCGGTAAGCGTGCATACGACGGTATCCTTTTGTGTGAAGCAACCCTTTGCCACGAGCTTCTTCAGCCCCGCGACGGACGACGCCGATGCCGGTTCGCAAAATATACCCTCTGTCGACGCGATCAACCTCTGCGCGAAGAGGATCTGCTTGTCCGTCACGATGCCGATTTGCCCATCGGACTCCTCCAGCGCCTGATCAGCCTGCTTCCAGCTGGCCGGGTTGCCGATCCGAATGGCGGTGGCGACGGTTTCCGGATGTTTTACCACTTTTCCGCGCACGATAGGTGCTGCGCCGGCTGCCTGGAAACCGAGCATCTTCGGCAGGGAAGTCCCGTGCTTCGCTCCCCATTCGACATAGCCCTTCCAGTAGGCCGTGATGTTGCCCGCGTTGCCTACCGGAAGCGAATGATGGGTGGGAGCGCCACCTAGCGTCTCTATTATCTCGAAGGATGCAGTCTTCTGTCCCTCGATCCTGAAGGGGTTGATTGAATTCACGATTACGACTTTTGTCTTCTCGCCGATCTCGCGGACGATGCGTAGGGCGTCGTCGAAATTGCCGTCGATCTCGATCACCTTCGCGCCGTAGATGAGTGCCTGGGCCATCTTCCCGACGGCTATCTTGCCTTTCGGAAGTACAACGAATGCGTTCAGGCCGGCCTTGGCTGCGTAGGCCGCGGCAGATGCCGAAGTGTTGCCTGTCGACGCGCAGATTACGGCCTCGGCCCGGTCGAGCACCGCCTTCGTCATCGCGACTGTCATCCCGCGGTCCTTGAACGAGCCTGTCGGGTTAGCGCCCTCAAACTTCAGGAATATCTTGCATGGCGCGCCGAGTGCCCTCCTTAAATTGTCCGCCTCGATGAGAGGAGTGTTACCCTCGAGGAGTGTTATCGGTTCGGCATCGCCGGGGAGGGGGAGATACTC
Source organism: Candidatus Kryptoniota bacterium (assembly GCA_024641705.1). Taxonomy (GTDB): domain Bacteria; phylum Bacteroidota; class Ignavibacteria; order Kryptoniales; family JAKASW01; genus JAKASW01. Next base: position 75,404 of record JAHECO010000005.1, read on the forward strand.
CCGGTATCTGGATATTACTCCCGAGTACTTCATCTCTAAAATTCCGTTCACTTCTTAAGATAAACTAATTTTGGGATAATTTTTGATAGTTACGAGTTCCATCTGTGCTGTTGCGATGAGATCAGAAAGTCAGGACGATTTTCCCGAAGTGCTTCCCGGCCTCCATTATCTCGTGGGCTCTCCGCACTTCCGTGAACGGCAGCTTCGTGTCGATCACTGCCTTGAATTTGTTCTTGCTCATCAGCTCGAGCATTGTGTGGAGCAGGTTCCTGCTACCCATAGTGCTTCCGTATATCGTCATTTGTCTCGAGAAAACGTAACGAAGGTCTGTGACCGCCTCCGCTCCGGTTGTGGCGCCGCACGTGACAATCCTTCCGCCGGGTCTCGTGGAGCGAATGGCGTCCGACCACGTGGCCTGGCCCGTGTGCTCGAAGACAACATCGACACCATGTTTGCCGGTGAGTCTTCTCACCCCGTCGGATATCTTCTCCGATCCATAGTTTATTCCCTCGTCGGCACCGAGTGCTTTTGCCTTCCGGAGCTTCTCATCCGAGCCCGCCACCGCGATCACTCTCGCCCCGTGAAGCCTTGCTATCTGGATCGCAGCCGTGCCCACGCCGCTGCTTGCACCCATGATGAGCACTACCTCGTTCGGCCGCACTTGAGCCTTCTCAACGAGCATCTGGTACGCCGTTATGAAGACGAGGGAAGAGGCGGCAGCATCTTCGAAGGACATCTCATCAGGCAGCCTTATTATGTTGTCGCGTCTTGCGGCTACAAATTCCGCGTCGGTGCCGTCGCAGTGCTCGCCGAGGATCTTGTATTCACGGCAGAGATTATCATGGCCGGCGAGGCATTGCTCGCACTTGCCGCAAGCTTTTCCGGGGGAAATAAGAACCCTGTCGCCGGGCCTCAAGTCGCTCACTTCGCTGCCGACCTCGGAGATGGTGCCGGCACCGTCGGAGCCGAGGATCATCGGTAGTGGAAGAGAGACGTTCCTCATCCCGCCTCTGACCCAGATATCGAGATGGTTCACCGATGTCGAGGCGATCTTCACTACCGCTTCGTCGCTATTGGGTACCGGCCGGGGGATCTCGTCTATGACTATTCTGTCGGTCCCACCGTGTTCGTGAACGCGTACTGCTTTCACTTCAGCCGACTAGTACCGAGCCGCTGTTGACGTTCAGTATTTCGCCGGTAACATGGCTGGCGAGGTCTGATGCGAGAAACAGGATCGGGCCTGCTATGTCGTTGGCCGTCGGTATCTTACCGAGCGGGATAGCGCGCAGCACTTCCTGCCGGTAAGCGGGATCGTTGAGAGCCTCGGCGCTCATGTCCGTGTCGACCCAGCCGGGGGCAACGCTGTTGACTCTTATGTTGAATTTTCCAAGCTCTGTGGAGAGACTCTTAGTAAACGAGATCACTCCTCCCTTGGTGGCGGCGTAGTGAGAGTGGAAGGCTTCGCCTCGCTGACCGGCGGTGGACGAGAGGTTGATGATCGATCCGCCGCTCTGTTTCTTCATAATGGGCACTACGTAGTGGCAGAACAAGAACGTGCCCTTCAGGTTGATGTCCATTGTTTGGTCCCAGACGCTCTCCTTCATCGTGTCGACTTCGCCGTATGTCCATATGCCGGCGTTGTTTACGAGCACATCGATCCTGCCGAAATCCTTATGTGCATCGTGGACGATACTCTTTACGATCTCGCTCTTGCTGTTGTCGCCTTTGAAAGCTGCTCCCTTTCTTCCTGCCTTCTTGATTTCGTTCAGAACTTCTCTTGCCTTCGCGTCGCTCCCTTGATAAGTTATCGCCACGTTTGCTCCGGCCTTCGCGAAGAGAACGGCTGTCGCGGCGCCGATGCCTCTCGAACCGCCTGTTATCAACGCAACCTTGTCGGTTAAATCTATCATTTCATTTTCCAAATTGATTGAATTTATAATTGAAAATATGAAAGGGCCGTTATTGTTTCAATAATTCCGAGCTATTTGTTTAGCGGTTGCAACTGAATTTAAGGGGGCTTCTGTCTCCAGAGGGATTAATGCCGTTGGATATCACTCCATTCGGCGTTAAATTCATTGAAAAATGATACCAGGCAGCTTCCCGGCGACAAAACTTCCGCAGAGCCAGTTTCAAATCCTTGTCCAGCAGTTTGAGGGATCGATGAGATTTGCAAGTGGCGCGACGCGGCATGTATACCGCAAAGCGCTGGATAAGCTCCTCCTTTTCGCCGAGAATAACCCGTTCAAGTTCACGCCGGAGGATTTCACCCAGTTCCGCCTGTGGCTCCTTAATGAGAGCAGACTTTCGAACAATACTGCGAATACATACATGACCGCATCGAGGCGGTTCTGCGAATTTCTGGTCGACTTGGGAGTAATCCTCAAGAATCCGGCATGGAGCGTTCAGGGGAAAGCCCAGACTTTCAAGATCACCGGAGTCACTCTGTCCGAAGTGTCGAACGCAATCTCCAGGATCGACAGGTCCTCTCTTCTTGGAAAGAGGGACTACGCCTTCATCTCCGCGATGTTCGAGTGCGGCGCCACAATTTCGGAGCTTCTCAACGCCGATATTGGCGATCTCAAGAGAAGAGGGGACTCGGTGGGACTTTGGGTGAAACCCAAGGGAATGCGCGGCAAGTACGAGGTCATTGCGCTTCAAGGGCCGGCAAGTGCAGCGATATACGACTACATCGATTCGCGCGGCGACGTCGGCGCTGACTTTCCCCTTTTTTCAACCATCCGTGTCGGCAGGGCAACCAGGACGAGGTTATCTTTCCGGGGGGCGAGGGCGGCAATGAGAAAACGCCTCAGGATTGACGATCAGAGAGCTTTGAGACTCGATTCGCTGCGGACGTATTGCGCGGTCCGTCTCATGAAACAGGGAAAAACGTCGGAAGAGATAAAAGCAATCATGAGATTCAAGAGTAACATGCCCTTCAGAAAAATTATGGTCAACTCCAAGGCTATGGCAGAAAAAAGATGAAATACGATTTCATTTCCATCGAAAAAAAGTGGCAAAAGTATTGGCAGGAAAATAAAGTCTACCGAGTCAATTTCGACGACGCTGCAGACAAACTCTACTGCCTCGTCATGTTTCTGTACCCAAGCGCCGACAAGCTCCACATAGGACACTGGTACAACTTCGCGCCGACAGACACGTGGGCAAGGTTCAAAAAGATGAGCGGTTTCAACGTGTTCGAGCCGATCGGGTATGACGCTTTCGGATTGCCGGCGGAAAACTACGCGATAAAAACCGGAGTTCACCCGCAGGACAGCACCGACAAAAACATCTCGGTGATCCGGGAACAGCTGAGGGCGATGGGCGCAATGTATGATTTCGACTACGAGGTCGACACCTCCAAGCCCGAGTATTACCGATGGACTCAGTGGGTGTTCCTCCAGCTCTACAAAATGGGACTCGCCTACCGCACGAACGCGCCCGTGAACTGGTGTCCGAACGACCAGACGGTCCTTGCGAACGAACAGGTTGTCGACGGAATATGCGAGCGCTGCGGCGCGCCGGTTACCCGGAAGGCCATGACCCAGTGGTTTTTCAAGATTACCGCGTATGCCGACAGACTCCTCGAAGGGCTGGACAGGATCGATTGGCCCGAGCGGACCAAACTCATGCAGCGAAACTGGATCGGCAGGAGCGAAGGGGTCGAGATAATCTTTAAGATAGACGGATCTGAAGACGAGATCCGCGTCTTCACCACGAGACCGGACACGCTGTTCGGAGCTACATATGTCGTCCTCGCGCCTGAACACGAGCTTGTCTCGATGGTCACCAAACCGGAGTTCAAGTCGGGCGTGGACGAATACGTGGACTTCGTTTCACATGAGAACGAGATAGAGCGCACTTCGACGACGAAGGAGAAGACGGGAGTGCCGACAGGGGCATTCGCGGTCAACCCAATCAACGGCGAGAAGATACCGATATGGATCGCCGACTACGTACTTTCGACTTACGGTACGGGCGCGGTGATGGCAGTGCCGGCCCACGACGAGAGGGATTTTGAGTTTGCGATGAAATACAAACTCCCGATCAGAATCGTAGTGCAGCCGAAGGACGACAAGCTCGCTGAGCCGCTTACCGCCGCTTATGTCGACGAAGGCGTGGCGGTGAACAGCGGACGGTTCTCCGGTCTGGAAAGCCCGAAGATGTGGGCAGGAATTGCGGATGAACTCCAGAAGGCAGGAGCGGGATCGAGAAAGGTCAACTACCGTATCCGTGACTGGCTTCTCTCGAGGCAGCGTTACTGGGGCGCGCCGATACCGATCGTCTATTGCGACAGCTGCGGTGAAGTCCCGGTTTCGGAAGGAGATTTGCCGGTACTCCTCCCTTATGACGTGGAGTTCAAACCGACGGGCGAATCGCCGCTCGCGAGGAGCGAGAGCTTCGTCAATACTCAATGCCCGAAGTGCGGCAAACCCGCGAAGCGGGATGTGGACACGATGGATACGTTCGTCGACTCATCGTGGTACTTCCTCAGATATCTGACGCCTCATCTCGATAACGCACCTTTCAGAAAGGACGTCATATCAAAGTGGCTCCCGGTAGACAAGTATGTCGGCGGGGCGGAACATGCCACGATGCACCTCCTCTACGCGCGGTTCGTGATAAAGGCGCTGAAAGACGCGGGGTGGCTGGGATTCGACGAACCGTTCCAGAGTCTGGTTCACCAGGGAACGATCACGAACCAGGGCGCCAAGATGTCGAAGTCGAGGGGGAATGTCGTCAGTACCGACAAGTTCCTCAACACTTACGGCGCAGACACTTTCAGGATGTTCCTGATGTTCATGGGACCTTACGATGAAGGGGGAGACTGGAGCGATCGCGGGATCACCGGCGTATTCAGATTCCTGAATAAGGCCGTCGACCTGTTCGAAGCGGGCAAGAACCTGCCCCGTGCCATTAAGTCCGAGTTCAAAATGGAGGAGCTCGGTGAAAACGATAGAAACGCGTACAGGAAGCTTAACCAATTAATGAAGAAAGTTACCGAGGATCTCGGACAATTCAAGTTCAATACCGCCATCGCCGCGCAGATGGAGTTCCTGAACGGATACACGCAAACACTTGGAGAGGACGGGAAGGGAGTCGGCTCCGACCTGCAAAGGCTCGTGCTCGACGAGTTCAATATACTCCTTGCCCCGTTTGCCCCGCACCTGGCCGAAGAACTCTACGAGATGCGCGGCGGAAAGCCGTCTGTTTTCACCAGCGAGAAATGGGTGAACTACGACGCGGCCGCCGTCGAGGAAGAAAGCGTGACGATGGTCGTTCAGATCAACGGGAAAGTGAGGGCAAGGCTCACAGTTCCCGTGAATTCGTCAGAAGAGGAAGTAAAATCCATTTCGCTCGGCGATGAAAACGTGAAGAGACATCTGGAAGGGAAGAAGATCGTGAAGGCGATCGTCGTGCCCAACAAGATCGTGAATTACGTGGTGAAGTGATGGAGAAGATCTCCGCGATCGTAATCGCCGGGAATGAAGAAAAGAACATTGCGGATTGCCTGGAGAGCGTCAAATGGGCCGACGAAATCATCGTCGTCGATTCGGAAAGCACCGACAAGACAATCGAGATTGCGAGGCGGTACACCGATAAGGTGTTCATACGGAAATGGGACGGCTATGCCCCGCAGAAGAACTACTCCATGGAGAAGGCCGGCAACGAATGGGTGCTGAGCCTGGACGCTGACGAGCGCGTCTCTCCCGAGCTGCTTGAGGAAATCAAGGCGCTCGACTTCACCAGGGCCGACGGCTTTTACATACCGCGGAGAAACTATTTCCTGGGGAAAATCATAAGAAGCTGCGGGTGGTCCCCCGATTATCAGCTCCGGCTTTTCCGGAAATCGAGGACGAGTCTTACGACGAGGCAGGTACACGAAGGCTTTACGGTCGACGGAAAGCGGGACTATCTCAGGTGTGAACTCATCCACTACACTCACCAGACCATCTCGGGGACCCTCGCGAAGGTGAACGAGTACTCTACGCTCGAGGCGGCGGAGAAATCGGCAAAGACCCGCATGACAGGCCTCAAACTCTTCTTCAAGCCGATCTGGGCCTTTTTTCAACATTTTGTGATACGCCGCGGATTCACCGACGGCGTCTATGGCTTGATGGTGTCAGTAATCCACGCGATTACGAAGACTCAGGTTTACATGAAGATCTGGGAAATGCAGAATGCCCGCACAAAGAGATAACTCGTTCAAAATATACCTGCGGCTCCTGAGGTACGTCAAACCGTACAAGCGCTTTCTCACCGGCTCGATAATCTCCACGATTTTCTTCTCCCTTTTTTCCGGCGCGTCGATCTACCTTACCATTCCGCTTCTCGACACGCTCTTCAACCAGGGAACGCCGCAGCCATTGACCATCACGGCCACCTCCGGTTTCCTGGAACACCTGAAGGCCAATGCCGCCAACCTCTTCAACAGCTTCGTCTTCGGGGGGACGAAATCTGAAGCACTCTTCAAGATATGTTTCATAATCGTCGTCTCGTTCTTTCTCAAAAATGTCTTCGGCTATGCGCAGGCATATCTTATGGCCTTCGTCGAGCAGGGATTGATGCGGGATATAAGAAACGACCTCTACAAGAAACTGCAGGAACTTTCGATCGGTTATTTCACGAATGAGCGGACGGGTACCCTCATATCCAGGATCACCAACGATGTGACCGTGATTAACAGCGGTATCTCTGCGAGTTTCGTGACGATGGTCCGCGATCCGTTAATGATCATAGTGTTCCTTATTATAGCCGTGTCCATCAGCTGGAGGCTGACGCTCATAGCCTTTCTTGTAACTCCGTTCGCGATCGTTATCATAAGCCGGATAGGCATGCGCCTGTACAAGGAAAGCGATGTCTCGCAAAGGCGCATGGCCGACATCACTTCTGTTCTCCAGGAAACGATTAGCGGGATGAAGATCGTCCGTGCATTCGGGATGGAAAACTTCGAGATCCGCCGGTTCGAGGATCATACGAAGAGTTACTTTAGATCGCTGCTTAAAATAACACAGATCCGTAACCTGGCATCGCCGATCACCGAGTTTCTCTCCGTCCTTGCGGGTGGGGTGATCATTTACTACGGCGGCATGCAGGTCCTCCAGTCCGGGGCGCTGTCGCCCAGCGCGTTCATGGGTTTTCTCTTCGCAATTTTTCAGATTATGCCCCCGGCCAAAGAACTGACGACGGTAAGCAACCGGATACAAGAGTCGGCCGCCGCCGGGAAAAGAATCTTCGATGTGCTCGATGAGGAGGGGCAGCTTCCTGAACGTCCCGGGGCTGCAGAGCTTGTGGGTTTCCAGGATGAGATCAGGTTCGAGGGCGTATGGTTCAGTTATCCCCGCTCAAGAATCGGCGAGCTGAAATTGCCCAACGGAGGATACGTCCTGAGGAACATCGAATTCTCCGTGGTAAAGGGGGAAGTCCTGGCCATCGTCGGTCCGTCGGGAGGAGGAAAGTCCACTCTCATCGATTTGATACCTCGTTTCTACGACCCAGTCCGCGGTGCAATCTTTATCGACGGCTTCGACTTGAGGGCGGTAACGACGAAGAGCCTGAGGGCGCAGATCGGCATCGTGTCGCAGGAGACTATACTTTTCAACGACACGGTCAGGAGCAACATCGCCTACGGTCTCAGCGACTGTCCGTTTGAAAGGATCGTTGAGGCCGCCAGGGGCGCCAACGCGCATGAGTTTATTTCCCAGCTTCCCGAAGGTTACGATGCCGTCATCGGTGAGCGAGGGACGAAGCTCTCCGGCGGTCAACGGCAGCGCATATCGATCGCGCGCGCTCTTCTGAAGAATCCCCCGATCATGATCCTGGACGAGGCAACCTCCGCACTCGACTCCGAATCGGAACTTCTCGTGCAGGAGGCGATAGAACGGTTAATGAAGAACAGGACTTCCATAGTCATTGCCCACAGGCTATCCACAATAAAGAACGCCGACCGGATACTGGTGGTGAACGACGGCGAGATAGTCCAGCGCGGTAGACACCAGGAGCTTCTCCGCCAGCGGGGCGGTATTTACAAGAGACTCTACGAGATGCAGTTCAGTGACTGAACGGCCGGGATCCACTCGGTCGTGCTGTGCCGATCTTTCAACGAATGACGATTGGAGAAGTGCCTGATGACAGATCTGCTCCGCGCGCTCAAGGTCAGAGACATTATCCTTTTCAACGTGGTAGCGATCGTCGGGATCCGCTGGATTTCGATCGCCGCTTCGACCGGGCCGAGCTCCATCTCGCTCTGGATTATCGCGCTCGTCCTCTTCTTCCTGCCGCAGGCCGTCGCGGTCATCTACCTCAACAAGAAGCACCCGGTCGAGGGGGGAGTCTATGAGTGGGCGAAACTCGAATTCGGAGACTTTCACGGTTTCGTGGCGGGGTGGTGCTACTGGGCGAATAACCTCGTTTATTATCCCTCCCTCTTGATATCCGTCGCCGCGATAGCGGCCTTCATTATTCCGGGGACAACGGGCCTTGCCTCCGACAAGATGTTCATTGCTATCGTCAGCCTCGCGATCCTGTGGATCGCCATAGGTTTCAACGTAGTAGGCGTGAAAATAGGGAAGTGGGTGCAGAATGTCGGCGCTGTCGGCAGCTTTGGCCCCATCCTTATTATCGCGGTCCTGGCCGGCATTATAGTTCATCTGGGAAAGTCGGAGACACATTTTACGCTCTTGAATATTCTCCCGACCAAGTTCGACTACGGGACGATATCGTTCTGGTCGAGCATGTGCTTCGCGCTCGCCGGACTCGAGCTTGCGGCTGTTATGTCCGGTGAAATCGTGGACGCCGGGCGAACGATCCAGAAGGCGACATATATCTCCGGCGTGGCAATAGTTCTTGTGTACCTCGTCGGGACCGTATCTCTTCTGGTGGGCCTCGCGCCGAAAGATGTGAACCTTGTTACGGGGTTGGTACAGTCGATACATGTGTTGGAGATGAAGACGGGGCTGGGATATCTGTCCAACCTCAGCGCATTTCTGATCACGCTCGGAGGTATAGGCGGTGCAGGCGCATGGCTGGCCGGCAGTGCAAGGATACTTTTCGTGACGGGGATCGACAACTACTTCCCGAAATCGTTCGGCCAGATTCATCCGAAGTGGAAGACTCCGCATGTCGCACTGATATTCGAAGGCGTAATCGCGACACTGTTCCTCCTTATGAGCTTCATCGGAGCGACGATGGAAGAGGCGTACCTCGTCCTTATCGACGCGACTATCATCGTTTACTTCATACCATATATTTATATCTTCCTCGCGGGAGTGAGGATTTTCGCGCGCGACGCATCCGCCGTGGGAAGACGGACGACTGTATTCAGGGTCACGGCAAGCGCGGTTGGCGGGATAACCACGATAGCAGCCATAATTCTCACGCTCTTTCCTCCGGAGGCGGGCGGGAACCCGCTCCTCTTCCTCGCAAAGACGCTGGGTGGTTCGCTCGCCTTCGTCGCGGTGGGGGTGGTCATTTTCTGGAATGCAAAAAGAAAAGACAATGGAGACGGGAAACCGCAGACCGAAGGCCGGACATGAGTCTCCTGTCTCCATACGTGATAGGGTCACTGAATAGATCGAATTATTTGTGGATTCAAAATGAAGCTTGAAAATAGACTGAGCAAAAGCGAGAGCCCTTACCTTCAGGAAGCGGCTCATCAGCCGGTACACTGGCAAATGTTTTCTGACGAAGTGTTTAGACTTGCGAAAGAGCTCGACCGGCCGATACTCCTCGACATCGGTGCGGTATGGTGTCACTGGTGTCACGTCATGGACAACGAATCGTACTCCGACCAGGAGGTCGCAAACATAATTAACAGGATGTTCGTCCCCGTAAAGGTGGACCGCGACCAGATGCCCGATGTGGATGCGAGGTATCAGTCGGCCATCGGGGCGCTCACGGGTGCGGGCGGATGGCCGTTAACCGGATTCTTGATGTCTGACGGAAGAGCTTTCTATGGCGGGACGTATTTTCCAAAGAATGATGTACAGGGGCGCCCGGGACTTCTCACTCTACTGCCGCAAATTGCGGACATTTATGCGAAAAGGAGAGATGAAGTTCACAAAAGCGCTGAAGAAATCTCCGAGTATCTGAAAGAGTTCGAATCGAGAACGGCGAGGCCGGGCGAACTTGAAGAGAAGGCCGTGCAGAACATAATCAAGTTTGCGCTCGAGAAAGCCGACAACGAATTCGGTGGTTTCGGCACGGCGCCGAAGTTTTTCAACGCTACCGTTCTCCAGCTTCTTGTGGAAGAGGCGGGCAGGACCGGCAACCCCGATTTGCGAAGGGTCGTGGATACTTCACTTGACAGGATTGCCGAAGGCGGAGTGTATGACCAGCTCGGGGGCGGTTTTCACAGGTATTCCGTGGATCGCTACTTGCATGTGCCTCACTTTGAGAAGATGCTCTACGACAATTCTCTTATGCTGATGGTCTATCTGAAAGCATTCGAGTCGACAAAGAAAGAACTTTATGCCAAGATAGCCGGGCAAACTGCCGCCTGGATTGCAGGTCCGATGAGGTCGCCGGATGGACCCTTTTATGCCCATGTGGATGCCGATGTCGGAGCCGATGATGACGGGAGTTATTGGACATGGACCGAGGATGAGGTTCGCGCTTGCCTCAACAGGGAAGAGTTCGATCTGGCTGTCCGACACTTCGACATACGTCCGGAACCGAACGATACTCGAGAGCTCCCCGATAGAAACGTGCTCCGGGTTGCACTTGGAGCGGAGGCGATCGCGAAAGAGACTTCGAAGGATGAAGAGGAGGTCCGGAAGATACTCGCTTCCGCCGAACTCAAACTGTCGGAAGTCCGCTCGCAGCGAAAGTCCCCGTTCACAGACAGGACGATCCTGGCCGACAGGAACGGGCTCGCCATAAGCGCACTTGTCGAAGCCTCCCTGGTTTTGAAGGAGCGCGCGTACCTGGACGCGGCGGAAGCGGCGGCTGAGTTTATAATGCACCGGATGGCTGATGAGCGGGGAAAGATCGCCCACGCTTCTTCCGGCAGCAAGGTGCTTTACGGAGGTCTCCTTGACGACCAGGTCTACTTCGGGATCGCGCTCCTTGACCTTTTTGACGTAACGAGAAACGACATTCACCTTGACGCCGCGGAGAAAATCGCACAGGTGCTGCGCGAAGAGTTTGAAGATAGGGAAGGAGGCGGGTTCTTCGACAGGCCTGTTAGGAGTGAGGGTGGAGGTTTAATGGCTACGAAGAAGAAGCCGATCGACGATTCCCCTACGCCATCGGGGAATTCCGGGGCGGCAATATTCTTCGATCGTCTTTTCGCCGCTACCGAGAACAGGCAGTATTTCGAGACGGCAAAAAGGACCCTGAAGGCCTTTGCCGGCGGCGCCGATACGTTCGGAATTTACGTGGCTAATTACGGGCGGGCACTGCGGTTACATCTCGGTTTGAGGAAAATCCTGAAGTAACCGGCTCCGCCGGAGCTTTTGCTAGGCTCCGACCTTCGCGAGTGCGTTTTTGAAATCGCGAATCAGGTCGTCCGGATCCTCGAGCCCGACAGATATCCGGACCATCCCTTCGGAGACCCGCGCCGACGCCAACTCCTCAGGGCTCATCTTTATGTGGCTTGTCAGGACCGGTATGCTGACAAGCGTTTCCACACCGCCGAGGCTTGTCGCGTTGAGCCCGAGCTCAAGGCTGTCGCAGAAAGTCTTTGCAGCTCCGAGATCCGCGAGTTCGATGCAAAGCATCCCACCGAATCCCATCATCTGTTTCTTCGCGACCTTGTAGTTTCGGTCGGACGGGATACCGGGGTAGTAAACGTTTGTGACCTTCTTCTGCCGGAGGAAGAACTCGGCGATCCGCTGCGCACTCTTGTTCTGCCGCTCCACCCGGACCTTTAGCGTCTTCAAACTCCTATCGAGCATATAGGCATCCATGGGGTTGATGCAGCCGCCGAACGCCTTGAGATACTCTCGAACTGACTTCATCAATTCCTTCGAGCCCGCGGCAGCTCCGGCCATGATGTCGCTGTGACCGCCGATATACTTGGTCGCACTGTGTACCACGATGTCGACGCCGAAATCAAGAGGGTTCTGATTGACCGGCGATGCAAAGGTATTGTCCATGATGGACAAAGCACCAGCTTTCTTTGCCGACTTTACGGTCTTTTCTATCGAGACGCAATCGGTAGTCGGGTTTATCGGGGTCTCGAAATAATAAAGCCTTGCTCCGGGAAACTCGTTGTGTGCCTGGTAGAGTTGCGATTCGTCCACGAAGTGCACGTCTATGCCGAAGTTCGGGAGCACGTCCCGCAGGAACCTGTATGCCATCCCGTAAAGCCTGCGGAGGGCTACAATGGTGTCGCCCTTCCTCGCAAAGGCGAGCATGCTGGTCGTAATGGCAGCCATCCCGCTGGAGAAAAGCAACGCATCCTGGGCGTTCTCCAGAGCGGCGATCTTTTCCTCGACGTTTCGCACTGTCGGGTTCGAATACCGGGAGTAGATGTAGAATTCCTCTTGGTCCCCTATGAACTTGTCGTAGTCGTCGCTCTTCCCAACGGCAAAAGTCGTGCTCGTGAAAATCGGGTAGTTGGCGCCGCGGTAGAGAGGATCCTTTCTGCCGTGAATTGCTTCGGTAGATTTTGTCCTGCTCAATGTTCGGCCTCCTTTAGGATTTCGATCATCTCCTTGACTGCTCTCTCCAGCCCGACGAACATGGCGTGCGAGATCAGGGCGTGGCCTATGCTGAACTCCTCTATCTCATCGATCATAGCCACCGGCTTAAGGTTGCGGTAGTTGAGTCCGTGTCCGGCGTTCACTTTGAGTCCGAGCTTTGCGGCATCGCGTGCAGCCTTCATCAGGCGTTCCAGTTCGGCCTCTGCGGCTTTACCCGCCGCGTTGGCATACTCGCCCGTGTGAAGTTCCACGAAATCCGCGCCGGCGTTCTTTGCCGCCTTTATCTGGTCCTTATTCGGCGCGACAAAAAGGCTGACGAGTATATTCTTGCGGTGGAATCTCGACGTGACTTCGCGATAATGAGAAAGCTGCGAGGCGACGTCCAGCCCGCCCTCGGTAGTCAACTCCTGCCTTTTCTCCGGGACAAGTGTTACGAGCTCTGGCACGACGTCCAGAGCGATGTCGATTATCTCCTCTGTTGCGGCCATCTCGAGATCGAGCTTTGTCTTGAGTGTCTTCCGGAGCAGGTAAACATCTCTGTCCTGTATGTGTCTCCTGTCCTCACGCAGGTGGGTCACTATCCCCTCGGCACCGGCAAGTTCCGCGATAAGGGCGGCGGTCACGGGCTCGGGTTCGTTCTCTCCGCGCGCCTGTCTGAGTGTGGCGATATGGTCGATATTTACAGAGAGTCTTTTCATCTTCATTTTCCTTTCGGTTCGGGTTCCGCGGCTTGGGGAGAGGCGGAGCGCTGGCGGGCAATTTCATAGCAGATAATCCCTGTGGCGACCGACACGTTAAGCGAATCGATTTTGCCGAGCTGGGGGATGGAAAAAGTCATATCGGATTTCTCGCGCAAAAGCCTCCGAACGCCGCTCCCCTCGTTGCCGATGATCACGGCAACCGGCATCTTGAAATCGAGCTCGCTTATCGGAAGGGGGGACTTGACCGCGCTCGTGGCGATCCAGTAGCCCTTTTCCTTGAGGTAGTTGATAGTTTGGTGGAGATTGGTTTCGCGCGCAATTCTCACATGAAACGCGCCGCCTGCCGATGCTTTTATCACGGTCTCGTTGAGAGAGGCCTGCTCCTCCTTGGCGATTATTACACCGTCAGCCTGGAAGAATGCCGCGCTCCTCAGGATTGCACCAAAATTCTGGGGATCCTGAATTCGGTCGAGTATGAGAATGTAGGGATGCTTCTTGCCGGATGCGGCTTCCAGGATGGAGTCGACGGTGTGGAAGCGTATCTTGCTCACCGCGGCCACGACACCCTGAGCGGATTCGCCGGGGGAGAGATTGGCGGTAAGTTCGCCGAACTGTTTCTGATCGACACGGGCAACGGGGACGCCGTGCTTCTTGGCGAGAGTATAGATCTCGTTCAGGCTTCCGCCGTGGGCCGAGTAGAGAACGTAGACCTTCGATATGTTCGCGTCGCTCTTCAACGCCTCGGCGACGGCATTGCGACCGACGATTCTGTCTTCCGCCAAATAAGCTCCCTTCAGGTGATGTCAGATGTCTTCGGGTGTAGGAATTTAATCAGAAGTGGATTTAAAATCAGGAATGACTACTGAAATTCGGCGAGCTTTCTTAGAAATGCCTGCTCATCGAGTTTGAATTCGAAGGCCATCCGGTCGTTTATGAACACGACCGGCACTTTGTTGCCGTATCGCTCGAAAATGTCCGTGTTGTCCTCGAGCATTATCTTTTCGAGAAAGAACTTCTTATCCTTCTTCAGTCTCTCGAGAATAGCTTCCGCGTCTTCGCAGAGGTGGCAGCCTTCTTTCTTGTATAAAAGGACTTTTGTCATTTGCCTGTTGCCGCGGGCTTTCGATTGAAATACACCAATCCGCCGGTGCCGATGATGATGAGGACCACAGCGACCAGCTGTGCTTCGCTCAATCCGAACAGGAGACGCGGATTCAACCGTATGAATTCCACGAGGAATCTTTCCAGCCCGGCCAGGATGAGGTAGATCATGAATAACTTCCCGTCAGGCTTCACCCTCTTCCGCAGTTTCCAGAGGACATAGAATATCAGAACACCCGCTATGAACTCGTAAATCGGGGTGGGGTGAAGAAGCGTATTGTTCGGAACGATCCCACCGGGGAACATGTCTTCGATGTGAGGGAAACCTCTGAACGCGATCGATGGCGGCACAATGCCGTGGGAGTAATTGACACCCCAGGGAAGATTTGTCGGCATGCCGTAGTCGCCGTCGCCCGAGAAATGGCATCCGAGGCGGGCGACGCCGTAACCGAGCATGAGGGCGGGAGCAAGCCCGTCCGCCACTTTCGACATCTTGAATTTCTTCCTGTGAGCGGCCCAGAGGATCATTATGGCCGCAAGCACGAAGCCTCCGTACCATGTGAGTCCTCCCGGTGAGAACGTCATTGCTATCGGATCTCTCAGGAAGTCTCCCCAATTCTCTATGAGAGAGAGGATCTTCGCACCGGCAATACCGAACACGACGGCGAGAATCGTGACTTGGTTGGCGAAGTTCGCGCCGAGTCCCTTCCGTTCGAACTCCTTGACTGCGGCGTAGTTCGCAGCGAGGAACCCGATACCCATCATCAGTCCGTAGCTGTAAACACTGAACGGGCCCACCTTGAAAAGCACGGGCATCACTGTCTTGCTTAGAAATTCACTCAACATCCGTATCAGTCACCTTGAAATGCCCACTCGGAACGGTCCGTCAGAACCTCTATGAACCTGCCTTGTCTCGGGGCGCTGAGCACCTTCAGGTTTTTCTTGAGGGAGATTCTGAATTGATTGACCTGCTTTCCGCGCCGGTCGATGAGCAGCGTGTACTCGCCCTGCTTGAGATCTTCGAACTCGCAGCGGCAAACGGCGGGTCCTGGGCGGGGGAAATCCGACATCGGAGTCCGCAGGCCTGTAATGTTGAAAAAAATTTTCTGCTCTATCCTCTTGCTTTCGACCACAAGCTCGTAGACGAAATTCTGAAACTGCTCCGACGTCCGGAATAGAAACACTACTCCCGATCTCTTCCTTAGTTCATCCGTAAACCTCTCAATGAGAAGCTTGAACTCGGCTTCGGATTCGGATTTGCGGAGTTTCGGTGGTTTCTTCTTTGCCATCCGGCGTCAGATATCGAAGTAGCTTATCTCTTCTTCCTTGAAGAACTGGACGATTTCGCCGGCATTCTTGGCGGTGAGGAGTTTCTTTCTGAACTCGTCCTTATTCATCAGACGGGAGATTCTGCTGAGGAGTTTGATATGCGGTCCGACCATGTTGTCTCTGCCCACGAGGAGGAAGAGAAGCCGTACGGGTTCTCCGTCGAGGGATTGGAAATCGACAGGCTCACCGGTGACCGCGAACGCTGCAACTATATCGTTGACGGCGTCGGTCTTGCCGTGAGGTATGGCGAAACCCTTTCCCACACCCGTAGACATAATCTTCTCGCGCTCGAATATCGCCTCGCGGACTTTCTCGAGATCCTTTATCTTTTTCGAATTTCTCAGGAGATCGATTACTGAGTTGAGTACTTCCTCTTTCGTCTTTCCCGGTAATTTCGTCGACACAAATTCATCTTGAAGTATGTCGCTAATTTTCATTTCTAATTATTCTTCCTTTCATTGTAAAGCCTTTTGTTGGGAAGTTCCTGAAAAGTCAGGTATGCTGCGGTTCTTCGCACAGGTTCACCCGGTAAACGTCTCGCATCACTCGGTCCCCGGGCTGTTCCCCTTTGCCCAATCGGAAAGCCATGAATTGATCCTCGACTCGAACCTTTCGACGACAGAGCTGGCCTGTTCCTCGTCGGACGACTCCGCGTTGATGTGGAAGATGGCGCGCTCCTTGTCGGGGAGAAGATGGATCCAGGTGCCGTCTTTGTAATGGACCTTGATGCCGTCGACGGTTTCGCGCTTCTCATCCTTCGTAAGGTCGATCAGCCGGCGCATGATGCTCCCTTTCTCGCTCCACGGGCAGTCCACGTTCTTCTTCACCATCCTGAATTTCGGGACCATCCCGTCGAGGTCGGAAAGCGTTAGCCCGGTCCTGGCAGTCATCTCGAGAATCTTTGCCACAGAAAACATTGCGTCGCTCGCGAACAGGAAATTGGGGAATATGAATCCTCCCTTTGTCCCGCCGACAAAGTCGTAGTCCCCTTCGTAAGCGGCATTCATCAAAGCCTGGTGGGTTGCCTTAGTCCTGACCACTTCCAGCCCATGTTCTGCCGCGACCAGATCCACTTCTCTCGAGGCGGAAAAGGGAACGGCGATCTTCTTCGCCTGCGGATTGGCCACCGCGAACAATTTTGTCACGAGTGAAAGAAGCCTGTCTTCCTCGATGAATTGGCCCTCCTTGTTCACGACGAAAATCTTTTCCGCACCGGCGTCGAACATGAATCCGAAATCGTAGTTGAGCGACTTGACGATATCCTTCAGCTGCTGGAGGTCCGTTTGCAGCTGCCGCTGCGGCCTGGTCAGGCGCCTCGGGTCGAGGTAGGCATTGAGTGCGACAACACTTGCGTTCAGCGAACCGACTATCGTAGGGAATAATGTGGAGGCGACGCCGTTCGAGTAGTCTATTACCACATTGAATTTCTTCTCTCTGATCGCATCGATGTCCAACGACTTGATGAAGTCTTCGCGGTAGCTCTCGTTGGCGCGTTCGGGGAAGTGGATATCCCCCACCTGGTCGTGCGGTGCCCTCGCAAACTCTTCGCCGAAGAACAGTCTCTCCACCGACCTGACTTTGCTCGGTGAGAGGTCCCTGCCGTCTGAGTCGAAGAATATTATGTCGGTCAGGTCCGGGTCAAGCGGACTCTTGCGGACATGTATTCCGCCGGCGGCCCGCCCGCTTCTCAGCTCGTGCCGTACGATCGGCACCGGCTCGCCCCTTAGGTCGTATACGTTCGTCCCGGCGGACATGAATCCGACGATCATCGAACGATTAATCATCCTGCTTACCGTGTCCGAGTCCCGGCTGGAAACGACGTACTTTCCCGAACCGAGAAGGGAACCGAAGGCTGCACCAAGCTTTGCGGCGAACTCAGGGTTCATCTCGATGTTCGAAGTCCCGGTCACCCTGGCGTCCGTAAATATTGCCGAGAGCCACTTGTCCTCCCATACGAGGCTTCTGGATAGCGTCGCGCCTACGTCGACCACCTTCTTCGGCCACAGCTTAACGTTCGGCCTGATATGCGCGCGCCTGCCTATGATGCAGTCGTCGCTGATAAATACATTCTCATCTATCTGTACCCGCTCGCCTACCATCGTGTTGCTGGCAATGACATCACCGGTCAGCTTCGAATACGGTCCTATCGTGATATTGTCCCAGAGAATGCTCCGGTTTATGGTAGAATTGGAATCCAGGGACGTATTGTCGCCGATAATGGAGTCGGCAAGCTCGACGTTCTCACCGATGTTGACGTTCTTCCCGATGACCACCGTTCCTTTCGCCTTCATGGACGGAGGTATCGTGAACCCTTTTGGGGCGATTATCCTGGCCCCCTTGCGTGCGGTCTCCTTCCCATCGGTCGCGACCGTAACCTTGCCGTCTAGACAGTCGAGCTGTGCCTCGATATACTCATTCAGATTACCCACGTCTCGCCAGTAACCTTCCGCCGAGTAACCATAGAGCGGCAGCTTCTGCTTCAACATCAGGGGGAAAAGCTGCTTGCTGAAGTCGTATTCTTCCCGGTAGGGGATCATCTCGATCACGTCCGGCTCGACCACGTATATGCCGGTGTTGACGGCATCGCTGAACACTTCGCCCCATGTCGGCTTCTCCAGAAACCTGACGATCTTGCCGTCGGCTTCTGTGATGACGAGGCCGAACTGGAGGGGGTCGTTGACGTGCGTGAGGACAAGCGTGGCCTTGGACTTCTTCGATTCGTGGTACGCCACAACCTTCTTCAGGTCGAAGTCGGTGAGGACATCTCCGCTGATCACGAGGACTCGTGATCCGTGCAGGAGTTCGTAAGCGTTGCGAACGCTTCCGGCGGTTCCGTAGTCGGAATCGGCCTTCACATATTTTATCGAAGCACCGAATTGACTCCCGTCCTGGAGAAAATTCTTTATGACGTTCGGATGGTAGAAGACCAGGACGACGATTTCCTTTATGCCGTGCTTGACGAGGAGCCTGACGATGTGCTCGATCATGGGTTTGTTCATGATCGGAACCATCGGCTTGGGTATTTTGCTCGTCAGGGGGCGCAGCCTTGTTCCGAATCCGCCCGCCATGATCACGGCTTTCAACATACCTCTTTAAGCGCTCCTTAATTAAAAATTCGGTGAAATATAAACCCAATGTGAGGGAAAATCAAGGAAACGGCCGTACGTGGATGCGCTAAGTCAAAGTCTTACCGAGGCTTGCAAAGAGATTTGCAAATCGACCGCCGAATCGTTATTTTTTGCCAGCCTTTAATTCCATCCTGTGAGGTGGATAAGGACCTGCCAAGTGGTATCACCTCACACATGGATTTATTCGGCGAGTTCGTCAACAACTTGATGGTGTGCTACGTTTACGAGGGAGAGAAAACCTAAATTCGAAACACTAAATCCGAAACAATGTTCAAAACTCAAAATGCCGAACGCGAATCAGAAGCGCTTCTGTTTTGAGCATTCGCGTTTCGGATTTGTTTAGGATTTCGAATTTTGAGTTTAGTGTTTGTTCTGTCTTCTAAATGTTAAGACTAGGAGTGATATGAGAGTCAAATCCAAGATTGCCGACGCACAGCAGATGGCACGATCCATTACGCGCCTAGCCCACGAAATAATCGAACACAACAAGGGTGCTGCTAACCTGTGCGTGATCGGTATCAAGACGCGGGGAGATTTCCTCGCGAAAAGAATAGCCGACAAAATCTCCGAGATCGAAAAGCTCCAGGTGCCCCTCGGCACTCTCGACATCACGCTCTACAGGGACGACGTCAGGCAGCGGCTGAAACTTCCTGAACTTAAGCGCACCGAAGTCCCTTTCGACATTACCGACAAGAATGTGGTGCTGGTGGACGACGTCCTCTTCACGGGCAGGACAATCCGCTCGGCCATGGACGCACTTATCGATATCGGGAGACCCAACACTATCCAGCTTGCCGTACTCGTGGACCGCGGACACAGGGAGCTCCCCATAAGCGCCGACTATGTCGGAAAGAATCAGCCGACAGCTATCAAAGAATCCGTCGTGGTCCGGCTTGCCGAAGTAGACGGAACCGACGAAATAGTACTGGTGGAGGAAGATGGCAGCCCGATATGATTACACGCGGCCTGTGGTCAGGATCATAGAAAGGATCATAAACTGATGGCACAAGGAATTAGAAATCTTCTCGGGCTCCGCGACCTGGAGCCGGAGAGTATAGTAGAGATACTCGACACCGCCCGGAGTTTCAGGGAGGTGCTCGAACGCCCGATCAAGAAGGTCCCGACACTTCAGGGGACAACGGTGGTCAACCTATTCTTCGAAAGCTCTACACGAACTCGCATATCATTCGAACTGGCCGAACGGCGGTTGAGTGCCGACGTTGTGAACTTCGCCGCGAGTGGAAGCAGCGTCTCCAAAGGGGAGACTCTAAAGGACACGGCGCGGAACATAGAGGCCATGAAGACCGACATCGTCGTAATCCGGCACGGTTCGACCGGCGCCCCGCACTTCCTATCGAGACTCCTTAAGTCGCCGGTAATAAACGCGGGCGATGGCATCAACGAGCACCCGACGCAGGGGCTGCTCGACATGTTTACCATGCGCGAGAGGCTGGGAGAACTCAAGGGCCTTAACGTGTGCATCGTAGGCGATATAGCTCACAGCAGGGTGGCGCGTTCGAACATCTTCGGCCTGACGAAGCTCGGTGCCAACGTCGCGGTCTGCGGTCCCAGGACACTCATCCCGGAACACCTCGAACAGTTCGGTGTGAAAGTCTTCTTCAGCATCGATGAGGCCATACAGTGGGCCGACGTTCTGAATGTGCTGAGGATACAACTTGAGAGAGAGGCCGGCGGCGATTTCCCGACCATCAGGGAGTACAGACTCTACTGGGGAGTGAGCCGCGAACGTCTCGAGAAGTCGGGCAGATCGATCCTGATAATGCACCCGGGGCCGATAAACCGCGGGGTGGAACTCGACGCGGATGTGGCTGACGGCGAGACGTCAGTCATACTCGACCAGGTAACTAACGGG
The DNA here is from genome assembly GCA_024641705.1 of Candidatus Kryptoniota bacterium. Taxonomy (GTDB): domain Bacteria; phylum Bacteroidota; class Ignavibacteria; order Kryptoniales; family JAKASW01; genus JAKASW01. Next base: position 96,180 of record JAHECO010000005.1, read on the forward strand.
GTGGCCGTAAGAATGGCCGTCCTATACTTAACAGGAGTTAAACCCTCATGAAGATATTTCTGAGAAATGCCAGGGTGATAGAGCCGTCCGGGAAATACGACGGGCTTTTCGACATCCTTATTGTCGACGGCGCGATGCAGGAAATCGGTTCGTCCCTCGGCGGGAATCCGGTGAACTACGAGATCAACCTCAGAGGCAAGTTTGTCGTGCCCGGACTTTTCGACATGCACACTCACCTGCGGGAACCGGGGCAGGAATACAAGGAGGACATTGCCTCCGGAATCGCGGCGGCTGCAAACGGCGGCTTCACCGGTATCGCAGCAATGCCCAATACAGACCCCGTCGTCGATTCGGCGGGCGTGGTCAAGTATGTGCTCGACCGGGCCAGGCAGTCGGGGCTCGTGGGCGTCTACCAGATCGCTGCGATCACCGAGGGAAGAAAGGGCGAACGTCTGTCGGAGATGAAGGACCTTTCAGAGGCGGGCGCGGTGGCTTTCAGCGATGACGGCTCGTGCGTCACGAACTCGCATGTGATGAGACTCGCACTGGAATACTCTTCGATGCTCGGGAAGCCGGTCATCCAGCACTGCGAGGACCACGAACTGACCAAGTTTGGCTCGGTCAACGAAAGCCCCGAGACGATCAGGTACGGGCTTAAAACTCAGCACAGGGTCGCCGAGGAACTCACTGTCAGCAGGGATATTCAGCTTCTGGAGGCTTTCGGCGGGAAGTACCATGCGACGCACATCTCGACCGCGAAGTCGGTCGAAATCATAGCTTCCGCAAGGAAGCGCGGTCTCCCGGTGACTTGCGATGTGACCCCGCATCACCTCTTCCTTGAAGACAGTGTACTCGGCACGTACGATTCGGACTACAAAGTCAATCCTCCGCTGCGAACGGGCAAAGACAACGAAGCTCTTATCGAGGGGCTCAGGTCGGGGGCTATAGACGCAATCGCCAGCGACCATGCCCCGCACGCTCTCCACGAAAAGGAAGTGGAGTTCGATGCCGCACCTTTCGGGCTGATAGGACTCGAGACAACCGTAGGTGCCGTGATGACCAGGCTCTTCCACCAGAAGGTAATGGATATGCGCGCCATCGTGAACGTTCTCTCGGTTAACCCGCGGAAGATACTCGGCATACCCGTACCGGAATTCAACCTCGGCGCGAGGGCAGAGCTCACGATAATCGACCCGGACTGCGAATGGGAAGTCGAGCCCGAGAAGTTCAAGTCAAAGAGTAGAAACACCGGCTTCAAGGGGTGGAAGTTCAAAGGAAGCGCCGTCGGAATCATCAACGGCGAAAAGTTCTACTTTTCCGAAAGGCTCAAGTGATCACAGGAAGGCAGCCGTCGTATCCATCGATTCCCTGAGGAGTTCCATGTATTTCTTTCTCGGGATTTCCGTGGCGCCGAACGTCTGAAGGTGCGGCGTGATGTACTGGGTATCGAGGAGTGTGAACTCTTTGTCCACGAGATGTTTGATCAGGTAGGCGAGCGCGACCTTTGAGGCTCCGGTCTTTACGCTGAACATCGATTCACCGAAGAAAGCCGAGCCGAGCGCGACTCCGTAGAGGCCTCCCGCGAGTCCCTCAGTATCGAAGCTTTCCACGCTGTGAGCGTACCCGAGCCTGTGCAGCTCAAGATAGCTTTCAATTATCTCATCGTTGATCCAAGTTTCCTCGCGCTGAGCACAACCTCTGATCACGAATTCAAAGGCGGTGTCGAGTTCGACGCGGAATGCACTCTTCTTGATAATTTGTTTCGTCGACCGGGGGATATTGTAGCGGTCTAGTGGAATTATCGTTCGCGGGTCGGGGGAATACCACGATATCGTATTATCGGCATCGGCCATGGGGAAATAACCGATCATGTATGCCCCCAAAAGGATATTCGGTGAAATCATTGTCCGGGACGAGCCGTTTGGCTTTCCAGCTTCATGAAGTTTTCCGCCGTTTCCTGCCGAACATGCTCGCAGCGATCCACGTTCGCCACGTAACCGGCGTAATATTCCCCAGGTAATACAGGAATGTGTTCAAGCCACCGACGACGACGAAAGGCTTGTGATGTTCAATTCCATAGAACGCCTTCCGGATGACAAGCGACGGGGGGTGCACTCTCAGGAAAGTCTTTGGCTTTGCCATGCCGGCATTCCTGAAAAAACTTGTGTCGACGGGGCCGGGACAAAGAGCCATGACTTCCACTCCGGTGCCTCGGAGTTCGTTCCTCAACGCAAGACTGAAACTGAGGATGAACGCCTTAGTCGCAGCGTACGTCGCCATGTAGGGAACGGGCTGGAAAGCGGCCGTACTTGCAAGGTTGATTACGGTGCCTTTTCTTTTCCGGAGGAACATCTCGATAAAGTAGCGGCTCAGTTCCTGGACCGCGATGCAGTTGAGCTCCGTCATTTGCAATTCGTTCGCGAGATCGAGGATGTCGAACGCTCCGTTTGATCCATAGCCTGCGGAGTTAACGAGATAGGAAACGTCCAGTTCGTTCTCGGTGCAATATTCCGCAAGTCTCTTTCTCTCTCCGCTCTCGGCGAGATCGAGCGCCAGGCCGATGGACTCGATCCCAAAGGTTGTGCTGAGTTCAGCCGCGATGGCTTTAAGTCTTTCTTCTGATCGGGCGACGACCACTATGTTCACGCCTCGTTTGGCAAACTCGCGGGCGAATTCCAGGCCGATTCCGGCCGAGGCCCCGGTTATGACAGCGTACTCTTTCATTGGCCTTCAATTTTGTGGTAACGTTGTGCGGATCAGATGAAGGGCAGGGTCCGACACCTGCGTATTTTATGCGCAAACGGCTGAAAAAGCAAAGGATCTGCCGGGTGCTCTAACTTGAGGTGCGAATCAGATCGACCGGTTCACCTTGCATTTATTCCGGCGCTTCGATATATTTTCCATGTAATTTAGAAAAAATGACAAGCAGAAAAGGCGAGTATCTGATCAGGAAGTTTTTAAGAGATAATTCGAAGGTTGGTCAGAATATATGAAGTGTTCCAATGAGAAGCGGAACACTTTTTTTTTGCCCTTTCATAAATGAACCTGGTTGACGTAGTAAAGAAGATCAAAGAGAAACTTCCTGTCGAGCTAGTTGCGGACCAAGATAACGTCGGGTTAATAGTTGGTGATTATGATGATGACTGCGGCACGATGATCGTGGCGTATGAACTGAACGGCGGTGTTGTCGACGAAGCAGTCAATTCCGCGTCGAATTTGATTGTGACGTACCATACCCCTCTTTTTCGAGCTGTAAAGTCTCTCACGTCGTCAAAGTCGAACCCCGATCCTCTCTTGAAAGCAGCACAGTCGCGTATCAACGTCTTTGCCGTCCACACTGCCCTGGATGTGCCGAGCTACGGGTTGAATTTTGACCTTGCCTCCCGACTCGGTCTGACTGGCGTCAGGACCCTGTCGGCGCTGTCGGGAACACTCTACAAGATTGTCGTCTTCGTACCGGCAGACCATCTTGACAAAGTTCGGGACGCAATGTCCCGCAGCGGGGCGGGAAGGATCGGCAACTACACCGAATGTTCGTTTGCCGCTGAGGGCGAAGGATCTTTTTTGCCCGGCGAAGGAAGCTCTCCTTTCATAGGCCGACCGGGAAAACCGGAAAGGACAAGCGAGTCGAGACTGGAAATGGTCGTGGAAAAATCTTTCGCGGGAAAGGTGATCGAGGCGATGCTCAACGCCCATCCTTACGAGGAGGTTGCCTACGACATCTACGCTCTGGTCAATAGCTCGGTTAACTACGGATTCGGAGCCGTTGGAGAACTCGACGAACCTCTGGAGGTGAGAAGGTTTCTCGATCGCGTCAAGAAGGTGCTCGGGATCTCTTCGCTGAGATTGTCGCACATCCCGGAGTCAAAGGTCAGGAAAGTGGCGCTCTGCGCCGGTTCGGGAATGCCTTTCTACAGGGACGCCGTGCGTGAGGGTGCGGACATATTCCTGACCGGTGACGTTAAACACCACGACTTCAGGGAAGCTAGGTCGGGACGCACGATACTCGCGGATGCGACCCACCGCGCCACGGAGAAATTCGCCGCAGAACTCCTTCATAAAATTTTGAGAGAAACATTTGAAGATAGAATCGTTGTCAGTTTAAGTAAGCACGAATATGACAGTGCCGTCATTTATTAACTTATCCAGGAGATCAAGGTGGTTGTTAAGGATAAACTGAAGACTCTTTACCAGCTTCAGCAGGTTGACCTCAAGCTAGACGGACTGCTTGAGGAAAGAGGCGATCTGCCGGCGGAGGTTGAAGATCTCGAGAAGAAAATTACGACGTTGAAATCGCAAGTCAAGGAAAACGAAGATTACCTCAAGAAGGCCGTCGTACGCAAGAAGGAGATCGACAAGGAACTCGACGAGGTGCGGAAAAGGATCGATAAGTTCACCGACATGCGCATCAAGGTGAAGACCAACAGAGAATACGACGCCCTCAGCAAGCAGATAGACAACTCGAAAGAGAAGCTGCAGGACCTTCATAAAGAACTCGAAAACATCCAGGCCAAGGAAGCCGTTTCATCGAGGGATGTAGAGAAACTCAAGGTTGAGTTCGAGGAGGAGGAAGAAGTATACTCATCGAAGAAGGTGGAGCTGGAGGAGCTCGTCTCCCTCACGCACGACGAGGAGAAAAGATACGTCAAGGAGCGCGACAAATACGCGCAGAAGATCGACCGGCAGACGATATCCAGATACGAGATGATACGCAAAGCTACGAAGGGAAAAGCTATCGTTCCGGTGGTCCGGCGCAACGCCTGCGGCGGGTGCTACAATGTTCTTCCTCCTCAGAGACTCCTTGACCTTCGGCAGATGGAGAAGATTTTTACCTGCGATCATTGCGGACGGATTCTCGTTCCGAACGAGATTGTCGAGGAAACGGCCCACGATGTATGAAATTGACCGCGAACATAGACGGAGCGTCGTTCGGCAACCCGGGCGCCAGCGGGCTGGGAGTCGTCCTTAAGGATAGCGAAGGAAAAGTCCTAGTAGAGCACTTCGAACACCTCGGACACGGCACGAACAATCGTGCCGAGTATATGGCTTTGCTCAGAAGCATAGAACTTGCGGAAAAGCTCGGCGGTGACGAACTTGAAGTGCTGTCGGACAGTCAGCTGGTTGTTTCGCAAATGAACGGCGTCTATAAGGTCAAAAACGGCGATATAAAGGCGCTCGTTCTCAAGGTCAGGGAAAGGCTGGCGCGGTCAGGATTGAAATTCAGGATTGTCCATGTCCGCAGGGAATTCAATAAAGAGGCGGACAAACTTGCAAAGAAAGGAGCAGGGCTTGTTGTTTAGGAGTGAGCCAGGCAGCCGCTCCGACTTCGGTCGGGGAGGAAAGTCCGGACTCCACATGGCAGCGGGCTCCGGTGTTCGCTTCGGCGAATGTCGGAGGCGGGGCGACCCGACGGAAAGTGCCACAGAAAATATACCGCCCCGATCCAACTCGTTGGATCGGGGTAAGGGTGAAAAGGTGGGGCAAGAGCCCACCGTTCCCGGTGGTGACATCGGGATGCACGGTAAACCCCCCGCGGAGCAAGACCAAGTAAGGGAGAATTCCCGAACGGACTTTGTCCGCTCGGGAGCGAGGCTGCCAGTCTCGCTTTCCCGAACACGAGGTTCGGGATCCCGATCATCACACGATGTGAAAGGATCGGGAGACTCCCGGGTAGGTCGCTCAGATAAATGGCTGCCTCTTCTCCGCCTCGGCGGAGAAAAGACAGAATTCGGCTTATCGGCTCACTCCGCTTCTTGTTTCGGCTTGTCGGAAAGAACCAGATGAACTACAGCTGGAAACTATCGGAGCAGGCAGACGACAGGGTCACTGGTGAGTTGGCCCGGCAGCTGAACGTGAAGCCTATCATCGCGAAACTCCTGGCGCAGCGGGGCCTGGACTCGGTCGAAAAGGCAAAGACGTTCTTCTTCTCAAGCCTTAATGACCAGCACGACCCGTTTCTCATGGACGGAATGAATGCGGCCGTGGACCGCGTATTCGAGGCACTCGAAAGGTACGAGAAGATTCTCGTGTACGGTGACTACGACGTGGACGGTACCACAGGTGCGGCATTGCTCTACATGTTTTTCAGGAAGCTCGGAGCCACCGTCGAGTTCTATATTCCGGACCGGCTGAAGGAAGGGTATGGAGTAAGTACGACGGGGGTCGAGTTTGCCTCCGCGGGAGGATTCACGCTTCTCGTCACTGTCGACTGCGGAGTCGCCGCCGGCAAGGAAATCGCTTATGCCGCCTCGAAAGGGATAGACACGATCGTCTGCGACCACCACGAGGTCGAGGATTGCCCCGATGCCGTGGCCGTGCTCGACCCGATCAAGCCGGGATGCGATTACCCCTTCAAGTACCTCTCCGGCTGCGGTGTGGCATATAAGTTTGCGAAAGCCATATCGATCAAGCTTGGAAAGAGCGAACTTCCCGACGAATATCTGGATCTGGTAGCAATCGCGGCGGCGGCGGACGTCGTGCCGCTGGTCGGGGAAAATCGGATCTTCGTCCAGGCGGGATTCAATGCAATAGCAAGTCACCCGAGGGCAGGCATCAAAGCGCTTCTCGAGAGTGCCCGGCTTGAAGTCGGAAGGCTCACCACCGGTCAGGTTTCGTTCAATATCGCCCCGCGCATCAACGCGGTGGGACGGCTTGGAGATGCCAAACGGGCCGTGGAACTACTTATCACGGACAACGCGGACGTCGCGGAGGATTTCGCGCAGGTACTCGAAAGCGAGAACTCGCACAGGAAGCTTCTCGACGAAAAGACGTTTAACGAAGCCCATGAACTCGCGCTCGAAATGTTGTCGAAGAAGAATCTGAACTCGCTCGTCCTTCACAGGGAATCGTGGCATCCGGGCGTTGTCGGGATAGTGGCTTCAAGAATAGTTGAGACTTTTTACCGTCCGACGATCATGCTTGCGACCGTAGACGGTGTGGTGCGGGGCAGCGCGAGGAGCGTCGCCGGTTATGACATCTTCGCGGCGATCAGAGAGTGCTCGGATCTCCTGCTGCAGTTCGGTGGTCACAAGGTCGCGGCGGGAATGGCCCTTATGCCGGAGAACCTCGGGCGTTTCGCGGAGAAGTTCGAAGAGGTGGTCGCCGGTACGATTACTGAAGACCTTAAGACTCCGGTGATATCGATCGATGCCGACCTCGACCTCGGCGATGTCAACGGCGATTTCATGAAGAAGCTGAAGCTGTTTGAACCGTTCGGGCCGCACAATGCAAAGCCGGTGTTTCGCACGATGAATGTGTATCTTTCGGACGCGCGAATCGTGGGGAACTCCCATCTCAAAATGAAACTGAGATCGAACGGCGTCACATTCGACGCGATCAAATTCAGGAACGGCGATAGCACCGTTAAGGCCGGTACGATGCTCGATGTCGTTTATTCGGTGGATGAAAATCACTACGCGGGTAATGTATATTATCAATTGCAGCTAAAGGATTTTAGAAACGCTTCCGAATCCTCACAATCCCGGACTTCGACGGGACCGGGCTTCGGAAAAGAAAGCTTAGGAGGTTGAGTCATGTCCGGACATAATAAATGGGCCAAGATCAAACACAAGAAGGCAGGCACCGACGCACAGCGCGGGAAACTGTTCAGTCGCCTCATCAAGGAAATCACGATCGCTGCGAGAAGCGGCGGGGGAGACGTCAACGGGAATCCCAGGCTTCGGCTTGCCGTTCAGACCGCCAAGGACAACAACATGCCGGCTGACAACATCAAGAGAGCTGTCCAGCGCGGTACAGGCGAACTTCCCGGAGTTCAATACGAAGAGATTACCTACGAATGCTACGGACCCGGAGGCGTCGCTCTCATGATAGAGCTCGTCACGGATAACAAGAACAGGACGGTTGCAGAGCTCCGTCACCTCCTCGACAGGAACAACGGGAAGCTCGCGGAGGCGGGATCGGTCGCGTGGATGTTTCAGAAAAAAGGGAGCATCGAGATCCCGAAATCTGTAATCGGGGAAGATGACCTGATGAACATAGTTCTCGAGGCGGGCGCGGACGACATGAGAACGGAGGAGGATTATTACGACATCACGACTTCATTCGAGGCCTTTGAGACCGTGAAAAAAGCGATTGAAGACAAAGGGCTGAAGATCAACAATGCCTCGGTTCAGCTCTTGCCGCAGAACATGGTTCGCGTGGAAGGGAAGGAAGCCGAACAGGTACTTAAGCTGATGGAGGCGCTCGAGGAGCATGAGGATGTGCAGAACGTCTATGCGAACTTCGACATAGACGATAGCGTCCTGGCGCAACTCAATCAATGAGTTCAAAGACGCCGGAGGAACCCCGAAAGGCTGGATTCGCAGGACGTTCGGGCTATGATTTTAGTTGTACCAAGGCATGCCTCTTTTTGACGGTTGAGGAGACTTGCCGGGCCTCTGCGGCAAAGACCGGTTTCTCCCATGCTGCGGGAACTTGTCTCATAAGAAGCTGATTGAGAATTTTGGATGATCATTCTTGGTATCGACCCCGGTTCACGGAAAACCGGATACGCGGTAATAGATTCCGAGAACAACCGGATGACCATCCTGGATTTCGGGACGATAGTGCTCACGGATACGAATGTGATGCCCGAGAAACTTGTCAGAATTTACACGAAGGTCGGGGAGCTTTTCCGACGGTTCCCGATAGGGAGCGTCGCAGTCGAGGCAGGCTTCTACGGAAAGAACCCGCAGAGCGCGTATAAACTCGGATACGCCCGGAGTGCCGCGGTGCTTGCCGCCGCCCTGGAGAATGTCGAGGTCATGGAGTATTCTCCCAGAAAAGTCAAGCAATCGGTTACCGGAAACGGTAACGCATCCAAAGTCCAGATCAAATATATGGTCAAGAGACTTCTCGCCGGTGCCGCGGATCTTCCTCTTAAGGAGGACGAAGCCGACGCTTGCGCAGTTGCGATATGTCACGCACAGAACCTTGCCGGCGGGAAGGCGAGGCACAGGAGCTGGAAAGAGTTCGTCGAAAAGAACAAAGGTCTCGTCGTGAAGTCTGCCCGGCTGGAGCGTGTGAAGTGATTTACGGTCTTAAGGGACGGCTCGCTGTGAAGGCGCCCACGGCACTGGTCATAGATGTGAACGGCGTCTCGTACGAAGTGAACGTCCCGATATCCACTTACGATGCGGTGGGGAAAGTAAACGACGAGGTTTCGGTGTTCACGGTCCTGGTCGTGCGCGAAGACGATCTGCAATTGTACGGATTCGCGACGGAAGATGAACGGAAATTGTTCAAACTGCTCATCGGGGTAACGGGTATCGGACCGAAGACGGCACTTGGACTCCTTTCTTCGGCAAGCGTGGCGGATATCTACGGCTTCATTTCGGGTTCGAACTCGCAGGCGCTCATGTCTATGCCCGGGATCGGGAGAAAGACGGCCGAGCGGGTCGTCCTGGAACTGCGGGACAAAGTCCAGCGCGCCGATATTTCCGTGTCCGGCGAAGTGCTGGAGGGCAAAGAAGAAGTCAGAGCGGGGGCGGTGGATGCGCTCGTCGCACTCGGTTACTCGAGGGCCCAATGCGAGCGGGCGATCAGGGAAGTGCTGAAGATCGATGCTTCGGCCGCGAAATCTGTGGAAGATCTCGTCAGGGCGGCATTGAGAGAGGTTAAGTAAGACTGTCCGGGGAATCTGCACCCGGCTGTCGGGGCTGGGTGAAGGGCTGCCCATCGTTTTGTTTTGAATCGGGGATATTTCTTGCGGGAACTTTAGTGCAATGGATGCGCTTATCTCTATCGGTGCAATCTGCAGGCAGTGTCAGCCGATGTCGTCAACAAACCGGAGGGAGGAGAGCGATGAGCAGCAAGGAGGACATAACCAGATCAACACGGTGGTTCAAGTACAGGCCGTGGATCGGCGTGCTGATCGGTATTGCCGCAGGAATATGGATCGGGCTCACTATGCACAGCGCGCTTGACGGAGTTGTCGTAGGCATTGCGGAAATCCTTGCCGTCGGCATCACCGCCCGGCAGCAGAGGAATACGCAGGGCATGAAGGGTGAGGATGTTTCAGGCACCTGAGTCCTACTTCTGCAATCCTCTGCTGGGGGGAGCGGGGCAATCAGTCTATTTCTGTTTCGCGACGCGACAGATGCTGTTTCAATTCACATAAATCCAGAGACGTGAGTCCTGCTTGTAGTCGCGGATGTAAAGAACGCCTCCCCGGTCAAGAGCTGCTTCTATCCTGTCAATCGCATCGTCGAGGTTGCTGGATCCGATCATCGCCAGAACGATTCCAACTGCCTCTATCGATTCGACTCTCACCTTCGTAATCTTCTGCGCCCTGCCGCTGTCCGTGCTTTCGACTATCAGGTAATTGTGTCGTTCCGTCTCTTCCTTCATCGTCAGGTCGAACTTACCGCCGAATATCCTGGTCTCTCCGTTTCCCGTGCTATCCTCGATCCGGACTGTCGAACCGCTCTTGTAAATTGTCATCAGGGAATCGAAGTTCATCTTTGTGTCGTCGAGGGTCCATGTGCCCTTGGATGTTGCAAGAAGCTTGAGAAGGTGCAGAGACAACCCCGCTCTCTGCATAACGCTCCCATTTTCGGATTTCTCGATCCAAATGCATTTTGTTTGTGAATGAGCTTTGGCTGCCATGCCTGAGAGAAGAAGAAAGCATGCAGCCGCGATCAACGTGCTTTTCATTTCGGACCTCCTTGAGTCATTCCTGGTGGGTAAGACGATTCTCGAAAATCTATAAGACCTAAAACCAGCCACGCGTCGTAATACGGTTGATCCCCGGGCGATGTTACGTTCAGCAGCGCCCTCGCCGGATAAACATTTGCACTTCGGCGGTCAGGCGGATAAATTATGCGCAAACAGAGAGACTCTTGTTCGAACGCGCAGCACAATATTGCGGCACCCGGCTGAGGACGCCGCGCACAGCAGGAGGATTTCGGCCGATTCGCTCGCCAATAGCAACCTGCCCACCACCCCTGAACAGATCACACCAACCTTAAAAAGGAGATGCAAATCCCATGGAACAGTCAGCGTACAAGATCTATGGCTATAGATGGCTCATTCTTGTCGTTTTCATGCTGGTTGCGGCATTCAACCAGCTTGTGTGGATCACGTTTGCGCCGGTAACCGACGCCGCCGCGGCCTATTACCACGTTTCCCAGCTGGATATCGGGCTTCTCTCGATGAGTTTCATGATTGCCTTTCTGGTGTTCTCCATCCCCGCATCGTGGATGATCGACACTTACGGTTTTCGCGTGGCCGTTGGGATCGGCGCCGGCTTGACAGGTGTGTTCGGCCTGATGCGCGGACTCGTTGCATCGGACTTCACCCTTGTTATGATCGCACAGATCGGTACCGCCGTCGGTCAGCCGTTTATCCTGAACGCTCTCACGAAAGTTGCAGCACGGTGGTTCCCGATCGAGGAACGGGCAACGGCTTCCGGGCTCGGATCTCTGGCCATGTACCTGGGGATTTTAGCAGGGCTGGCATTAACTCCATCGCTTACAGAAGGGGCCGGTTTCTCCAATATGCTGCTTTACTACGGTATCGGGGCCCTCGTCGCCGGAATAGTATTCATTCTCTTTGCACGTGAACATCCTGCGACTCCTCCCGGCCCGGCGGACCAGGAAGAACGCGCACTCATGTTCGACGGTATGAAACAGATTCTTCGGAACAGGAATTTCCTCCTTCTCATGGCGATCTTCTTTATCGGACTTGGAGTCTTCAACAGCGTAACTACATGGATTGAAGACATCATCAGCCCGCGCGGCTTTACGGCGACACAAGCTGGCACAGCAGGAGGTCTGATGATAGTCGGGGGGATCGTCGGAGCCGTGATACTTCCGACTTTGTCGGATAAATATCGCAAGCGTGTGCCGTTCATAATCATCGGACTTGTCGGCACGATTCCTGGTCTGCTCGGAATCACCTTCGCCACAACGAGCGCCCTTCTCTACGCCGGTTCGTTTGCGCTGGGTTTCTTCTTGCTTAGCTGTGGACCGATCGGCTTCCAGTACGGTGCAGAGATCGGCAGACCTGCACCTGAAGGGACATCGAACGGGCTCCTCCTGCTGATGGGACAGATCTCGGGGATCGCCTTCATTTTCGGCATGGCTGCGTTCAGAGTCGGACCTAAGGGCTCGATGACGCCGTCTCTCCTTGTCATGAGCGGGTTGATCGTGGTGGGCCTGTTCATGGCAGCGAGGTTGCGGGAATCCGATCTTGTCGCCGGCGCGGGGACGCGGGTACAGGAGGCAACTGAGGCGTCGCAATAGTCTTCGACCTGGAGCACCTCACCCGCCGGGCTAAGCGCCTGTTGTTCTCTCTCAGCAGGGCAAATCGAAAGGGGGTGGAGCTTCCGATAAGTGCTGTTGAATAAATCCGGCGGGGCGGTTATGTTCCTCCGTTCGCGATGGCGGGCCGTCATGTCAGAGCCGGGCTACTGTCGGCACATCTTGACCGTCGGTTCAAATGATACGTGCCCGAGTCGTGGCTTTCAATCGAACTATTGGTCAAGAGGACAACACGATGAAAAAGTTTTCACTTCAGGCTGCTTTTCTGCTTTTCCCATTTCAGATCTTAATGTCACAGACCCTACCTGCGGACTCGTTGGAGTATAGATATCCCGGTGAGGTCGTCATTACAGCTCCCAGGGTAAGCGTGCCGCTGGGCAAAGCTCCGTTTTCTATAACCCTTGTTGATTCGGAAGAGCTGGATGTTCTTCCGCGGGCGGTCGCGATGGATGAGCCGCTGAGACTCACGCCAGGTGTCAAGGTGGATAACCAGGCGAACGGAGAGAGAGTGCATCTATCCATCCGGGGCCAGGGAATACTCACCGAGACGGGAATACGTTCCATCAAAGTTCTCCTCGATGAAATCCCCGTCAATGACCCCACCGGATTTGCGCCGGACTTCTATGATGTGGATCTCCACACCGTCGAGAGGATCGAGGTACTGCGCGGACCGGCCGCGTCGCTTTACGGCGGAGGTGCGGCAGGCGGGATAATCAATATCGTCACTGAGAATTCTCCGAACACTCCGCTATTTGGAGAAGTTTCTTCCACGGGCGGCTCGAACGGTTTCTGGAATGGGTTTGGCCAATTCGGCGGCGACGTACGCGATGTCAACTACCGGGTCTCTCTCTCACGCACCGTCGGGGACGGGTATCGCGTCCACACACATTTCTGGCAGAACAAGGCTTACGCAAAAGCTACGTACACTCCGGGCTCGTCGGTTCAGTTGATGCCGCTTTTCTCATGGTCGCACACCTATCATGAAAATCCTGAGGGATTAAGCCTTGCCCAGTATCTGCAGGATCCGAAGCTGCCTAACGACGATGCTATCCCGTACAACGAACACATGGAAACCAACCGAACGATCGAGGGGATTACCGGATTGATACGTTTCGAAGATCGCCACGAAGTCCGGTTCAACGGCTACGTGAAGCAGTCTCAGTATACGGAGGTCAACAACCATGTGTTCGACCACCAGTCTCTGACTACACCGGGGATGTCGATTCAGTACACGCTTCGCCCGGGCCCGGACGAGGGCAAAATCAGAAACGAGTTCAGCGTCGGGACAGACCTCCAATGGCAGACAAACAATGAATATTTGACCCCCAACGACTATTCCGTCGAGGTAGATTCGGTACTTGCCCGTCAGGAAATACGGCAATCGGGTGAAGGATTCTTCCTGATCGACGTGCTCAGCATCGCTCGCGATTGGAACATCATGGCAAGCGTGAGGTACGACAGAATCCACAACGAACTTACTGATTTGATGAAAACGGATTCGACCGACCATTCCGGCTCGGCCGACTTTTCGAATTTCACCGGAAAGCTCGGAGTAGCTTTCTCCCTGATGCCGGAGCTGACTCTTTTCGGAAACTGGGGGGAGGGGTTCATACCGCCTTCCACAGAGGAGCTCGGCAATAACCCTGCCGGGTATGGAGGTTTCAATTCGAGCCTGAAGGCCGCCACGTCTTCATGTTTTGAAGCCGGCGCGCGCGGGACGATAGGACGAAAGCTCCGCTACGATCTCACCGGGTTTTACATGACTACGAAGAACGACTTCGACAGGTATCGGATACCCGGACGCGGCCACGGGGAAGAAGGTACATTCTACCAGAACATCGGCGCGAGCCGTCGCCTGGGTCTCGAGCTTTCTGCCGGATATAAACCTTTCAAACCGCTCCTCATCCAGATCGCGTACACGTACTCAAATTTCAAATACGATGTCGGTTCTCCGATACCGATTCTGATGGACGATACTACGATACATAAATACATTGAAAACGGAAACTGGCTTCCCAATTCCCCCATGCATCAACTGGCCGTCGACATCGGTTACGAAATTCTACCCGGCGTATCGGTCGGCCTGACGTCGGAGACATTAAGCAAGTCATACATCGATGGGGCTAACGTGGAATCGGAAGCGGCGCCCGGATATACGCTGTTCGGCGCGCGCCTCGTTTACCGTTGGCACTTCGGAGACATATCGGGTGATATGATGTTCAATGTGAAGAACATTGCCGACACTCGCTACATTGCCTTCACTGAACCGGATCCGGGCGGAAACTCGTACCAGCCGGGAGCGGGAAGAGAATTCTTCGGCACTCTGAGGATCTTGTTGTAGCCCTTCAGGTCGACGCGCCTGGAAAGGTTTTTTCCTGCTTCTGAGCCGGAACCGCCGGTTGGAATTTGGCGGTCTTTTCTATAACATCAGCTAAGGAAATCGTAAGACCACTGGGCGTCCATTGAAAAGAAGGAAGGGTAACATGCGTCTCACCTTTGTCTTATTGCTTGCGCTGCTCGTGTCGTTCGGTCAGGGTTTCGGGAAAACCGTGATTTTTTTTGAGAAAGGTTTTCCTTCAGTCGGCAATAATGAAATCAGCCGGGCCACACTGGAAGACGCGTTGGCACCGATGGATCCGGTCTTTGCCGGTATGGACAGCCTATCCGCCGCGCTCGCTCCCGGCGACCTTCTTGTACTTCCGTACGGCTCTGCTTTTCCGGCAGACTGCTGGGAGGCGATCAGCCATCACCTCAGGAGCGGAAACTTGCTGGTGATCGGCGGAAGGCCGTTCTACGTACCGGTGTATCGCGACAGTACGGGCTGGCGAGAAGGATCTCCTCAGAACAGCTTCTCCAGGAATATCGGGATAATGTATGCCTACGAAGCTCCCCAGCACGGGCCATGGACGCTCAAGTGGGATGTCGACGCGCCGTTCTTTCACGTTAAGTCGCTCGACCCGCAACGTGTGTTCGTGAATGCCGGCTTCAGCGGAAGGTACCGAGGTCTGGGTTACATGGTAGACGCGCAGGGGAATCGGCTGTCTGCTCCCGTGACGGCGGAAGACATGGTGGGATTCGGTCCGCCGCGCCGCGGAGTGTTTCTCAGTTTCGATGCCAAGGCAGAATACTGGGATTCCGGTCAAGGTAAGGAATTGATAAGAGAGGCCGCGCAGTATGCAACCTACGGCGGGGTGAGAATCTATCTTAACATGCGGAGCCTTTCAATCGATCCGGCCGACCGCGTTACCGGTTCTGTGGATGTCCTGCGCGAGGGGAGACCGGCGAAGCTGACGGTCCAGCTGCTGAACGGCTCAAAGCTGATCGAGATGACGACGATGGATTGCGGCAACTCGCTTCATCAGTCGATCAGTTTCTCGCATCGGCTAACGAAGCCCGGAATGTACACTGTCCGTGCGGTCCTCTCGATGGGCGATACGGTGATCGACCAATATACTTCCGGGGTAGAAGTCCGTCAGCCCGGTTTGCTCCAGTCCGGAGAACGGCTGGAAGCGGGGCGAGACTACTTCAGGTTGGGAAAGAAACCGTATCTGCCGGTGGGACTCAACTACTTCTCGACGGACCCGTACGGCCGTGCTTTTTTCCTCGGTCAGAGCATCGGTGGAAATCCGTATATATGGGAGCGAGACTTTTCAGTGATGGAGAAGGCCGGCGTGACGATGGTGCGGACCGGAATATGGGCCAATCGTTTTCGATATCTTGAACAGGTAAGCGGGGCGTCGGATGAACGGCTGCTTGATGCGATAGAGGCATATCTCGACGCGGCGGCACGTCATCACATACAGGTGATCTTTACATTCTTTGCATTTAATCCGGGTGGTGAGATGCGACCCGGTCGCGGGCCGGGGGACAATGGTTTTGAACGTGCGTCGAATCCCTACGTGGATCCGATGGAGATCGAACGGCAGACTACTTATGTCCATTCAATTGCGTCGCGGTTCAAAGATGTCCCGTTCCTCAGCTACGACCTCATTAACGAACCGAGTTACGCAAACATCGAGCATATATGGAAGGGAAACTCGCCGACAGGCAGTCCTGCGGAGACATCAGCCTGGCAGCGCTGGCTCAAGATGCAATATGGCACTGTAGACAAGCTTGCGGGGGCGTGGCATGTCCCGCCTTCAGAACTTGGCGGCTTTGACCGAGTGCCGCTGCCTGACTACGACGACATACAGCAGACACGCGACAATAATTCGATGAACGTCCGCGCGGTAGACTACAACCACTTTGCCCAGTTCGCGTTCAATAACTGGGTTACAGATATGATCAATGCGATTCGCTCGACCGGCTCGAAACAGGCAATCACGGTCGGACAGGATGAAGGGGGAATCACAAACCGAGTGCTCGATCAGTTCATCGCCAAGACCGACGTGACCTATACGGTAAACCACACATGGTGGCAGGACGATGCGCTGCTATGGGACTCGGTGGTTCCGAAGACTCCCTACAAGCCCAATCTCGTCGAGGAGACGGGGCCGCAGCCCGTGTGGACCGTCGACGGGATTTGGAAGCTTGACGACATGAACGGTCTGGGACTCGAGGAGCGCAAGCTCGTCCTGGCCTTTGCAAACGCGGGGGCGGGAGTCCTTCACTGGGATCTGACTCACAGCGATGATTTCGGGATAATGAGACGCGACGGTTCGGAGAAAGTGTGGATGGACGCACTAAAGGGAGTTGCGTCCTTTGCTCGCGAGGCTGAGCCCTATGCCACCGACGCGAAACTTCCCGAGACGGCGATCGTTTTGCCCCAGTCCCTTCAACTGTCGACGTTCAACAGGTATTCGATAGAGGTCCAGCAGAAAGCGGTCCGGGCACTTTACCAGTATGTGCGTGGTACGGCATTCGCGATCGGAGAATACCAGCTTTCTGACATGCCGGCAGCCAAGCTTATAATCGTTCCTGCACCCTGGGTGTTGAATCAGAATGCCTGGGATGAACTGATGGCAAAGGTGAAGGCGGGTGCGACCCTCCTGATATCGGGAAGAGTCGATGCGGATGAGCACTGGCAATCCGTTCCGGGGAGGACGACCGGATGGAACGTCGGCTACCGGGAAGAGGCTTTAAAGACGCGATACGCAGAAGTGAACTGGCCCGGCGATTCCGCGCGGTTGAGCTACTCGGGCGACAAGACGACGTATCTCGACCGGGGAGTCCTCAGCGGTAGCAAGACGTTTGCCGACATATCCCTCGGAAAAGGGCACGTGCTTTACTTTGCGCTGCCTCTGGAGATGTGCGATCAGATGAGCGCAATAGGGCGTGTGTACAAATTCGCCATGAAGAGGGCGGGGGTGACGGAGGCTTACACGACGGCATGTAAAGACCCGGGTATCCTGATCGCCCCTACGCAACTTCCGGACGCTACGTTGTACGTGTTGACATCCGAAACCACGGACACGTCGCCCATGGAATTCCGCGACAAGTTGAGTGGAGCCGATTTTACCGTCCACCTCGCTCCGGGTAGAGGTGCCCTGATGCTCATCGGTAAGAGCGGGAAGATTATCGCCTCTTATGATGTGAAGTAGCCAATCACCAGAATAGGACGATCCTGAAGAGAATGTTCTAGCGAGAGTCTTGCCGTTTATGGGAGCGTTTGACCATGCCGTCGCGGCATCGCGGTACATTGATCTTTGAAAAGTTTTACGGCGGGGTTATATTTTTTCGATGAGAGTAACGCGAGCTGAAGTCGATCTATCTGCCATAAAGTACAATATAAACCAGGTTGCAAAGAGAGTAGGGCCGAACGTCCGAATACTCGGAGTGATGAAGGCCAA
Organism: Candidatus Kryptoniota bacterium; assembly: GCA_024641705.1. Taxonomy (GTDB): domain Bacteria; phylum Bacteroidota; class Ignavibacteria; order Kryptoniales; family JAKASW01; genus JAKASW01. Next base: position 114,229 of record JAHECO010000005.1, read on the forward strand.
CGCTTACGGGCATGGTCTCGTCCCGGTTGCGAAGGCCGCTATCGACGCCGGCGTCAGTTACATGGGTGTCGCGCTTGCCGATGAAGGTATAGAACTCCGTCAGCATACCGCTGTCCCGATCCTTGTCTTCTCCCCACCTTTCGAGAACTCTCTCGAATCGTACGTTCGCTTCAACCTGGATGCCACGATAACCTCGGTCGAGACCGCGCACGCGCTTAATGAAGTCGCAAGGACGGCACACAAGAAAGCCCGGGTACAGATAAAGGTTGACACCGGAATGGGGAGAATTGGCTTCCTTCCGGAGGTCGCCGTCGACGCTATAAGGGCGGTTGCAAACCTGGATTCGATCGAGGTTACGGGAGTCTATTCGCACTTTGCCACGTCGGATGAATCGAACAAGGAATTCGCGCGCAGGCAGCTGTTGGGTTTCAAAAAAATAGTTGCGGCAGTGAAGGACCTCGGCCTTACGTCGGTACTATTCCATATGGCAAACAGTGGAGCCATCCTGGACATGCCCGACACATTCTTCGATATGGTACGTCCGGGGATCATGTCGTACGGCTATTACCCATCCCCCGATACTTCGGAATCGGTCGACATCAGGCCGGCACTCAATCTTAAATCGAGCGTTGCGCTGATAAAGAACGTGAAAGCCGGTACGAGCGTCAGCTACGGGAGGAAATATTTTACCAAACGGGACAGCAGAATAGCCCTGGTTCCGATCGGTTATGGAGACGGTTTCACAAGACTCCTTACCGGAAAGGGAGCGGTGCTCATAAAGGGAAAAAGATATCCTATTGCCGGTACGATAACGATGGATCACCTGATGGTCGACGTGGGAAGTGATTTTGAAGTCCAGCAGGGTGACGAAGTCGTGCTGATCGGCAGGAGCGGCGCGGAATCGATAACCGCTTGGGAGATCGCATCGAAGCTCGGGACGATCCCATACGAGGTCCTTTGCATGCTAAACAACCGAATCCCGAGGATTTACACCAACCAGGATCAAGCATTAGGAGATTGACGCCTTGAAAGTTTTCGCCGTCATTATGGCAGGGGGAGTAGGAGCGCGCTTCTGGCCCCAGAGCCGGGAGAACATGCCGAAACAGTTTCTGAACGTTTTCGGCGAGCGCACGCTCATCCAGCGAACCTTCGACAGGATAGCGTCCCTGATCTCGCCGGAGAATGTGTTCGTGGTGACGAACACCGTTCAACGTCTCCTGGCTGCCGCGCAGCTTCCGCGGCTTCCGGAGAGGAACATAATCGCCGAACCTTTCGGCCGCAATACTGCGCCCTGCATTGCAGCCGCCGCATCGGCAATTTCCTCTGTCACGCAAGATGCCGTAATGGTCGTGCTTCCCTCGGATCACCTGATCTCCGAAGAGGACAGGTTCATCGCGCAGCTTAAGGATGCCATACGGCTCGCGGACAAACAAAGGGCTCTCGTTACGATAGGCATAAGGCCCACGCATCCGGAGACAGGGTTCGGGTATATTCACTTCGACGACGGGGCAGTGGAAAAGGAAATCTCCGACCACGGCGGGCGACGTGTCCTGGAGTTCAAGGAAAAACCGGATTACGATACTGCCGTGAAATTCCTTGGCAGCGGCCGCTATCTATGGAACAGCGGCATGTTCGTGTGGCGCGTCGATGTGATTCTCGAAGAGCTCAGAAAGAACCTGACCCACTTCTCTGACTTCTGGTCACAGCTGAAAAACTCTTTCGGGAAAGCGGAATTCGAGAAGGTCCTTGAAGAGTTCTATCTTCGCGCTGAATCGATATCAGTTGACTACGCCGTAATGGAAAAGGCGTCGAACGTGCTGACGATCCCCAGCAATTTCATGTGGAGCGACGTCGGATCCTGGGATGAAGTCTACAGACTGAGCGACAGGAATGGGGAGGGTAATTCGTTCAAGGGCGACGTCGTCAGCCTGAGAACGTCAAACAGCCTCGTGTGGGCGGAAGAAAGAACATACGGACTCATCGATGTGGATGATCTCATAGTTGTTGAGACGAAGGATGCAATCCTCATCTGCCGGCGAGGCAAGTCGCAGGGGGTGAAGGAAATTGTGGATGTGCTTAAGAAAGGGGACAGGCAAGATCTGATTTGAAATCCGTTTACCTGCTCGCGTTGCTGGCTCTCTCTTTCTACCTTATCGGATGCTCTGCCGCAGAGCGGTTCACAGGGTCGGGCCCTTCTCCGTCGGGAACGTCCGGCTCGGGTTCGGCACCGACACGCTTCAGCGGCAAAGTGCTGCTCACCGTGGAGGGGACGGCATCATACTATTCATACGGTTTCGACGGGAAGAAGACGGCAAGCGGGGAGATATTCGACAAGAACGCCTACACCGCTGCCCATCGGGAATTTCCCTTCGGAACACTGCTCCGGGTCACAAATCTCGACAACGACAAGAGTGTCGAGGTCACTGTCAACGATCGAGGCCCCTTCGCGAAAGGGAGGATAATCGATCTCTCCGAGGCTGCAGCAAGAGCCATCGGGATGATTCAGACGGGGACCGCCAGTGTGAGGATTGAGGTGTTGAAATGGGGGAATAACCAGTACCAGAACGGTAATTGAAAGGGCAGGTGCGGACGACTTGCGCGACCCCTCACCCGAAGATGTAAGAAACGAGTTCAGGACCCAACGGGGCTTCAACGACCTATTTGAGGTTTTCAGGAAGGCCATCGAGCTCCGGATCGAAGATGTCGACATATACAGGGAACTTTTGTGGAATAATTCTCTCAAGTCTGAGGAACTTCTCTTCTTTGCAAAAAGGATCGGCGAGCTCTTCCCGAAGATAGGTTTCGAAATATATATGTGGCTATCGGGTGTTTTCGAATCACGGCCCGCCGACGTCGACGGGCTTGAAATGGCGTTCCTCTGCCTGAAGAAAGCGGCCGAGTTTGACCAGAAGGCTGAAGAGCCTTACATCAGTTCGTGCAACCTTTACAATCCCGACCTGAGGATCCCTACGCTGCAAAGCATCATGTCATTCCTGAAAGGCGGTGTGGACAGGGTGGAAGACCCTTTGCCTATTTACGAGCGTCTGTCCATTTTCTACAAGATGCTGGGGAACGACGAGATGTTCCGTTTTTATAAACAGAAATCTGGCCGCTGATCTTGAATTCGCGGCTCCGGGGTTACGCGAGTATATTTGCGGCGGCTTTCTTTTGGGGATCATCGGCTACCGCGGCGAAATTTCTTTTCCAGCACGACATCTCACCGATGCTCCTCGTCCAATCGCGGGTTATCATCGCCGCCCTTCTCCTGGCGGTCATCCTTCTTCTGGTAAACAGGAGACTCCTTATTGTATCGCCGCGGGACATCATAGACTTTGCATTGCTGGGGGTTATAGGAGTTGCCGGGGCGAACTACGCCTACTACATGGCGATCCAGGTGACGAACGTCGGTATCGCGATCCTGATGCAGTATACCGCCCCTGTATTGGTCGCCGTGTACATGCTCGTTAGTGGGCAGGAGAAGATCAGCAGGATCAAAACGCTCGCGATAGTACTTTCGCTCGGGGGAAGCGCCGCGATGCTCGGTGCATTCAGTCCGGGTGTTCACATTACGGCGGTGGGGATATTTCTCGGCATCGTCTCGGCGGTGTGTTTTGCCTTTTTTAATGTCTACAATAAAATAGCCAGCAAGCAATATTCGATCTGGACAGCCGTCACCTGGACACTCATCTGTGCCGGCATCTTCTGGATCGCACTTGATTGTGTTACGGGAACCGCGGCAGCGCATCTCGGTTATTATGAACTTGCGATGCTCGCAGGTTTTTCGATCAGCTCCGTACTTATTCCTTACTATTTCTATTTTACCGGCTTGAAACATCTCGCCGCTTCCACTGCCATAATCGTTTCCACACTGGAACCTGTTGTGGCGATCTCAACTTCGTTTCTTTTCCTCGGAGAAAGCATGCAGCTGTCGCAGATAGCGGGAGGAATATTCATCGTCGGGGCTGTAATTTTGCTCGAGGTGTTCAAGGAATGAAGTCCGATAGAAGGATCGAGAAGTTGTCAAGGGCGTTGAGGCTCACGCAGCCCGATTTGACAGTGGTACTCGAAAACATACATGACCCCCATAACGTCAGCGCCATACTCCGGACATGCGATGCCGTCGGTGTGAGGAAGGTGAACTTACTGTACACGGCCGAGTCATTCCCGAAGATCGGCAAGAAGAGTTCGGCAAGTGCATATAAGTGGGTTGAAAGAAGGAATTTCAGATCGGTAGAAACATGTTATAAAACGCTGCACGAAGAGGGGCATGTTGTCGCTGCAAGCGTCGTCGGCGAGGGTTCCGTTTCCCTCTACGACGTCGACATGGTCGGCAAGGTTGCGCTGGTGTTCGGCAACGAACACAGGGGAGTTACGCAAGAGGCGGCTTCATCCGCGGACGTGCGCTTCCAGATTCCGATGCACGGGATGGTACAGAGCCTGAACGTCTCCGTTGCCTGCGCGATAACTCTCTACGAGGCTCTGCGCCAGAGGATCAAGTCCGGGGACATCGGGAGAGTGAAGCTGTCGGAATCGGAGTTTGAAAAGACTCTGGAGGAGTGGCAGAGAAAGTGAGAAGCTCTCCGTGCGGTAAGTGATTATCTTCCCCTGGAAGGCCTCGCCCCGCTGGATGCACCGCCGGGGGCACGGCACCGCAGGGAGGTCAACCGGTGGAAGAAGAGGGTAGAGGCTCGAGGCCGGGTCGTCGCGCCCGGGTGAGAAATCCAGTCGGTTGACTTTCTCCGAATCGTGAAGTAAAATTCGATGAGTCGAGACCGCCATGGCAGAAATCCTAACTCTCAAGAACATTCTTCAGGAACACACGGTCGAGGGGGAATTATATCGCAAACTCGAGGACGAATGGGTGCTTTGCTACGCCTGCGGTCACAGGTGCAAGATAAAGCCCGGCCGTGACGGAGTCTGCAGGGTACGCTTCAACAGGGGAGGTAAACTCATGGTGCCTTCAGGCTACGCGGCGGGCATCCAGCTCGATCCGATCGAGAAGAAACCCTTCTTCCACGCTTTCCCGGGCGGTAATGCGCTTAGTTTCGGAATGCTCGGCTGCGATTACCATTGCAGCTACTGTCAGAACTGGATCACGAGCCAGGCATTAAGGGACCCTGCGGCGAGCGCTCTCCCCGAATTCATCAGCCCGGAGAAGATTGTGGAACTGGCGCTCGTCTACAAGTCGCCTGTCCTTGTATCCACCTACAACGAACCCCTGATCACGAGTGAATGGGCGGTCGAAATACTGAAGCTTGCGAAAGCCTACCGGATACATGGAGCTTATGTCTCCAACGGAAACGCCACGCCCGAGGTGCTGGAGTACATCCGTCCTTACGTCGATCTTTACAAGGTCGACCTGAAGGGTTTCGACGACAGGAGATATCGACAGCTTGGAGGGAGGCTGGACGTCGTGCTTGATGCCATACGGATGCTCAAGGAAAAAGAGTTCTGGGTCGAGATCGTGACGCTGATAGTACCCGGGTTTAATGACGGTGAGGACGAGTTGAAAGGCATTGCGAAATTCATCGCGTCCGTATCTCCTGAGATACCGTGGCACGTAACCGCGTTTCACCAGGATTACAGGATGCTCGGCAGGGGCAGCACGAGCGTGAAGTCGCTACAGAGGGCTGCCAGGATCGGCAAAGAGGCCGGACTACATTATGTCTATGCAGGGAACCTGCCCGGCATGGTAGAGAGTCTCGAGAATACATACTGTCCGGGATGCGGGACCCTGCTTATCGAAAGAGAAGGTTACAGGGTAATGAGGAACAGTCTGGTTGACGGGATGTGTCCCGGCTGTTCGAGGAGGATTCCGGGAGTATGGAAGTAGAATTCACATTCACACCGGAGGAGAAGGCCAGACTCCTGACGATAGCCAGGGAGTCCGCAGTCGCAGTCGTCTCCGACAAAGAGTATAACCCGGCAGAACCTGCAGAAGCCGGCTTGCGACAGAAGGCCGGGGCATTTGTGACGCTTCACCTCCATGGCGAGCTGAGAGGATGCATCGGCATCATCGAGCCGTACCTGCCTGTCTATCAGGCGGTATCGCAGATGGCGGCAAAAGCCGCCATTGCAGATCCGAGGTTCGAGAGTGTCGCGCAATCCGAAATGGGCGAGATCGAAATCGAAATCTCGGTTCTCTCTCCGCTTAAGAAAATCGACAGTCCGGAAGAAGTGGTCGTGGGAAAACACGGTGTCCTTATCGAGAAGGGATATTATCGTGGACTCCTTCTTCCGCAAGTTGCGACAGAAAACGGCTGGGACAGGGAACAGTTCCTGAGGTATGTTTGTCTGAAAGCTGGACTGGATAAAGAGGACTACAAAGATCCCGCTTCGAAGCTTCTCGTTTTCACGGCTGAGGTTTTCGGAGAGGGAGAAGTAAAGAGAGAACAGGAGAAGAAAATCGTTGAAAGAACGTGACTACGTTCGCCCTCCCGCCGTTGCCGGGCTCTTCTATCCTTCGGAGAAGGACGAGCTGCAGAAGACCTGCTTGAAGTTTATCGAGAACTCGAGGGCGGAATTGAAGACTAAGCCTCACGTCAAACTGTTCGGGATCATCTCGCCGCACGCAGGCTACCCGTACAGCGGATTCACTGCGGCGCACGGTTACTCTCTCCTGAAAGAAAATGAATTTGAGACTGTCGTGATCATCGCGCCCAGCCACCGGGAGTACTTCGACGGGATTTCCGTTTTCTCAGGGAAGGCATATTCTACACCGCTGGGGGAAATTGAGGTGGACAACGCCCTGCGCGACGCTTTCATCGAGACTGCGGGTGAAATCGTGATCGAGTCACGGGCGGGGCATAAGTCCGAACATGCGCTGGAGGTTCAGCTCCCTTTTCTTCAACTCACGCTTGGAAGGTTCAAGCTCCTCCCGATCATAATGGGTGATCAGAACCGGAGATATTGCAGGATACTGGGGAAGGTCATCGCGGACATAACCGCTGGTGTTAAGGCGCTGGTCGTCGCGAGTTCAGACCTGTCGCATTACTACGATTATGATACTGCCAACGATATTGACAGCATCTGCATCTCAGATATATCCAGCCTTGACCCCGACAAGCTGATGGATGACCTTGAAAGCCGGCGTTGCGAAGCGTGTGGGGGAGGCCCGATATCTTCTCTACTCTATGCTGCCAGGAACGTCGGTGTCGGTAAGTCTGATATTCTTTATCACTGCAATTCTGGCGACACCACGGGAGATAAGAGCGGAGTTGTCGGGTACTTGTCGGCTGTTATCTCATGAGCCGAAAAGGTGTCCGTTTCTCAATTGTGGGCCCCGGCAGGGTCGGCTCAAGTCTTGGCAGGGCGCTGGTCGAGGAAGGGTGGTGTTGCGACACTGTCATTGGGGCGATCGACCGGGTATCGGAAAGACGTGAAGTCAAGAAGTACCTTGGTGCAGCAAGGTTTGCCGCTTCTCTGACCGGGCTCGGGCCGGAGTTCGACATACTTTTTGTTACTGTAGGGGACGACCAGGTAGAGAATGTCGCGAAGGCACTGGGGGATGTTCCCGGAATTAGTTGGGACGGTAAGGTGGTACTCCATGCCAGTGGAATCGTCGAAGTGGATGCCCTGAGTAGACTCAAGAACTCCGGCGCCATGACAGGGGCTTTGCATCCCGTATCGGCTTTCGCCTCGAGGTTCGCTGCCGATGCTGCACGTGATATATATTATGATTTTCTTGGCGATCCGCAGGCTCTTCCGATAGCGCGTAGAATAACAAAGCTTCTATCGTCAAAACTGCTGCTCATGCGGACGGAGAAGGACCGTCTGCTCCTTCACACCGCGAGCGTTGTCGTCTCGAATTTCACTGTAATAGGAATGCTTACCGCTCGCAGAATGATCTCGGGTTTCAGTAAAGAGAGCGATGCTAAGGTTCTGTTAGATAAACTATTAAAGTCGACCGTCGGGAATCTCGCCAGGCGGACTGGATCGGGGTCTTTGACCGGGCCACTGGCAAGGGGTGATCTGAGTGTGATCAGGAAACATCTCGAATCGCTTGAAAGTGATAGTTCATTGTTGCAGTTTTACAAGTCGGCGTCGTTGCTCGGGATAAAAAGCCTCCTGGCTGATGAGCTGGACCCGGACAGGAAACGGAATCTGTTGAAGATCAAAGACTTGTTGGAGGCAGAATGACTTTTAAGGCGCTTATCGCCAGCGGTGGACGCGGAACACGGTTAAGACCCATTACTCACACCCAGAACAAACACCTCATACCAATTGCAAACAAGCCCATTCTGCATTATGCCATAGAAGCGGCTGTTTCTGCGGGAATAAAAGAGATCGGGATAGTGACGAATGCTGACAGCGACGAAGTCCCCAAAGCGATCGGCGACGGCTCCATGTGGGGAGTGCGGATGACGTATATCCCTCAGGACGCTCCCAGGGGGCTGGCACACGTTGTAAAAATAGCCGAGCCTTTCATCGGAAAGGATAATTTCATCTTCTACCTCGGAGACAACATGGTTGTCGGCGGCGTGAAGAGATATCTTGATGAATTTGAGAAGAGTGGAACGAACTGTTACCTCACTCTGGCGAAGGTCAAGGACCCGGAGAGGTTCGGCGTTCCGGAGATCAAGAAGGGAATGATCGTAAGGGTAGAGGAGAAGCCGAGGAAGCCGAAGAGCAGTTATGCAGTTGCCGGAATCTACATCTACGATAGCAGTATCTTCGAAGCCGTAAAGAAGATAAAACCGAGCGCACGCGGCGAACTGGAAATCTCCGATGCCCATCAATATCTGATCGATCACGGCCGCAAGATAGGTTTCTCGGAGATTACCGGGTGGTGGAAAGACACCGGAAAGCCTCTGGATCTCCTCGAGGCAAATAGGCTGATACTCGAGAATACTGATCCCGGGATCGAGGATGGAGTCGAGGTCGACTCCCACAGCGACATCGCGGGGAGGGTCGTACTCCAGAAGGGGTGCAGGGTTGTCCGCAGTAAAGTCAGAGGACCTGCGATAATTGGAGAGGGCGCTATCATCGAGAACAGCTATATCGGCCCCTTTACATCGATTGGCGCCGGCACTCAAGTGATAAACAGCGAGGTTGAATACAGTATCGTGCTGAAAAGCTGCAGGATCCTTGACGCTGGTATGCGAATTGAGGGGAGTCTTCTCGGGAACGATGTTGAAATCGTCCGGGCGGACGGGAAACCCAGGGTTCAGCGCTTCATGATCGGAGACCAAAGTCGTGTCGAGGTTGCCTAACGAAAGGAGGAACAGCCATGGACTTCAAGGCTGTCATTTACAAAAAGGTTGAACACGCGGCGGTCGTTACAATCAACCGTCCGAACAAACTGAATGCACTTGACGCGGAAATCATAGATGAGCTGGACCAGGCTCTCGGGGTTGCCGAGACGGACAAGGACGTCGCGGCAGTAGTGATTACCGGGGCGGGCGATAGGGCGTTCGTCGCGGGTGCGGACATATCGAAAATCAAGGAGCTTACCGTAATCACGGCGAAGGATTTTTCCGAACGCGGACAGGCGCTCTTCAACAAAATAGAGAAATTCAGGAAGCCAGTGATTGCTGCCGTCAACGGCTACGCGCTCGGAGGCGGGAGCGAACTCTCCTGGGCATGCCATATCCGCATCGCTTCCAGCGCGGCCAAGTTCGGACAGCCCGAGGTGAACCTCGGAATAATTCCCGGTTACGGAGGTACGCAAAGGCTCTCGAGGCTGGTCGGCCGCGGTATTGCCACTGAGCTGATCGTAACCGGCGAACAGATTGATGCAGCGACCGCGTACCAGATGCACCTGGTGAACAAGGTCGTGGAGCCGGCCGAGTTGATACCAACCGCACTGAAGATTGTCGAATCGATAGCCCAGAGAGCCCCGATCGCAGTACGCCTTGCGCTGCAGGCGCTCGACGCTTCCGTCCAGCTTCCCCAGGACGAAGGGATGAAGATCGAAGCGCAGCTCTTCGCTCTTTCTTGCGGCACCGCCGACCAGAAGGAAGGAGTAGCGGCATTTCTCGAGAAGCGCAAACCGGTTTGGAAAGGGGCCTGATTCCGCCACGGACGGGGTTCATCTTTCATAAGCCTGCGCATTTTCGTACATTATTGACGAGATGTCGACCGGCGCAAAGAATAGAGTGATTGTCGCGATGAGCGGGGGCGTTGATTCCTCCGTCGCCGCTGCCATCATGGCCAAACAGGGGTATGAGGTAGTCGGGGCTACAATTAAGACTTACGATTACGAGGATGTCGGCGGCAATGACAGCCGGGAGTCTAGTTGCTGTTCGATCGACGGGATCAATATGGCCCGGAGCATCGCGAGCAAGTTCGGTTTTCCCCACTACGTCTTTGACTTCAGCGACAGATTCAGAACAGAGGTTATCGATCAATTTGTCGGCGAGTACCTGGCGGGTCGCACCCCCAATCCGTGCGTCATCTGCAACAGAAAAATAAAGTGGGAGTATCTTCTTGAGAAGGCGGACAGCCTGGGAGCCGATTTCATCTGTACCGGTCATTACGCGAGTGTGAGGCACGACGAAAGCCTTGGGCGATACGTCCTCTCCCGCGGCAAGGATGCGGGCAAGGATCAGTCGTATGCGCTCTACGGTCTGACGCAGGCGAGCCTGAGCAGGACCATCTTTCCGCTTGGAGCGATGTCGAAGCCGGAAGTTCGTCAGTTGGCGCTCGAGTACGGCGTTGCCAGCGCGATGAAGCCGGAGAGCTACGAAATATGCTTTGTCGCGGACAACGACTACGGGCGGTTCCTCCGCGATGCGGTCCCCGGCCTTGGTGATAAGTTAGGCGGCGGCGAGATCGTTCTCGACGGCGAAACTATCGGGAAGCACAATGGCTATGCTTTTTACACGATAGGACAGAGGAGAGGGCTCGGCGTCAGCCATGAAGAACCTTTGTACGTGAAGAAGATTGACGCAGCTCACAACATCGTGGAAGTAGACGTCGACGAGAAGTTATATTCCAGAGTCCTGACAGCCGAGCGCGTGAACATGGTCAAATACGCGACGATTCCGCAGGGAAGGAAACTAAAAGCGAAAATCCGATACAAAGACAGCGGGGCAGACTGTGTCGTCAGACAGATTGCGGACGACAGAATCGAAGTAGAGTTTGCCTCGCCGCGAAGGGCAATAACACCGGGACAGAGCGTCGTTGTTTACGAAGGCGACGATGTTGTCGCGGGCGGCATAATATCCAACATACTGGAATGACATGGCGAAATATTCGGTATTGATCGCCGACGACGACGAATCACAGCGGAACGTACAGAAACTAGTGTTTGCGGAAGTCGCCAAAGCTCTGGGTGCCGAGCTCAAGATCGACGAGTCGGCAGACAGCCTGGAAACCAGGAAATGCCTCGAAGAGAAGGCGTACGATCTCATCATCATGGACAACGAGTTCAAGGATGATTCGGCCCCGGGACATCTACCGGGAATTGCGCTCCTACAGATCATGAGAAAGAGCGGCCCAAATGCTGATGCCGCAGCCGTCTTCTGCAGCGGAGATCCCTACGACACACTTAAGCCGATGGCTGAGAAGTACAATGCGGTCTACTATCCGAAGGCGAAGGCCGACGCGGAAGAAATGACCAATATGTACGTGAGATTGCTTAAGAAGTAACCGCCTGCGGTCTTTCGTCGTACTCGCAGTCCGTCAGCGTGAGTGATGGAGACTTACCTGCCCGCCAGTCCCCGCACTCAATTCCGTTTTTCCACAACGCATATGGAAGACCAACCCCTAGCGTGATGCGGCGTCTTTCTCAACAACCACTACGATGTGTTGAGCCTTGTCGACGAGACCTATGAGTACCCTGTCGATGATCCTCCATGTCCACAATGGTAGTTTTGTGAATATCCTTGGCATCCTCATTGTCGTCAGGATTTTGCTGCCGAAGACGAAGGACCTCTTATCGGCAGCGGCGGGGAAGTAGGATAGAAGTGTCGCACGGTCGAAACTGTGAAGATGAGCGTTCCATGGCGTTACTTGATTGCAATGGATGCAGAGTGCGTATCTTATCTTTTCTTTGTACGGGGTCGACACGATCGCTCTTCCACCGGGCTTGAGCACGCGCCATATTTCGCCGGCAGCGGTCGCGGGATCGTTGAGGTGTTCGATTATCTCAGACGCGATGACGAATTCGACGGAGTCATTCCTGAAAGGGAGCCGCTGTGCATCGGCCATCACCGGCCCGGATGTATCCGACCTCAGAGACGCAAGGTTCTTCGGCGAGAGATCGACGTAAAAAATGTTGTCGTGCGGGATAGCCGAGGTCCAGCCCCCGCCGCTACCTATGTCTACAATAGTGCGCGGCTGGCGGGCAAGTCCGACGATGAATTTCCTGAAGATCTTTTCATACGCACGGTCGTCGGGGTCCTGGTTCGTGAAGTAGTCGAAGTTTTCGGCGTCCGTGCGGTAGTGAGCTATGTAATCGGAACAGCGGTTCAATTCTTTAATTCCTTCGCGCGCGTCGCGAATATCTCGTAGGCCTCCCGCCCAAACAATACGAACGTTACCCTTCTCAGCGACTTGGAACGGCGCAGGAAATCGGCCGTGGCCCCGATCATTATGTCAGCGGCTTCTGTCAGCGGGAATCCTCCGACACCTGTGCCCAGGGCCGGGAATGCCAGTGATCCAATTTTTTTGGATTCAGCCAGCTGAAGTGATGATCGGGTGGCGTCGAGAATCATTTTGGAGTTCGTGGCTAAATCCTGTCCCATCACCGCGGCGTGTATGACATGTTTGGCCCGGAGAGCACCGCCGCTTGTTATCACCGCCTCGCCGACGGGCTTCGGCCCGTATCGCATTGCTTCCTGCTCGATTACCTGGCCGCCCTTCCGCTTGATGGCGCCCGCAACTCCGCCGCCCATCCAGAAGTGGTTGTTCGCGGCATTGACGATTGCCTCGCCTTCGTACTCGGTGATATCTCCCTCGGTGATCTCTACCGATTTATCCCCGAGATTAACGATCATCCGGCCTTGTTCTGCTTCAACGGCAGGGTGATCGTCATAGTTGTTCCCTTGCCGAGTTCCGAATCGATGTCTATCGTGCCCTGGTGATCATCGATGATCTTCTTCACGATCGCCATGCCCAGTCCCGTTCCGTGTTTCTTTCCGAAAGTGACGAAAGGTTCGAATATCTTGCGGCGAATTTCTTCGGGCATACCGCTCCCCGTGTCCTGGAGCTCGATTACGAGGTTTTCCCGGTTCGCGCGCGTCTTAACGAAGAATTTGCCGCCGGTCGGCATTGCGTCGCCGGCGTTGCCCCCGATATTCAGAATTACCCTCGTGATCTTGTCGGCGTCGATCTCGACGTCACCTGTATATTCGTTCCGGACTATCAGCTCGACATTCCGCTTTTCGAAGTCCTTTTCAAGGAAGACTAAAATCCCCGACAGGAACTCGTCGAACTTAATCGGCTGCACGTTGAGCTGAGACACGCCCCTGGAGAAGTCCAGGACCTCCTGCGCCATATTCACGAGGCGGTCGATCTGTTTGATGATCTGATCGACGAGCTCGGCAGCCTCTTCGTTGCCGGCTTTCTTCTTCAACACCTGGGCGTAAACCCTTATGGTGGACATCGGATTCTTGATGTCGTGGACTATAGTGCCAGCCATCCTGCCGACGGCAGAAAGCCGCTCGCTCTGAACCATCTGCAGGGCAATCCTTGAATTCTCTATGGCGATGGCCGCGTTGACCGAGAACGCCTTCAGGAAGTTCTCATCCTCCGAATCGAAATCGAATGTACCGTGCCGCTTATTTATGAGTTGAAACACTCCGATGATCTTGTTATCCCGGTTTCGCATCGGCATACAGAGGATATTCTTTGTCTTGAACCCGGATCTCCTGTCGAACTCCGGGTTGAACCTCCCGTCGTTATAAGCGTCGGCGATATTTACGGTCTCGCCGGTTTGGGCGACGTAACCGGAAATGCCTTTGCCGATTGGCTGCCTTATTTCGTTTATCTCGTTTCCAGCAATTATTCTCGCCCATATCTCGTTGGTGTTCTCATCCACGAGATAGATCGTGCCGCGCTCCGCGAAAGTGATTCTTATCGCCTCCTGCAGTATCAGCTGAAGCACACGATTGATCTGGAGAGATGTGTTGACCGTCTGTGTGGCTTCGACGATCGCGTGAAGTCTCGAGATTTCTCTTTGATCTACAAGACGCTGGATCACTATTTGGTTTTGCAGAGCGTCGTTCGAAGCGCGGAGCCGGTCGGAAAGAGCCCTGGCTACGTTCCATGAAATCCGCGGGTACTTCGCGACCATCCTTGAGAAGACTTTCGGGTCAAATGATATTACCGTCGATTTCCGAGTCGCTATAGCAGATGTGGAATTCCTTTTCCCCTTTATTCCCGCAAGCTCACCGAAGAAGTCGTTTTTCCGGATGGTTGCCAGAACTTCTTCTTTTTCGTCAATTTGTTTGCGGATTTCCACTTCGCCGGACTTGAGTATGTACAGCCCTTCGACAGTTTTCCCCTCGGCCAGGAGAATCGTCCCCTCCGGAACATGGTCCACCCGGGCTTGCTTCAACAGTCCGGATACTTCCGCAGTCTTCAGCCCTTCAAATAACGAGTACATTTTTGCCTTTCGAGATTCGCAAGAGAAGTTAATTTAACCTGTGTATATTCGCAACCGGCAGGTGTGAACTGGCGCTCCGTGGTTGGACTTCACCCTTCGGGGGGAGTTCCGGTTGGAAGGCCGATGCGCCTTGATTTTGACTCGCACGCGCTACTATTTTGTTCGGTAAATCCAGTGAAAAGAAAGACTGTTTCCTTCTTCGCTCTGATAATCGTCGTGTCGGCGGCGTTCGCAGGCTGCTTTGTATGGAACTACGTCAAGGAGGGCTATGATAATTTCTCCGCGTACTTCAATACCTACTACAACGCGAGCAAAGCATATGAGGATGGCCTCCAGGACGTAGACGACAGCAAGAAGGCATACGAGCTGAGTGTAATAGCGGGTGCCAATCCTTCTCCATTCAGCATAAGCGCCAAGGCGAAGCAGGATTTCGACATTGCCATAACAAAAGCCTCGAAAGTCCTCCAGCTGCATCCTGAATCAGAATACACTGAAGACTGCCTTTTCATGATCGGCATTAGCTACTACTACGAAGGGGATGACATAAGGGGTGAGAGGAAGTTCCTGGAAATCGAATCGACATTTCCCAACTCCGGAAGGTACGACGAAGCCGAGATGTACTACGGCGCGTTCCAGCTGTCGGGACAGGAAAACGAGACCGGGCGTGACAGGGTACTCAATGCCATTCAAATCGCAAGACAGAAGAAGGACAGGAAGATTGTTGCCATGTCGTGTGATATCCTGTCGGACTATTACCTGAAAGGCGGAGACACACTGAGTGCGGCCGCCTACCTGGATACTGCGGCCACGTTTTCAACGGGAGACGACGCCGCAATTTATGCCTGTCACTCGGGAAACCTCTACTCGAGCTTGGGAAACTATGCGTCTGCGCGCGAGGAGTACTTACGGGCGAGAGACCAGGCCCGAGATATCAAGCTCCGATTCTACTCGGTGTACTACCTTGCAAGAGTACACCGGATGTTTGGAAAGTACTCCGTGGCTCTGGAAAGTCTGAACTACCTCAGGTCTGACGACAAGTTCTTTGATTTCTTTCCCCTTATAGATTATCAGGAAGCCGAAGTGTTGTACGATTCCGGAGCCGTCTCCAAGGCGGTGACCATGTTTGAAAAGATCGACACGGCATATGCCAGCACCGAAGCTGCAACGCGGAGTGCCTACAAACTTGCCAATATCTACCTCTATGTCGTCGGCGATTTTCCCACCGCACTCAAATACTACCAGAGAGTCGTAAGCCATCCCAAAGTGTATATGATCAGCGAGGACGGGCAACAGATATCCCTGGCGCTTCAAAACTATCTTGTAGCCGGCTACAAGGTGCTCCTCAGCGACAGCCTCTACAGGAACGCCGCCGCTGCTGTAGAGCGGCACGATACGACTGTCAATTATTCCGAGGCCACTCTTGATTCGCTATACGAACACGCCGCAGTGGCACGTCAGCAACTTGCCGGGATGTTCATGTTCAAACTTCAGATGCCCGACTCGGCCGTCAGATCGTATAAGCTGGTACTTTCCGATTTCCCGAACTCGAAAGTCTATCCGTCCGTTCTCTATACCCTGGGCGAGTATTATTACTCGAAGGGAGACTCTGCTGAGGGGAAGAGGTATCTCGAGGATCTGGTCACGAAATATCCGCAATCGGGCTACGCGGCTTCAGCCTGTTCGGTGCTGAGGCTTCCTCCTCCAGTGAACATTGACTCCGCGCAGATCAGTTACTCAGAGGCGGTCGCACTAACGAAGAATGGCCAATATGCAGAGGCCGTGGACACCCTGCTTGAGGTGGTGCGGCGGAATCAATCAGGGATCGTCCCGCAAGCGCTGTATACGATAGGCTGGATATATGAAAACAAGCTGATGGAACCTGATTCGGCTTATGCGTACTACAAGGAGCTCTCCACAAAGTATCCCGGAAGCACTTACAGTCCGAGCGTGACACTTGCGCTTGCGGGTTATGAATCGGCACAGCGCGACAGCGCCATGGCGAGGAAGCAAAGAAGCGATTCAATTGCGGCCGCCCGTGCCGTCAAAGAGAAAGCTGATTCCACCGCACACCATCCCGAACAACTCCATTCTCCGGAACAGAATATTAAAATGCCTACGACACCTGCCGATACGACAAAAGATTCCGTGAAAACCAGAGCCACACCTTCACGCGAAATCGAAAAGAAGGGGAGATAACCTTTGCCGGGCAACTCAGTGCTTGAAACCGCCATAACCATAGACACCCTCGAAGTTGCGAATCGAACGTTCATCACGAGGTTTCGCTCCCCGAAGATCGCATGCATGGTGACGCCTGGTCAGTTCCTCATGGCTTCATTCCCCGAAACTTCGGATCCGCTTCTGCCCAGAGCATTCTCCGTCAGCGACGCGCAGGAAGAGACGATGTCTCTCCTTTACGTGGCCGTCGGAAAAGGGACCGGTAGGATCGCGAAACTCAAACCGGGAGAGCCCGTCGTGATGAACGGTCCTCTTGGAAGGGGCTTCCCCGATATGAAGGGAGGAACCTCCGTTTGGGTCGCGGTTGGTGGATCCGGTGCGGCGCTCATCCCGATCCTGGACAGGGCGGCACGAAAGACGGGCACCGAAATTACTTTCTACTACGGTGCAAGAACCGGCGCGCAGCTCGTCAACTTGGACGGCATAAAGAATATCAATCATGCGACCGATGATGGTTCGAAGGGCTTTCACGGGAATGTTGTGGAGATGCTGAAGGAAGAGATGAAAAAGGGAAGACCTGGACAGCTGTTCGGGTGCGGCCCGACTCCGATGTTGGTTGCCATGAAAAAAGGATTCGAATCACAGATTCAGACTTACCTGTCGGTTGAAACGCCTATGGCATGTGGCATGGGATTCTGCCAGGGCTGCCCGGTCAGGAAGTCCGGCGAAGGAGATTATTACCTCGCCTGTAAGGATGGCCCGGTCTTCAGCGCAGCGGACATTGAATTCGAGGTGGGCAGATGAGCGCCGACTTGAGAGTACACATAGGTGGGCTTGAGCTCAAAAATCCTTTGATGACGGCTTCCGGCACGTGCGGCTACGGGGACGAGCTCGGCGATTATTTCAACGTTTCGATCCTCGGCGCGGTGGTCTCCAAATCGCTCACGCTCAAGCCCAAAATAGGGAACGAGCCTCCCCGCGTCGCAGAAGTGTCATGCGGCATGCTCAACTCAATCGGACTTGCGAACATAGGAGTACAGAGATTCATATCGGAGAAGCTGCCGAAACTTGAGAAGCTTGGAGCGCTCCTTATCGTCAACATCGCAGCGAAGCGCGCGGAGGATTACGTTTCGCTTGCAGACGCTCTCGCGAAAGTCTCGTTTGTGCGCGGTCTCGAATTGAATCTCTCCTGTCCAAACGTAAAGGAGGGAGGGATAGAGTTCGGGACGGACTTAGGGACCCTGTCGTCCATTGTCAAGCTTGTGAGGAAGGTCTTCCCCCGGACGTTGATCGTCAAGTTGACGCCGAACGTGACGCGCATTAGCGAGTTCGCGAAGGCGGCTGAGAACGAAGGGGCAGACGGCGTCACAGTCGCCAATACCTATGTCGGCATGGCGATCGACATCCACTCTCGTCTGCCGAGGATACATACGGTGACCGGCGGGATGTCCGGACCGGCCATAAAACCGCTGACAATGGCGAAGGTTTTCGAGACTTCGAAGGCTGTGCGCATACCTATCGTCGCGAGCGGTGGAGTATTCGTGTGGCAGGATTTTGTCGAATACCTGATGGCCGGCGCGACGGCCGTCGAAATTGGAACCGCACTGTTCACCAAACCGGATGCGCCTGCGAGATTTCTTGAGGGCATCACCGACTACCTGTCGAAGGAAAACATAAAACGTATAGATGAGCTGATAGGGAGTCTGAGAGTCAATCCGGAAAACGTCCCTCACCTAAAACGCAATTGAATTAGAATTCCGGCCCGGAGGCTGATTTCACAAAGAATTTCCAATATGCATCCATTTACGGATGAAACCCCGTTGAATTCCAGCCATGGAAAATAAGATCACAGAAATGCATAGTGACCCGCATTTGAGAGATTCCACTGAATTCCTCTACGGTCTAGAGAAATTCGGGATGAAAATGGATCTCGACAACATCGGGGCACTGATGGAATTCGCCGGGAATCCGCAGAAGAGATTGAAGGTCATCCATGTAGCGGGGACCAATGGAAAAGGGAGCACGTGTGCCGCTCTGGCAAGCGTCCTGATGGCACAGGGATACAGGGTAGGTCTCTACACCTCGCCCCACCTGGTGAACTTCACCGAAAGATTCAGAATAAATGGTACGCCGATATCCGGGGAAGACGTGTCGTCGCTGACCGCATTCTTCCGCGATGAGATTATCAGGCTACGCGCAACTTTCTTCGAAGCGACGACTGCAATCATGTTCAAGTACTTCTCCGACAGCAATGTGGATTTCGCCGTGATTGAGACCGGGCTCGGCGGGAGGCTGGATGCTACCAATGTCGTTGATCCGCTTGTCTCGGTCATTACCGGCATCGGGCGCGATCATACGGAGATACTCGGGGACACACTGGAGAAGATCGCATTCGAAAAGGCCGGGATAATCAAGCCGGGCCGCCCGGTCGTGGTCAATGCGACATCGCCTTCGCTAAAAGAAGTGTTCGATACCGCTGCATCGAAGGTGGGCTCGGAAATATTCTACGTTGACCGGATCGCCTCATGCGTGCGCCGGAACCTCGGGCTCGACTACTCGGAGTTCGACGCGCAAGTCTTCGGGACGGAGTTCAAGTCGCTGAAGTTGGACCTGGGAGGAAATCACCAGATCACGAATGCCTTAACGGCTCTCTCAGCCCTGGTCGTGTTGGAGAAGGGGGGTGTGAAGATAGACAGGGAGTCCATCTCGGAAGGCTTGGCAAAAATACGGATCAACACCGGTCACCGGGGAAGGCTCGAGGTACTCTCGCGTAACCCATTGATAATACTAGATGTTGCGCATAATCCCGATGGGGCGAAAGTGCTGAACGACGGGCTGGGCCTCCTCGATGGCATGAGGCAGGGGACGCTCCTGTTTGGCGCGATGCGGGACAAGGATGCGGTTTCAATGCTTGATATCTTGCGGGAAAGGTTCTCACATATTATCTTGACGAAGCTCCAAACTAGCCGCTCATTGGGGGTTGCGGAGTTGAAGAAGATAAGCAACGATATTAAATTAGAGTCGCAAGTTTTTGATAATTCCGCCGACGCGTTGAGAGCTGCAATTAGTCAGACGAACAATGATAGTTTCCTTTTGATTACAGGATCACACTACTTGGCTGGAGAAGTGCTCCCTGTGATCGAGAAATCGGAAAAGGGTTTTGAAAGCCTTTAGTCATTTCGCCCGTTCTTTTTGATCCCCAACCTAACAGGATCCCTCAATTGAACCTGATGAAGGGTAAATAGATCACGCACAGAGTTTCTTTGACGATGCCCGGACGCCGTTGTCAGGATGATTTTCAACATTTCAAAAGTAACAAAATCTCTTAGGAGGTAGTTTTCGATGACTGTAGATCTTGCGGAGCTGCAGGGAATGAAGGTCGCAGAGTTGCACAAGTTGGCAAGAGAGCTGGAGATACCCGGCTACAGCGGACTCAGAAAAGAGGAAGTCATTTTCAAGATCATGGAGAAGCAGAGCACGATGGTGAAGGAGCCTCCTCCCGTTGAGGCTGCAGCACAGGCGCAGCCTGAATCGCCGGGAATTTCGGTGAGCGCCGGAGTGCTCGACGTTCACGGCGACGGCTACGGTTTCCTCCGTTCCCCAAAATATAATTATCTCTCTTCTCCGGACGACATCTACGTCTCCCCATCCCAGATCAAGAAATTCGGCCTCATGACGGGTGACACTGTCAGCGGACAGATCCGTCCGCCCAAGGAAGGCGAGAAGTTCTTCGCCCTCCTGAGGGTCGAGCGAGTCAATTTCCGCGACCCGGAGTTCACGCGGGAAAGGGTGATGTTCGACAATCTCACGCCGCTCTATCCCAACCAGAAGCTTCACCTGGAATCGGTCCCGGGTGAGTACTCCATGAGGATAATCGACCTTCTTGCTCCAATAGGCATGGGCCAGCGCGGTATGATCGTTTCTCCTCCCAAGGCAGGAAAGACTATACTGCTGCAGAAGATTGCCAACAGCATAACGCGCAATCACCCCGACGTGAGACTGATAGTGCTTCTGATCGACGAACGTCCGGAAGAGGTCACCGATATGGAGCGGTCCGTCAACGCTGAAGTGGTCAGCTCCACCTTCGATGAAGAGCCTCAACGTCACACGCAGGTTGCCGAGATGGTACTTGAAAAGGCGAAGCGTCTTGTAGAGGCAAAGAACGATGTCGTTATCCTCCTGGACAGCATAACGCGCCTGGCGAGGGCGTACAACGCGACGGTCCCCCACAGTGGCAAGATACTTTCCGGCGGTATCGACTCGAACGCCCTCATCAAGCCGAAGAGGTTCTTCGGTGCGGCGAGAAACATCGAAGAAGGCGGAAGCCTCACGATCATTGCGACGGCACTCATCGAGACCGGGAGCAGGATGGATGAGGTTATCTTCGAAGAATTCAAGGGAACCGGCAACATGGAAGTCGTGCTCACGCGCGAGCTTGCCGACAAGAGAATATTCCCTGCGATAGACGTCAACCGGAGCGGAACGAGACACGAAGAACTCCTTCTGTCGCCGGACGAGCTCAACAGAATATGGGTGTTGAGAAAGATATTGAGCGATTATTCACCGGTAGATGCGATGGACTTTCTGCTTGACAAGATGCGCGGGACCAAAAACAACAAGGAATTCCTCAAAGCAATGAATAGTTAAAGAAGGAGGTCCATATGAGACAGGTTGTCATCACGGGCGCCTGTCGCACTCCGATCGGTTCTTTTCAGGGGGCTCTAAGCAGTCTTACTGCGCCGAAATTGGGTTCGATCGCAATCAAGGAAGCGGTCAGGCGTTCCGGCCTGACTCCAAACCAGGTTGAAGAAGTATTCATGGGCTGCGTTCTGACCGCCGGTGTCGGCCAGGCGCCGGCAAGACAGGCGGCGATCTTCGCAGGCCTTCCGAACAACATTCCCTGTACCACCATCAACAAAGTATGCGGCTCCGGGCTGAAGTCCGTCATGCTGGCCGCTCTTACGATCATGACCGGAGAAGCTGATATTGTCGTGGCCGGCGGAATGGAGAGCATGTCGAATGCACCTTACCTGCTGGACAAGGCACGGACGGGTTACAGGATGGGCGACGGGAAGATCGTCGACTCTATGGTGAAGGACGGGTTGTGGGATGTCTACAACGACTTTCACATGGGAAGCGCAGCGGAGCTGTGCGCGCGCGAGTGTCATATCCCGCGCGAGGCGCAAGACGAGTATGCGGCAATGAGCTATCGCCGGACACTCGGTGCGATGGACAAGGGATTCTTCAAAGATGAAATTGTCCCTGTCGAAATTCAGGGGAAGGGCGGGACTGCGACGCTCGTCGAGGAGGATGAAGAGCCCAGGAAAGTGAAATTCGAGAAGATGCCTCAGCTGAAGCCGGCTTTCCAGAAGGACGGGACCGTGACGGCCGCAAACGCAAGCAAGCTGAACGACGGTGCATCGGCGCTCGTGCTGATGTCCGAGGAGAAGGCGAAGGAACTCGGGATCACGCCTCTCGCCCGGATGGTTGCACAGGCTTCGGTCGCACAGGCACCCGAGTGGTTCACGACCGCCCCTGCGACGGTAATCCAGAGGCTCTTCGACAAGACGAAATTCAAAAAAGAAGACATTGACCTATTTGAAATTAATGAGGCCTTTTCGGTCGTATCACTCGCGGTGAAGCAGATGCTTGATCTCGATGTCGAGAAAGTGGATGTCCACGGCGGTGCCGTCGCTCTAGGCCATCCCATAGGCGCCAGCGGCGCGAGAATTCTCACCACGCTTATCTACGCGATGCGGAGACGCGATGCCCACCGCGGTATCGCCGCAATCTGCATAGGCGGAGGAGAAGCCGCGGGAGTAATAATAGAAAGGTGATACATGGAACCAGCTAATGTAGCGGTTATCGGGGCAGGGACAATGGGAAACGGAATCGCCCACGTCCTGGCACTGTCGAAGTTCAGCGTGAATATTATCGATGTAAGAAGGGATGCCGTCGAAAGAGGAATGGGATACATACGCCACAACATGGACAGGCAGGTCAACAAGGGACTCCTTACCGAAGACCAGAAGAACGAAGCACTGGGGAGGATTTCGCAGTCGACCTCACTTGAAGGAGGCGTTAGGGACGCAGACTTCGTGATTGAGGCGGCTACCGAAAATATCAAAGTTAAGAAGGATGTGTTCCACACACTCGGGGAGATCTGTAAACCCGAGACCATTCTCGCGAGCAACACGTCGTCGATTTCCATAACCGACCTTGCGTCGGCAACGTCGAAGCCCGACAAGGTAATCGGCATGCACTTCTTCAACCCGGTTCCCGTGATGAAACTTATAGAGATCGTCAGGGGACTTGCTACCTCGAACGAAACGTACGAATCGGTGCGCAACCTGGCCTACAAGCTGGACAAGGTGCCGGTTGAGGTGCAGGACTACCCGGGGTTCGTATCGAACCGCATACTCATGCCGATGATCAACGAAGCCGTCTTCTGCGCGATGGAGAACGTCGCGACGCCGGAGGCAATCGACACCGTCATGAAGCTGGGCATGAACCATCCGATGGGGCCGCTGGCATTGGCTGATCTAATCGGCCTGGATGTGTGCCTCGACATAATGAATGTCCTGTTTCACGGAACAGGCGACTCGAAATACAGGCCGTGCCCCCTTCTCAAAAAGATGGTGGCCGCCGGATATCTTGGCAGAAAAACCGGAAAAGGCTTCTACACTTACGAAATGAGAAACCAGTAGCACTTTTTCCCGCCTTCACAGTCTCAAAACAGGAGAGTGAAATGGTAGATTTCGACTTCACTGAAGAACAATTAATGATTAAAGAAGCTGCACGCGACTTTGCCGAGAACGAACTTGCCGGCGGGGCGGCAGAGCGCGATGAGAAGGAACAATTCCCGTTCGAGCAGGTCAAGAAAATGGCCGAACTTGGATTCATGGGTATGATGGTTCCGCAGGAACACGGCGGTGCGGGCCTCGACACGGTCAGCTATGTCCTGGCACTCGAGGAGATCAGCAAAGCCGACGCATCCGCAGGAGTCATCATGAGCGTCAACAATTCGTTGGTTTGCTGGGGGCTCGAGAAATTCGGCTCGCCTGCTCAGAAGGATAAATATCTCAAGCCCCTCGCTTCCGGAAAGCAGCTCGGGGCTTTCCTCCTCTCGGAACCCGAGGCTGGAAGCGACGCGGTAAACCAACGGACAACCGCCGCGCGTGACGGCGAATTCTATGTACTGAACGGAACGAAGAATTTCATTACGAACGGAGCAAACGCAGACGTACTTCTCGTCATGGCGACGACAGACAGGACAAAGGGACCTCGAGGCGTCAGCGCCTTCATAGTCGAGAAGAAGTTCCCCGGTGTCTCGGTCTCGAAAAAAGAGCACAAACTAGGCATACGCAGCTCAGATACCGCCCAGATCACCTTTCAGGACTGCAGGGTGCCGAAGGAGAACCTGATTAAGGAAGAGGGGTTCGGATTCAAGTTTGCGATGATGACCCTGGACGGGGGGCGGATAGGGATAGCCTCCCAGGCCATCGGGATAGCGCGGGCGTCGCTGGATGCCTCGTTGAAATACGTGAAAGAGAGAAAGGCGTTTGAGAAGTTCCTCCACGAATTCCAGGCCATTCAGTTCAAGCTGGCCGATATGCACACAAACATTGAAGCGGCGCATCTTCTTACTCTCAACGCCGCGCTTAAGAAGGACAAAGGCGAAAGATTCACGAAGGAAGCTGCGATGGCCAAACTCTTCGCCTCAAGAGTAGCGGTAGATTCGGCCCTTGAGGCAATCCAGATCCACGGCGGCTACGGATACCTGAAGGATTTTCCCGTGGAGCGTTACCTCAGAGACGCGAAGATCACGGAGATATATGAGGGAACTTCCGAGATTCAGCGAATAGTTATCGCAAGGGAAGTGCTGGAGCTTAAGTAGGCGTCCTCTCACGGCTTTCCGAGGACGCCGGGACCTTGCACGCAATAGTTGTCTGTCGGATGAAATGCCTAACAGCAAATGTGATAGAAGGACGAGCTGTGAGAAAATACATAATGCCGATTGCGGCGCTGCTGGTTCTGCTTTCCAACTGCAATCTAAGGGCTGATGTGGACGTAATCCCGACGCCGAAGTACGCGAAAGAGAGAAAGGGAAACCTCTCCTTCGGGCATGTCTCGCTCGATTTTTCTCCCCAGGCAAAAGACCAGGCCGCGGAAGACGAGCTGAAGAGTTTCTTCGGGAAGAACCTTGTCCCTGCACGCATCGCCGGGGCGGATGCTATCACAATCCACGCACGCATGATTGCCGACAACGGCTTCATGGATTCCAGTATTCCGGTCACCGCCTCGGACAGCGCCCTGGCATCGGACGACGGATACATACTTCTGATAGAGAACGGGACCATCGATATACTCGCGAAATCAAGGACGGGGGTCTTCTACGCCGTGGCGACGTTCCTTCAATTGGTCGACAGGAACAAGAAGGGGTACATCGCGCCTCTTGTATCGATTGCCGATTACCCGTCCTTGGGAATGCGCGGCATAAGCGACGACATAAGCCGCGGGCAGATTTCCACGATGGAGAACTTCAAGAAGATCATCCGGTTCCTGGCGACGCACAAGATGAATACCTATATGCCCTACATCGAGAACTTGTTCGCCTTCAAGTCCTATCCCGGCTTCAGCGAAGGGAGAGACCCTCTCACTGCCGCCCAGGTGTCCGAGCTCGATGCGTACGGCAGACTTTATCATGTGCAGGTGATCCCAATCTTCGAAACGCTGGGCCACCTGGAAGACGTCCTCGAGAAGCCCGAGTTCTCGAAGTACGCAGAATTCTCGGGAGTTGCGTGCCTCAACATCTCGAGCGACTCGGCGTTTGCCTTCATGAAGAATCTTCTCGCTGAAATTTCCCCCGCCTTTTCCAGCGACTACTTCAATATGGCCGCCGACGAGAGTTTCGACGTCGGACTGGGTGCGAGTAGAGCGCTTGTCGACTCAGTCGGCATAGCCGAGGCTCACGCTCAGTATTACGTGAAATTGTACAGGGTGCTGAAATCGCTCGGCAAGAAAGTGATGATGTACGGCGATATCATACTGAAGAACCCGCAGATTCTCTCCGAGATTCCTAAGGACATCACGATTGTCGATTGGCATTACGGCGCCTCCTTCGGTTATCCGAGCATGAAGGAGCTGAGGGATGCGGGGTTCAACGTCGTGGCTTCTCCTGCCGTATGGAATTTCACGGGTCCGTTTCCGAATTTTTACAACAGCTACGCGAACATAGAGAACTTCGCCCGCGACTGCTTCGAAGAGGGTGGAATGGGACTCATCGTCTCGACCTGGAACGATAACGGTTCTGCCGAATTGCGGGAGCTCAATTATCCCGGCTACGCGTGGGGCTCGGAGTGCGCGTGGAACCCGGAGGGCGCTTCTCCGGCTCATTTCGAGACGGTCTTCTTCCGTCAATGCTTCCAATCGAACACTTCGCTCACAAGAATCGCGTACGAGCTCCTCAGTTCCGGGAGCAACCAGATAACGTGGAACGAGTTTTGGCGAGTCCCCTTTCTGGATCCACGCGAGGCAGATGCTCCCACGCGTGTAGAGAGTATCGAAGCTACCATGCCCGAAGTGATCGCCCTTGCCACACAGGCCAGCAGGTTCGTGAGGGCCAACAGGAACATCTTAGATATTTATATGCTCGTCGCCAGGATGAACTATTACTGGGCCAGGCGGGTTCGCGGGATCATGCAGATGAGACGTCTTGCCGGCGACTCTGCGCTTTCGGCGAAGGAGAGCGGCGAGGAGATCACCGCGATTGAAAAGGACCTCCTCGACATGCTTGCGAAGATCAGGCGCGAGTATGTCAGGATTTACCTGCGGACAAACCGCCGCCCGCTGCTTCAACTTATCGAGCAGAGGTTCGACGATCAGGAGGCGTCACTCAGGGCGGGTACAGAGCAGCTTCTCGGCGGCAACGCGAAGTTCGATCAGAAGCTCGTCTCCAAGTTCATCTATTACCCTGAGAGCCTCCCTTGTTCCCAGGGAAAAACGCAAGTGGATTCGGCAACCTTTGTGAAGACAGTGAACTTCGGCAACTTGCAGGACAATGCCGAGGTCCAGTTGATCGGCGACACTTACTGCAGGCTCTTCATAAACGGCGCTCTCGTAGGCGATGTGAAGGCAAGGCGCACGCTTACCTGGGATGTGGAGATGAAGAGAGTCAAGTTCTTCTACGTGCGGAAATTTCTCCGTAAAGGGAAGAACACGTTCGTGATCCAGGCCGCAAACTACGACCGCGACGGTTCTGCAGGGTACAACCTGCTTGCCGTCGTAGGTCGGGATACGCTTACCACGGACAGTACATGGCAGGTGG
Organism: Candidatus Kryptoniota bacterium; assembly: GCA_024641705.1. Taxonomy (GTDB): domain Bacteria; phylum Bacteroidota; class Ignavibacteria; order Kryptoniales; family JAKASW01; genus JAKASW01. Next base: position 141,282 of record JAHECO010000005.1, read on the forward strand.
TGAAGGGAATAGCGCCGGTCGAGAGTACAGGGCGGAGGCGCGCGGTTAATGCCGCCGCGTACGACAACGGCTGGACGGTCTCGGCTCCCGACTTCGGGCTGAAACTGAAATCGTGGATCGAGAGATGAGCGGCACACTGTCAGGGAAGCTATGAAATGTGCCGGCCCGGCATCGCGCGAACAGACCGTTCCTGTTTTTGCCGTTGCCTGGAGGTGCCGGAATCGGGCCGGTGGCGCGCCGTGCAACCGTACTGGTGATCTCGCAAGTGCAGTAGTTCGCATCGCAGTGACAGGCTAACCCAACTTGAGGAGGAGTCGAGATGGTCGGGACCAGAATAATCCGAGGCGAACCTGAAGCTTATCAGTTCCAGCTTCTGGTGAAGAATATCCTGAATTCGGGGATGAGGTACGAACCGGATAGGGAAATTGTTTACAGGGACAGGCTGAGATACGACTACAGGGAGCTTTACCGTCGCATCTGTCGGCTCGCGAACCTTCTGACTCGGCTGGGTGTCGGGCCGGGCGACACCGTCGCGGTACTCGATTGGGACAGTCATCGCTACCTGGAAGCGTACTTTGCCGTTCCGATGATCGGTGCGATCCTACACACCGTGAATATCAGACTTTCGCCGGCGCAGCTAGTCTACACGATGAAACACGCGGAAGACAAGGTGGTCCTCGTAAATGCGGAGTTCGTCCCGGTTCTGGAAAACGTGTCGGCCGACCTCCATTCGGTCCAGGAATACATCCTACTCACGGATACGGGGGCGGCACCTGCCCGAAAGCTGAAGTTCGCCGGTGAATACGAGAAACTTCTATCCTCATCCGAGTCGGTCTATGATTTTCCTGATTTCGATGAGAACAGCGTCGCGACCGTGTTCTATACGACAGGCACGACCGGTGAACCAAAGGGGGTGTACTTCACTCACCGGCAGCTTGTCCTTCATACGCTATCCGTGGCGGGGGCGGTAGGGGCATACCAGACACAGGGAAGGTTTCGTTCAGATGACGTCTACATGCCGCTCACCCCGATGTTCCACGTGCACGCCTGGGGATTGCCCTACATCGCCACGCTTCTGGGAGTGAAGCAGGTCTATCCCGGGAAGTACGAACCCGAGATGCTCCTGAAACTTCTGCAGGTGGAAAAAGTCACACTGTCGCATTGTGTCCCGACCATATTGCATCTTGTCACTACATTCGCGGCGTCTAAGTCGGTTGATCTATCCAGGTGGAAAGTGATCATCGGAGGATCGGCGCTCCCGAGCGGGCTCGCGGAAGCCGCACTCAAACTTGGGATCGACGTTTACTCCGGCTACGGCATGTCGGAAACCTGTCCTGTCCTGACGATTACCTATCTGACACAGGAGATGCTCAGCAAAGACGCCGCATCACAGATTGAGTACAGGGTGAAGACCGGCATCCCCGTCCCCTTTGTTGATTTGAAGATCGTAGACGAGCAGGGGAACGAAGTTGCCCACGACGGCAAATCCGTCGGCGAAATAATCGTCCGGGCGCCATGGCTCACGAACGGTTATCTCAAGGACATAGAGGGCAGCAAGATTCTCTGGAGAGACGGATGGCTCCATACGGGAGACATGGCGAACATTGACCCCAAAGGGTACGTCCAGATAACCGATCGCCTGAAAGACATGATGAAGACTGGAGGCGAATGGGTATCCTCCCTGGAAATTGAAAGCATGCTGACGCGGCACGATGCCGTGTCGGAGGCGGCTGTAGTCGGCCTTCCCGATGAAAGATGGGGAGAACGCCCTTATGCCGTGGTCGTGTTGAAGAAGGAATTCGAGGGCAAGGTGAAGGAAGGAGACCTGATCGAATTTCTCAAGGACTTCGTTAAACAAGGAACACTCAATTCTTGGAGCGTGCCGGATCGAATCGGCTTTGCCGGCTCGATCCCGAAGACCAGCGTCGGCAAGATCGACAAGAAACAGATTCGGCAGAGCCTTTCAACGGGCAACGAGCGCCGCAAATAATCAAGGGAAAGAAAAATGAATTTGTCAAGCACTGGGCCACTTTTGAGAAACGTTACGGTCGGCGACCTCAATTCACTGACTGCCAATACAATGTCCGAGAAAATAGGGATCGAAATTACCGGGATAGGGGAAGATTACCTGACGGGAAGAATGCCTGTAGACGAAAGGACGGTCCAGCCATATGGAATTCTTCATGGAGGCGCCTCGGCGGCACTGGCCGAGACTTTAGGGAGCCTGGCCGGCGCGCTCACGCTCGATCCCGAGAAGGAGTATTGTGTTGGGATGGAGATCAACGCAAATCATGTCAGGAGCGTCCGGAGCGGATATGTCTACGGGAAGGCGACCCCCATCCACATCGGGAGCAGGACGCAGGTCTGGGAGATCAGGATCGAAGACGGCTCTCAGAAGCTTGTGTGCATCAGCCGCCTGACGCTTGCCGTGATTCCCAGACCGAAGTAGCGAATCACGCGACGCGGTCGGCTCTCTTGCCGGTTATTTCGGAAACGAGTACGGCCATAGCCTCGGAATCTTCGAAGCCGCCGGACTTGAGTCTGGTATCCACATCGAGCAGCACGCCGACGGCATTTTTAAGTTCATTGATCGAGTATGCGCGGGCGGCCGAGACATATTCGTTGATGAAGGGGTTGTATCGTCCGAAGACCGCTGTCGAGATGTCCTTCGGGTTCATGTGTTTGCTCAGGTCGTGCTTTACTTCCAGCAAATTCAGAAAATACTTTGCGAGCATGAAATTAATGTAAACCGGTTTCTCGCCCGTCTCGAGCATCTTGGCCGCAACCTCATGCGCGCGTTTGGCGTCGCGCTGTCCGATCGCTCGCTGCAGTTCGAATATGTTGAACGATCTCGATTTCCCGACGACCGTGCTGATGTCGTCTATCTCTATCTTCTTGTTGTCTCCCACGTACAGCGACAGCTTCTCTATCTCCGAGATTAGGTCGCCAACTGAGTCACCTGCCATGTCGACAAGCAAGTCTGCTGCCCCCGTGCCGAGCTCCTTCCCGAGAGCCTTTGAGGTGTCGATTAGGTATTCCGACAATTCAGGTCCCCTGAGTCTGTTAAATGCCAGTAGTTCACCAATCGTTCCGATGCTTTTGTATGGCTCGTCGGACGGCTTGATCTCGCCTGCGACGAGACACACTACGTTTGACTCGGGTACATCGCTGAGGTGTGAGGCTATGTCGAGGCGGTGCTTCCTGTCCATCTTGTCGAACCGTCGAACGACGGTAAGTCTCTTTTCACCGACGAAGGGGAAGCTGAGTATCGATGACAGTACCTCCTCGGACGTCGATTCGGTTCCGTCGAACACGTCAAGGTTGAAAGAGCGCTGCTCCGGTCCAACGACATGCTCCATCAAGAGGTCGACGGAACGGGAGATGAAGTAATCTTCGTTGCCGTGGATCAGACAGATTTTCGGAAACTTACCCTTCTTGACGGAAGCAGCAAATTTCCCCAAATCGCTCATTTTTCGACGTAGGCTTTCAGGATGTACACGGGATCGATGGGTACATTGTTGGCGTCCCGCGGAAGCTTGGAGATGCTGTCCGCTACATCCATGCCTTTGACAACCGTACCGAAGATTGTGTATTTCCCGTCGAGCTGGGGAAGGTCGCTCAGACAGATGTAGAACTGGCTTCCGTTAGAGCGACGCTGCGGGTTGACCTGATCCCCTTCGCGCGCCATTCCGACCGACCCTCGCAGATGTGGCTCGCCGATCTCGGCGGGCAAAGTGTACCCAGGGCCACCCTGGCCGTAGGTCATCCTGTTGGGAGTCTTCGAATTCGGGTCGCCGCCTTGTATCACGAATCCGGGGACTATCCTGTGGAACTGAAGACTGTCGTAGAAACCTTCGGACACGAGTCTTCTGAAGTTCTCGCTCGTGACCGGAGCGGCGTCGTCGAACAGTTTGATCTCGATTGTCCCATAGTTTGTTTCCAGTATCACGTTGTGGCCTTTCATGCTGCACCCGGCAATCGATAACGAAATGGCGAGCGCGAGGGTTACTTTGTTCATGGTCGGTTCACCTTATGTAAAAGAAGATAATGATTACGGCGGCAAAGAGAAACCGGTACCAGACGAACACGTTCAAAGTGTGCCGCTGCAGATACTTCATGAAGTATTTGATCGCGAGGAAACCGAAGAGGGCGGAGAAGATCGTTCCGAATGCGAGAGGAGCGACATCGTCGGCCGGTATTCCGTGAAAGAAAACTCTGAGTTTCAGGATGGCCGCGCCCGCAATCACGGGAATGGAGAGAAGGAAAGAGAACCTCGCCGCATCTTCACGGTCATATCCGAGAAACAGGCCTGACGAGATTGTTATTCCTGAACGCGACGTTCCCGGCACCAGCGCCAGAGCCTGTGAGAAGCCTATGATCAACGCATCCTTCACGGTCATGGAATCGGTTTTCTTCATCCTCTTCGCGCGTTTTTCTGCGTACCACATGACAATGCCGATAACGATGAGAGTCGTTGCAAGAACCGCCGGAGTCCGGAACTTAGTCTCCACCCACTTCTCCAGGAGCACCCCGAAAAAGCCCGCCGGAATGGTTCCCAGGAAAACAAGGTATGAGAAACGTGTTTTCGCATCGGCCCCGAAGTCCCGTTTGTAAAGACCCCGGACGAACCCGGATATCAGGTCAACTGTGTCTTTGTAGAAGTAACCCACTACAGCCAGCAACGTGCCTAGATGGAGCGCAACATCGAAGGTGAGACTGTTGAGCAGCGGGGAATTCCAGTTGAAGAGGTCGGGGAGAATGACCAGATGTGCCGTGCTGCTTATCGGCAGAAATTCTGTCAAGCCTTGTACCACGCCTAGTATAATACTCTCTATTGCTGAGCCCATTGATACTCCTGATTGTTTCTGCGAAGGTTAAAAATAGTATACAAGCCCCAATGAAACACCTGCGCCGACGAACTCCATATTCACGGCCGTCTGACCCCCCGAGTAGTAATCGGTGTAAGTCAATCCGCTGCCGTCGGCTGCTTTGGGTTGTCCGATGAGCTCCGCGACTACATGGACACCCACCCGTGCGTACAGCTTCTCGTCGAGCTTGGTATCGAGCGAGCCGTCGAGCTTCATGCCGAAACCCGTCGCAGTGTAATCCTGCGTTTGATTCGAGTAAGGCGAGGAGACGCTGAGGCTGCCGAAGTGGTAGCCGAAGGCGCCGCCGAACCTGAGCGAGTAGCCCTCTCCGCGGATTAGTCGGCGAACCGTCAGTGAGGGGATAAGATAAGAGAGGCTTACCTGTTGGGACCCTAAACCGCTGTTGCCTGTGTAACTGTTGATCATGTAGTCGAGCTCCGCCCCGACCTCCCAATCGCTCGTCACCGCGTAGCCGGCGCCCAGAAAGAACTGTACGGCCGAAGTGCATCCTCCCGGCCTGACGCTTCCGATGCCGTTCGAATTGAGAAAATTAGTGATTGAGTTTGCCTTGTAATAATTAACGCCAAGGCCGCCGTAAGCAGACACCCGCTGCGCATATGACTCCCGGGAAATTGTCATAAGGATGGCCGCACCGAGCAACAGAACTCTGAAAGCATAACCGAGTCGTGGACTAGTGCTGTCTCCGGTCTTCATAGTACTCCTGCCGCTTGAGATGGTGATTGAATTGTCCTTTACAGTACGACCGGCTCGCCTACGGACAAGGATGTCGTCACCTTGAAGGTCGCAAGTGTCGTATTTACGAGATCGTCGAAGGGAATGAGACGGTGGCGATCAGTCATAGCCGAAGCAAGGAACGCGCGCACTTCATTCTGAATTCCCTTATCGAGTTTTCCGGTCCCGGCCTTACTTTCCTTACCGTTGCTGTAGAAATAGGCCTTCTGGAAATTATCCAGAACGGCCGCCCTGTTTCCTGATGTGACCTCTATGCGTTCTTTTGGAAGGGCGGAATCGCCGTTGGCTATGTACGTTATTATGCCGAGCGACCCGTTCGCCATCCTGAGACTTATGTTCACATTATCGCTGTTCGTCACGGCGGAGCTTCCGCTGCTTATCGATTCCGCATACACCTTCTGCACCTTCGAGCCCGTCAGGAATTGGATCAGGTCGACGAAATGGCAGACTTCTCCGATTATCCTTCCGCCCCCCTCGGCAGGGTCCTGTGTCCAGTGATTCTTAGGTATGTAGCCGGCGTTGACCCTGTAGTTGACGACGACCGGCTCGCCCGTGTGCGCGAAGAAGTCCTTTACCTGCCGGCTCAACGGGGCGAACCTCCGGTTGAAGCCGACCATGAGCAAAGGCATGTTGAGCTCGTCGCTGCCCCTGTAGAATTGAGCCAGTGAGATGAGTCCTTCTTCATTCAGGGCAAGCGGTTTCTCCACAAACACATTCTTGCCAGCCTTCAGTGCCTCAAGTGCAAGGGAAGCATGGAGATTATGCCTGGTCGCTATGAAAACCGTGCCGATCTTTCCGTTCGAGAATATCTCCCGGGAGTCGGTGGTGATCGACCCGAAGCCGAACTGACTCTGCGCAGTCTTTGCGCTTACGCCTGACGCCGTGCATACCGTTTCGAGGATTACACCTTGAATACTCTTGACGGCCGGAAGAAGATTAGCCCGTGCAAAACTCCCTGCGCCGATGAACCCCACAACGGAAGGATTTTTTCTGAACGCCTCCGTTTCCGGAGTGAATACCGTGGCGGCAGGTTTCGTGGGTTCAGCTGGCACGAGTGGGGAAGTTTCCGTGTCATACTCGAGCAGGATTCCGATATATCTTTCGGTCTTCTTTCCGCTTATTAATTTGTAGGCATGCCCGGCATCGTCGATAGGGAAGCGGTGGGTGGTGAGAGCTTTCACATTGACCTTGCGGTCCTTAAGCAGCTGCACGAACTCCTTCATATTCCTGTTCTCTGTCCACCGTACGAATCCTATCGGGTAATCATTCCCATGTTCTTCATAGGCGGGGTCGTATCTTCCCGGACCGTACGAGCGCGAGAGCTTGAATTCCAGTTCCTTCATGTAGTACGGGCCTCTCGGCATGTTCATTCCGGTCAAGCCTATCATGATGACCCGTGAACGGTCCCTTGCTATTTCGCCTGCCAGCGAGAGCGGGTCGCTGGATTTTGTCGCCGCAGCAATAATGACGGCATCGGCTCCGTATCCTTCTGTGAAGGAGCCTGCAATCGAAGCGACATCGGCGGACCGCAGGCAAGCCTCGTCTGCGCCGATTTCTCTTGCCAGTCTGACGCTGTCAGGATCCATGTCGACTCCGAGTACGCGGCATCCGTTGGCTTTAAGTATTTGAACCGCAAGCAAGCCGACAAGCCCCAGTCCTATGACGACTACATTTTCGCCGAGAGTCGGTGCGGCCTGGCGAACCCCTTGCATCGCTATGGCTCCGAGCGTCGTGTACGCAGCTTCATCAAGTCCTACTTCGTCCGGGACCTTTACGGCGAGGTTTCTGGGCACAAAGATTATATCAGAGTGGGTTGCGTATCCGGCCCCCGCACAAGCCACACGGTCACCCGGCTTGAATTCCGAACCCACCGCGTCGACTGCCAGTACCACACCGGCGGTGCTGTAGCCGAGCCCTTTTCCTGCATCAAGCGTCGTCATCACTTTCCTGTAAGTCGCCATGAAGCCGTTGCGCTTCATTTCCTGCAGGACTTTCTTCACGTCGTCCGGCCTCGAGCGCGCTTTCTGGAGCAGGTTCTTCTTTCCCATGTCGACGGAGGTCTTCTCCGTTCCGGCGCTGATCAACGAGTAGTGGTTCTTGACAAGCAATCCTCCCGATCTCATCGCCGGCGGGGGAAGTTCCTCAACCTTAATTTCTCCGGACTTCATGTTTTGAACGACTTGTTTCATCAGTTCCTCTTATCGTTGGACGAAAACTACGGTTACTTCTTTAGGCCCGTGAACACCTGTAACGAGCTCTTTTTCGATGTCTGCGGTGCGGCTTGGTCCCGTTATCAGCAGCAAATTACTTCCCTCGAAATTACCGAATCTGTCCGTGAAAAGCTCGTCGAGTGAGCCGAGAAGCTGACGCTCTTCCGCCACGACAAAAAGGCTTGTGGCCAGGGCGGCAGGAAGGCGCATGTCGGTCTTGATTACAGCACTCCCCGTCTCTGCGATACAGGCGACACAACCGGTTACGGCAGATTCGAAAGACGCAGCCTCACGCTTGTCGTACCCGCGGCCGAACTCGAGGCCGAATCTTGCTTCCCGCGACTCGGTGAGGAGAGAAGTGAACGTCCCGTATCCGGTCCTTATGTCGTCGTAGACGAAGATGGCTCCGGTTTTCTTCGCCGTTACGATGTCGGCGAGATCTGTTTCGCTGCCGGCTGTCGCCGCCTCACCGCCGAGGGCCGACAGCTCTGCCTTGAAGTGCGCGAAGCGTGACGCGAAGTCGGCGTCCGGTTCGGTTAGAAGCGGTGATTTGGCACTCCTGCCGGCGGAAGGTCTTTCAGTACCGCGCAGGCCGCGCCTGATCGATGCGAGTATCTTCTCCCGGTCGTCTTCTATCATTTCGCCTTTGCAGATTTGTAGATTTCCCGGAAAGACCTGGAGGGAAACCGGGGGAGTTCGCGATGCTGGGTCCAACCTTTTAGAAAGTACCGGAGCAAGGGAGTTTTCGAAAGGCCGCGCGCAATCTTACCTGCGAGCCTGTATCTTCCCGGCCGCAACATGGCCTTTCTGTAGTTTCGGAAAATGAATCTCTCCACGCCGCCTTTCTTTGCGGATTTGATTTCATGCCGGACCGCCAGCAGCTGATGATGTATATCTATCCCGACAGGGCACACCTCGGTGCAATTCCCGCAGAGTGAGGAAGCGAAGGGCAGATCCGGTGCATTTTGTTCTCCGAAATAGAGCGGAGTGACGAGTGACCCGATCGGGCCGGGGTAGACGGAGCCGTACGCGTGGCCGCCTATGTTCCTGTACACGGGGCAGACGTTCAGACAGGCGCCGCAGCGTATGCAGTGAAGAACCTCCTGGTGGTCTGTCCCCAGGAGGCCGCTCCTTCCGTTGTCCAGAAGGATGATGTGGACTTCCTCAGGACCGTCTTTCTCATCCTCTGTGCTCGGACCGCGCAGCAGCGAGACATAGCTCGTAATTTTCTGCCCCGTGCTGCTTCGGCCGAGAAGACGCATGAATATCCTCAAATCGGAAAACTTGGGTATTACCTTCTCGATACCGGTCACCACGATATGGACTTTCACCGCGGAGGTTGAAAGCCTCGCGTTGCCTTCATTCTCGACTATGACGATATCTCCGGTCTCGGCAACAAGGAAGTTGGCCCCCGAGATTCCAATGTCTGCGGACAGGAACTTCTCCCGGAGGACGCGCCTTGCCTCGGCCGTAAGGAACGCCGGATCGCTGTTGAGCTCCGTTCCCAATTTATCATGGAACAGTCGAGAGATTTCAGTCCTCGACTTATGGATTGCCGGCGTCGTGATGTGAGACGGGGTTTCGCCTGCGAGCTGGACGATGTATTCCCCCAGGTCTGTCTCCACCGTCTCTATCCCATTCCTTATAAGGAACGGGGCAAGCCCGATTTCCTCCGTCACCATGGACTTCGACTTGACGGCGGTCCTGGCGCCGTATCGTCTTGCTATGTCAAGGACGTATGCGTTCGCCTTCTCGGGAGTCTGTGCGTAGAAGATCCTGCAATTATTCTTTCTTGCGCTGTCCTCAAACTGGGAAAGGAGGTCATTAAGACGGGAGAGCGATTCCTGTTTGATCTTCTTTGCCTCGTCCTGCAGAAACTTGAAGTCGACTTCGGCGAACGACTGTCCTCTCTTATCCACGGCTTGAAGGGTAGCCTTGCTGAGGTTGGCGCGGAGTTGAGCGTTGCCGACTTCCGTCTTATAGAGCGTGCGGAACTTCCGCGATCTTAGTTCCATCTTCAGCTTCTTTCGGCCGGAAGGCTTTCCGCCATGATTTCTGCGATGTGGGCGAATCGTTTTGGCAGGCCGGTTCGACGCGCCCGTCCCTGCAGATGCATCAGACAGCTGGAGTCTCCCGACACCATGATATCGGCTCCGGTGCCGGCAAAATTTCTCAGCTTCTCGTCCGCCATTGCGGCGGATATCTCAGGAAACTTAACCGAGAACGTCCCACCGAAGCCGCAGCAGACCTCAGTGTAGGGTAGCTCGATCAGTTTCAGGCCTTCGATTCTCCGGAGGATTTTGCGCGGTCCCTCCTTGATGCCGAGCTCGCGAAGTCCGTGACATGAATCGTGGAAGGAAACTGTCGTATTCAGTTCCCCCTTAAAATTGTCAATGCCGATTATCTTGTCGATGAATTCCGAAAACTCGTACACCCTCTTGCTCAAGTCAAGCGACAGCTTCGAGTACCTTTCGTCTTCCGAGAACAATTCCGGGTAAGAATTTCTTATCATGGCCACGCACGAACCGGACGGTCCCACGATGTAGTCATGTTTGAAATCGAACTCCGATTTGTCCGAAACCATCCCGATGAGCGAGTTGACCTCGTGCATTGCCATCAACCTTGCCTCGTCAAAATAGCCGGTGTTATAAGCGGGCTGGCCGCAGCATGTCTGGCTTTCCGGAAATACGACGTCACAGCCGAGATGCCGCAAAACCTTTAAAGTGCTTACGGCGACATTGGGGAAAAGCTGATCGATGAAGCAGGGGACGAAAAGATGGACGCGCATTATTTGCAGAATATAAGCCTATCCCCAAATAAATTCAATTTGCCAGGATTGTCGGCGGATTGCCAATATGGCATCCGTTTGTATGTAACTGTCAAATCTGAGGGAACCGGGACTAAACGGATCGGCCAATCCACTGCAATTTCGCGTGTTATATCCGGCACATCCGTTGCAAAAGAGATAAGGAAAGAAACAGGAATTACTTCAAGCAAAGGAGAGATATGAGATGGCAAAAATAATCGGTATCGACCTCGGCACGACGAATTCGTGCGTGGCGGTCATGGAGGGGAACACCCCCACCGTGATAGCGAATTCCGAGGGAGTAAGAACGACACCTTCGGTGGTCGCCCAGTCGAAAACAGGCGAATGGCTGGTCGGCGCTCCGGCGAAACGTCAGGCCATAACCAACCCACAGAACACCGTTTTCTCAATCAAGAGGTTTATGGGCCGCTTCTTCAACGAAGTGACGGAAGAGATGTCGCGCGTACCTTATAAGGTAGTAGCGGGCCCCAACAATACTGCGCGCGTCGAGATAGGCGGACGTCAGTACTCACCGCCCGAAATAAGCGCGATGGTGCTTCAGAAGATGAAACAGACCGCCGAAGATTTTCTCGGCGAGAAAATTACAGAAGCAGTGGTCACCGTCCCGGCATATTTCAACGATGCGCAGCGCCAGGCTACAAAGGAAGCCGGTGAAATCGCAGGGCTGAATGTCCGCAGGATTATCAACGAACCGACGGCCGCCGCGCTCGCCTACGGTCTGGACAAGAAGAATAAGAATCTGAAAGTCGCGGTTTATGATCTTGGCGGCGGAACGTTCGACATATCCATACTCGAACTGGGTGAAGGCGTGTTCGAGGTGAAGTCGACGAACGGCGACACGCATCTTGGCGGCGACGACTTCGACATGAAGATAATGGATTACATTGCAGATGAGTTCTACAAGATGGAGAAGATCGACCTGCGTAAGGATCCGATGGCGCTGCAGAGGCTGAAGGATGCCGCTGAGAAGGCGAAGATGGAACTTTCATCGCAGCTTCAGACTGAAGTCAATCTCCCGTTCATCACCGCAACGGCGGACGGGCCAAAGCATTTGAACATGACTCTGACGAGAGCGAAGCTGGAACAGCTCGTGGATGAACTCGTGCAGAGAACGGTACTTCCGGTCCGGAAGGCTCTGGAAGATGCCAAGCTGACACCGTCGGAAATCGACGAAGTCATCTTGGTCGGCGGCATGACGAGAATGCCCAAGGTCCAGGAAGTCGTAAAGAACCATTTCAACCGCGAACCTCATAGGGGAGTAAACCCCGACGAGGTCGTCGCAGTCGGAGCGAGCATACAGGGTGCCGTGCTCACCGGCGACATCAAGGACGTCCTTTTACTAGACGTCACGCCTCTCTCGCTCGGTATAGAAACTCTCGGCGGTGTGATGACTAGTCTTATCCAGGCTAACACCACGATACCAACCAGGAAGAGCGAGATTTTCTCGACGGCTGCGGACAGCCAGACCTCTGTGGAGATTCACGTTCTACAGGGCGAGCGTCCGATGGCGGTAGATAACAGAACACTCGGAAGATTCATACTCGATGGGCTTCCGCCCGCACCGAGGGGAATCCCCCAGATCGAGGTAACATTCGATATCGACGCGAACGGATTACTGCATGTGGCCGCGAAAGACAAGGCGACGGGCAAAGAGCAGAGTATCCGCATCACTTCTTCGAGCGGCCTGAGCCGTGAGGAGATCGAGCATATGAAGAAGGCTGCGGAAGAACATGCCGCTGAAGACAAGTCCAAACGCGACGAAGTGGAGACGAGAAACCAGGCGGACAATCTGGTGTTCCAGAGCAAGAAGCAAATGCAGGAGTTCGGAGATAAGATTCCTGCCGACAAGAAGAAGGTCCTGGAGGATGCCATACAGAAACTCGAGAGTTCCGCTAAGACTGCTTCGCTAGCACAGTTGAAATCGGAGATAGAAGCGCTGAACAAGGTATGGGGGGAGGCTGCTTCCTACATGTACCAGCAACAGGCGCAGTCTGCGGAGCCGCAGCCCGGAGCTGAACAGCCGGGTGGCCAGCAAGAGGGTCCCACCGAACCGAAAGGGAAGGCGGCGGAGAATGCGGAATACGAGATAATCGATGACAAGGACAAGAAACAACAAAACTAACTGGATAAATATGTGACAATGGCAAGCGGGAGCCGCCCGGCACTCACGGGCGGCCCCGTTTGAAGACAAGGCCCATACGAAAAGAAGACCAAACACCTGAACCGCAGGCCGCAGATTCAGAGAGTAACACGGAGTACTGATCAGGATCTTACCATCGACACTAGCGGCGGACGGAGGAGACTCGGCAGCGCCATAAATTGAATATCTGCCGGAGTCCTGGAGAACAGAGGCAATAAATGAACTTGAATAAACTGACAATCAAATCACAGGAAGCGCTTGAAACCGCGCAGGCGATCGCGGGCGAAAACTCTCAACAGGCGATCGAACCCGAGCACCTTCTGATTGCACTTCTTAAGGACGACGAGGGCATCCCCTCGCTGGTACTCAAGAAGGCGGGCGCCAACATCGAGTATATCCGCGCCAAGAGCGAAGAGGCCGTTCAGAAATTTCCAAAGGTCAGCGGCGGAGGAATCGCTAATCACTATCTCTCGCAGCCGCTGGCAAAAGCGCTTGATTCGGCCGAAAAAGAAGCCTCGCAGATGAAGGATGAGTATGTGAGCACGGAGCATCTGCTTCTCGGCCTGCTCGGCGATCGCAGTATAGACGCGTACAAGATCCTGAGCTCGCAGGGGGTCAACCGCGAGATTGTGTTAAAGGCATTGCACGAGATCAGGGGTACACAGCGGGTGATCGATCAGAACCCGGAAGAGAAATACCGGTCTCTCCAGAAATTCGGAAGGGATCTGACCGACCTCGCAAGGAAAGGCAAGCTCGATCCGGTCATAGGGCGCGACGACGAGATCAGGCGCGTGTTGCAGGTGCTTGCGAGGCGAACCAAGAACAATCCGGTTCTCATAGGCGACCCGGGTGTCGGAAAGACCGCTGTCGTCGAGGGAATTGCCAGACGCATCGCAAGCGGCGATGTCCCGGATGGGCTGAAGTCCAAGAGAATAGTCGAGTTGGACATGGGCAGCCTCGTGGCCGGCACATCCTATCGGGGACAATTCGAGGACAGGCTAAAGTCGATCATCAAGGAGGTCGTCGAGTCCGAAGGAGAGATAATCCTTTTCATGGATGAACTCCATACTCTCGTAGGTGCAGGAGCTGCACAGGGTTCCGTGGACGCATCGAACATGTTGAAGCCGGCACTTGCCCGCGGCGAACTCCGGGCCATCGGGGCCACGACTATCAAAGAGTACAGAAACCACATTGAAAAAGATCCTGCACTTGAGAGAAGGTTCCAGCCGATCATGATAGATGAGCCATCCGTCGAGGACACGATCTCCATACTTCGCGGACTGAAAGAACGGTATGAAATCCACCATGGCGTCAGGATAACCGACGGGGCGATTGTTGCTGCGGCACAGCTCAGCAACCGGTATATCACAGACCGCTTCATGCCCGACAAAGCGATCGACCTCATCGACGAAGCGGCATCGAAGCTCCGTATCGAGATGGACTCGCTGCCTGAAGCCCTTGACGAGGTCGAGAGGAAAACGAAACAGCTGGAAATTGAAAGAGAAGCTATCAGGAGAGAGAAGGACGAAGAGTCGAAGAAGCGGCTCGGCATAATCGAGCATGAGCTCGCAGATCTTCGCGAACAGGGCGCCCAGCTTAAGGCTCACTGGCAGATCGAGAAGGATCTTATACAGACCATCCAGAAGTCGAAAGAAGATATTGAACGCCTCAAGCTCGAGGCCGACAAGGCGGAGCGTGCGGGGGATCTGGGGAAGGTCGCTGAAATCCGTTACGGGAATATTACGGCGGTTGAAAAAAGACTCAAGGAGTCGACGCAGCGACTTGCCGAAGCGCAGAAGAACAGCAAGATGCTGAAAGAAGAAGTGGAAGCAGAGGACATTGCAGAAATAGTCTCGAGGTGGACAGGAGTACCCGTTTCAAGAATGCTCGAGAGCGAGCGAAGCAAGCTCCTCCACCTGGAAGAGAAAATACACGCTCGTATGGTCGACCAGGAAGAGGCCGTCTCCGCGGTCGCTAATGCCGTGCGGCGTGCAAGGGCCGGACTGCAGGATGAAAAACGCCCGATAGGATCGTTCATATTCATCGGCTCGACCGGAGTCGGCAAGACCGAACTGGCACGGGCGCTGGCGGAAGCTCTCTTCGACGATGAAGACGCCATGGTACGCATCGACATGTCGGAGTACACCGAGAAGTTTTCCGTTTCCAGGCTTACCGGAGCACCTCCCGGATACGTCGGATACGAGGAGGGAGGCCAGCTTACCGAGGCAGTGAGGAGGAAACCTTATTCAGTGGTGCTCCTGGATGAAATTGAAAAGGCTCATCCGGAGATATTCAACGTCCTTCTCCAAGTACTCGACGACGGCCGGCTCACGGACAGCAAGGGGAGGACGGTCAATTTCAAGAACACAATCATCATCATGACCTCCAACCTCGGTTCGCAGCTCGTGCAGCAGAAAATAGAGACGACCAAGGAGCGCGAGAGGGCGGAAATGATGGAGAACCTGAAGAGCGAACTGTTTTCTCTCCTCAGACAGACAATCAAGCCGGAATTCTTGAACAGGCTCGATGAGATTATCGTGTTCAAACCGCTTACTCGCAACGAGATCAGAAGCATCGTCGATCTTCAGTTGGCCAGGATCATCTCGAGACTGAAAGAGAACAACAGCCTCACGCTTGAAGTAACCGAACGGGCGAAACTGTTCCTTGCCGACGCGGGCTACGACCCGCTCTACGGCGCGAGGCCGCTCAAACGCACCATCCAGAAGTACATATCGAACCCGCTGGCCGAGAAGGTCCTGGCAGGCAACTTCGGGCCGGGGGAGACCGTTGAAGTAGACATTCGCGAATCGGGGAAGATAGAGTTCACCAAAGTCAAGGAACAAGCGGAGCCGGTGAGCTAAACACGCAGTCGATCTTGCAACATTAACATCTCATTATCTCTTTTGAGTCCGCCCGGTCGAAAACGGGCGGACTTGCTTTTGGAGCGTGCGAAAAGTTTCTACAGTTTTCCTGTTGCATTGACCGATCTCTTTACATTACATTTCATCGACGTAGATAGAAGTCAGGTGAAGAGGTAGCAGATCGTCCGCGAGCTGGGTAGCAGCCGCGGAGTACCAGGTAATTCCAAACCATACATAACATAACCAAGACTAGCGTAAGTCTGTCGAGTAGTTAAGACCGGCTGGATCAGTTGATGGCTCATGCCGGACTGCGCAATTGCGCTGGCCGCATTTTGGCACTTGGCCGCCGAAGTGGCCGTCCAAGTGTGAAAATTGGCCATTCTTGCGCTGTGCGGAGGGATTTCATTGCTGGCGGGAGAAAAGTCGATGGCGATAATAGTCAGGTCCATGCGGAGAGATCGGGGCTCGATTCAAAAAGGTGGCGGGTGAACGAGTAGAGAATGGATTTCAACGTGAATAGTTGACAAGTGAATGCGGAGAGATGCTGACTCGATGCGGAAAGATCGATAGTCCATGCAGAAAGATGACGGCGCTCCTTGGAAGGAAGCTGGCTCAATGGATAAAGAAGAGATCTTGATGTCAGAAGATAACCTGTTGATTCGAAAAGATAGGATATCGATGTCGTAAGTTGCGACACGGACGAAGAGAGTTAACCCATGAAAGTCGAAAGTTGCATGTTGACTGCTCACCTTGACCGCGAAGAGCTTTCAATGGTCCTCTTGCGAGCGACGCAGCGCCGCACCCATGCCTTTACCGTCATTGCGAGGAGCTTGGGAGTACATCCGATGCGCGAGGAAGCAATCTGCTACCCATGGTGAGTGGTGGTGAAGGGAAGGGGATTGCTTCGAGGTTGTCCCAAAACAAGGAAAATGTCATTCTGAAGGAGCGGAGCGACTGAAGAATCCACTTATTCGTTCTGAAAAATGGATGCTTCACTTCGTTCAGCATGACAGACAAGACTTTCTGGACAGCCTCTCGCAATGACGGGTGGAGGAGGGGATTGCTTCGCCCGTCCGTCCAATGTCGGGACGGACTCGCAATGACGGATTTATGATGGTGCTGAAGAAATGGATAAGACCTTTTGCGTTTATATCATGACAAACAAATACAACACGGTGCTGTATACCGGGGTAACGAGCGATCTGGCAAGAAGAGTGAGGCAGCACAAGGAAGGAGTTTACCCTGGATTTACGAAGAAATACAACGTCACGAAGCTGGTCTACTACGAGGTATGTGATGGCGCTAATGAGGCAATACGACGGGAGAAGCTGATCAAGGGAGGCTCAAGGAAGAAGAAAGAGGCATTGATCAACAGTGTTAACAGCGAGTGGAGGGATCTGAGTGAAGACATCTGATGCACACCGTACCCACAACGTCATTGCGAGGAGCCTGGGAGCACATCCGATGCGCGACGAAGCAATCTGCTGCGGCGGTGGTTGCGTGAAGGGGATTGCTTCGAGCCGCTGCCGCGGCTCTTCGCAATGACGGGTGGAGGAGGGGATTGCCCGTCAAAGCCGGATCTCATCCTCCCTAGCCGGGCGGACTCAACTTCGTCCGTCCCTCCAATGTCGGGACGGACTCGCGATGACGAGTTGATTGGCACGCGTCCGCCTGCGCCAGGGGCTTCGGCGGACTTTGTGGTCAATTACAGAGCGTCAGTTTCTTTGCATTTCAGTCCGCCTGCGCCAAAGGCTTCGGCGGACATTGTGGTTTCTTGAGGGTCAATGGTTTTATTGCATTTCTGCAAAAATTTCGGCATTTTGAATTAAAAAAGTGAAAAGAAAATCCTCCCTCAACCGCGTAACTCGGGAAACCCAGATTGCGTGTGACGTCAATCTGGATGGAATCGGGAAATACCAGGTTTCGACCGGTATAAAATTCTTCAACCACATGCTGGAACTCTTTTCTAAACATAGCCTTATCGACCTGACTCTGAAGGCAAGAGGCGATGTGGAAGTCGATGACCACCATACGGTCGAAGATGTCGCGATTGTGATAGGAAAATGTGTCGACAAGGCGCTCGGAGACAAGGACGGAATAAACCGCTATGGCAATGCTTACGTGCCGATGGATGAGTCGCTCGCGCGGTGCGTGATAGATCTGTCGGGAAGAGGACACTGCGTGTTCCACGCGGATTTTTCCCGGCCTAAAGTAAGTGACCTTTCGACCGAAATGATCGAACACTTCTTCAAATCCATGGCGGAGAATCTTAAGGCGAATATTCATGTTGAGTTACTTTACGGGAAGAATAACCACCACCGCTCGGAGGCAATCTTCAAGGCGTTCGCCCTCGCCCTCCGGGAAGCGGTCTCTCTGAATCCCCGTATTGTCGGAGTGCAGTCGACGAAAGGGAAGTTGTAGGATGCTAGACAGTAAGAAGATCGGTGTAATAGGAGCGGGACATATCGGAACGGCCGTCATAGGCGGGCTCGTGCGGGCGAAGCTGACATCTCCGAAGAACATAATTGCCTCGAGGAGAAGCACGAACAGCCTCGACGATGTTTCGAAGAGCCTCGGAATTCATATAACGACCGACAACAAGAAGGTCGTCAAGTCGTCGGAAATCGTAATACTAGCCGTGAAGCCGATGAACGCGCGCGACGTGATGACGGAAATTAAGGATCTCGTTACGCCGGACCATCTCATCATAAGTGTAATGGCGGGCATTAAGACTTCGTTCATAAATAACTTCATGGGGGTGTCGTGTCCGGTCATACGGTCCATGCCCAACACGCCCGTTCTCGTCGACACGGGAGCAACCGCCGTCAGCAAGGGAAGTTTCGCTACGGATGAGCATCTTAAGCTGGCGCTTACCATCTTCAAATCGGTGGGGACTGTCGAAGTCGTTCCCGAGAATCTCCTCGATGCCGTGACGGGTCTGAGCGGCAGCGGTCCGGCCTACATCTACATGGTCATAGAGGCGATGACCGACGGTGGTGTAAAGATGGGAATTCCCAGGCAGATCGCCTTCAGGCTCGCCGCGCAGACTGTGCTCGGCGCCGCGAAGCTTGTCATCGAAACCGGAAAGCATCCTGCGATACTGAAGGACGAAGTGACGACTCCGGGCGGTACTGCCATCGCGGCAGTGCACGAGCTGGAGACTCACGGTCTGCGGACGATGCTGATCAACGCCGTCTCGACGGCGACGGTGAGAAGCAAAGAGCTGAGCAGGATCATAGAAGAGAATGAAAGTATCTGAAGTCACGGTCGTAAATTACAGGACCAGCAACCTCCTCTCCATCACCAAGGCACTGGAGACGGTCGGAGCGGACGTGGCGCTGACGCAGGACCCCGATAGGATAGCAAGGGCCGAGAGGGTGGTGCTCCCGGGAGTCGGCGCGTTCGGAGCCGCGATGCGGAACGTGGACTCGCTCGGTCTTAGGGAGGCGCTGGTCACGTTCGGGAAGAGCGGGCGCCCGATGCTCGGCATCTGTCTGGGGATGCAGATCCTTTTCAGTGTCAGCTTCGAGCAAGGGATATATTACGGACTGGCGCTTGTCCCGGGTGAGGTGGTTGCGTTCCCGAAAGATTCGGCTTTGAAAGTCCCGCACATGGGATGGAACCAGGTCGGGTTCCGCAGGGATTCGAGACTCTTCGACGGCCTGCGGGACAAACAGTACGCATATTTTGTTCATTCATATTATGTCCGGGCAAACAAGGATTACGTGGCAGGCGCGACAGACTACGGCGTGGTCTTTCCGTCGATTGTAGAGAGCGGGAATATTTTCGGAATACAATTCCATCCCGAGAAGAGTCAGAGCTTTGGTTTGAAAATATTGGAGAATTTCCTGAGTGTTTAGATGATACTTGTTATACCCGCAATTGACTTGAGACAGGGGCGCTGCGTGCGGCTTGTGAAGGGTGAGGCCGGGACCGACAAAATCTACTCCGACGATCCCACCCGCATGGCTGTCATATGGCGCGGTGAGAACTTCAAGGCGCTCCATGTCGTGGATCTGGACGGTGCTTTCGAGGGAAGGCCGATAAATTTTCCGGCACTGAAGGCCATCGTCGAGGCCGTGGATATACCGGTCGAGTTCGGCGGAGGTCTCCGGTCTTATGAGACCGTGAAGCAGGCGTTTGAAATCGGCATTTACCGTGCGATAATCGGGACTGCAGCCGTCAAAGATGAGGATCTCCTCATGAAGCTTCTGCAGGAGTACGGACCGCGGAGAATCGCCGTCGGTATAGACATGCTGGATGGAATCGTTCAGATAAAAGGCTGGCAGGACTCGAGCGGGCTCTCCGCCGTGGAGCTCGGGAAGAAGTTGAAGGAGCGCGGTGTGGCGAGGGTGATTTATACCGACATATCCCGCGACGGCACGCTGAAGGGCGCGAACACCGAGGCGATGAAGGAATTCGCCGTAGAAACCGGTTTGCGTGTGACTGCATCCGGTGGCGTTAAATCGTACGAAGACCTGATACGGCTGCAGGAACTCGAGCCGTTCGGTGTCGACTCCGTCATAGTCGGGAAGGCCCTCTACGAAAACAAGTTTCCGTGCGTCGACCTCTGGCGGCAGAACGAGAAAGTGCTCGACGATCTCGGCCCGACGCGTAGAAGCTAGCGGGCTTGCTCATATCGGGAACGCATTGCCTGAATCGAAGACGTTTCCCATGTCTCCCTTCGCCCGGGGAGCTTACTGCAGTTAAACACAGACATTCTGAAGGTTCGATTTACATGATAGAGAACTCGGCCACGAGTGAAGTACAGGGGCTCGCGAGATGCTAGCGAAGCGTATAATCCCGTGCCTGGATGTTAACGCCGGGAGAGTGGTAAAGGGAATTAATTTCGTAAACCTGACGGACGCCGGCGACCCGGTGGAATCGGCGAAGCTGTACGAGAAGGAGGGAGCCGATGAGATCGTCTTCCTCGACATAACGGCAAGCGTCGACAATCGTGCCACGATGGTGAATGTTGTCCGGCGGACTGCGGAGACTATTTTCCTGCCGCTGACGGTCGGCGGCGGCATCAGGACCGTTGACGACATACGACGCATGCTTTCCAACGGGGCGGACAAGGTGAGCCTCAACACCGCTGCCGTGCGTGACCCCGACCTGATCTCGCGCGGCGCCGAGGAGTTCGGAGTACAATGCATAGTTGTGGCTATCGATGCCAAGCGAACGAATGGAACAAGCGATGCGCAGCCTGCAGACGCGGAGTTAATCGAGAAGGTTGGACATCCCGTGGAGTACGAAGTGTACGTGAACGGGGGGAGAACACCGGTCGGCCTCGATGCGGTCGGATGGGCTAAGTACGTCGTGGCGCGAGGTGCCGGAGAGATACTCCTGACCAGCATAGACCGCGACGGCACAAACTCAGGTTACGACATAGATATGCTAAAACGGATCACGAAGGAAGTGAACGTGCCGGTCATCGCGAGCGGCGGCGCCGGCACTCTGGAACATTTTTATGAAGCTATAGCCGAAGGGAATGCGGATGCCGTCCTAGCTGCCTCGGTCTTCCATTTCGGGAAATTCAAGATCACTGAAGTAAAAAATTACTTATCAAGAAAAGGTGTCCCGGTAAGAATATGAGAGATATAGATTTGATCGTGAGTCAACTCAAGTTCGACGATAAAGGACTGATTACGGCCGTCGCGCAGGACTATAAAACAGGTGAGATCCTGATGCTTGCCCACATGAACGAAGAGAGTCTTCGAAAGACCTTGGAGACTGGGCAGGCCGTTTACTGGAGCAGGTCCCGCAGGAAGCTCTGGCGCAAGGGCGAGGAATCCGGCAACGTACAGAACATAATGGAACTTTTGATCGACTGTGACGGCGACGCGATCGTCATGAAGGTGGACCAGGTCGGTGGAGCGGCATGCCACACGGGGAATAGGACCTGTTTCTACCGGAAGGTCGAGAAGGGCAATCTGGTGGACGTCGGAGTCAAGGTTTTTGATCCGGAAAAAGTGTACGGAAAGAAATAGGACGAATATGACGTTTGTGGAAACTGACGTCTCGGTAAGTAGGCCGCCATTGTTAGCGAATCGGCATGATCGGTTACGTCGCCGTTCTGCGGTACACGGCGGCCATCAAATCACTACGATGAAGGAGGAGTATGCCTAAACCGAAAGTCGCAATTCTAATTGGAAGTAAGTCGGACGAAGCGGCGATATCCGAATCGTTCGCGTATCTCGATTTTTTTGGTATCGAGCACGAGCTTCATGTCCTCAGCGCACACCGCAATCCGAAAGAAACGGCGGAGTTTGCCTCGAGTGCCGAGAAGAACGGTTTCAGCCTCGTGATAGCGGGAGCCGGCATGGCGGCGCATCTCCCCGGTGTGGTCGCCAGCCTTACGACGATCCCCGTTATCGGCGTACCGCTCAGCGGCTCGGAACTCTCAGGAGTCGACGCCCTCTATTCGATCGTCCAGATGCCCCCGGGCATCCCGGTGGCAACGGTCGCAATCGGAAAGGCTGGAGCGAAGAACGCCGGCGTCCTTGCCGCTGAAATCATCGGACTGTCGAACCCGGATGTCAAGAAGAAGCTTGTCGAGTTTCGCGCGAAGGGATCGAAGCTTTGAGGATTCTCATCATCGGCGAACCTTGCCTCGATGTCATTCACAAGGCGGACGGCACGGTTCTCAACGAGCCCGGCGGCATATCTTACTCCGTAGTGGCGAGCGGTTCGCTCGACGACGGCGTGGAGACGATTCCCGTCATAGGCCTGAGAAGGGACGACCGCGCGTACTTCCGGGAGCTTTTCAGCCGGCTGAAGAATGTCGACATGTCGGGGATCTACGAAGCGGGATCGCCCGTCAGACGAGTGGACTTGTTTTACAAGGATGACAACAGGCGGTGGGAATGCAGCACACAGCCTATCGAGCCGACGCCTTTCGATAGGATCGAACCTTTCCTGCCGGCGGATGGGATTCATATCAACCTCATAAGCGGATGGGATATCACGCTCGAGACCCTTGGCAAGATAAGGGCCGCCTCACCGGGTTGTCACATCCATATCGATCTGCACAACATCGTGATGCGGCACATGCCCGGCGGGAAGAGGGTTCGGGCGCCGCGAGAGGATTATCTTGCATGGTGCGAATACGCCGATACGGTACAGATGAACGAAGACGAGGCTAACATAATCGATTCCGAAGTGAAAAGCCCCAGGGAACTTTGGGGGAAAATTCTGGGATCGCGAGCGCGAGCGCTTATCGTGTCGTTTGCCGAGCGCGGGCTATCGCTTTATGAGAAAGCCGGAAATAAGGTAGCGGAACATTTCTTTCCGCCTCAAGCGACGGCCGTCGTCGATCCGACCGGAAGCGGCGATGTGTTCGGGGCAACATTCATTCATGCTGTCGTCCTGGGAAGGAATTTCAAAGAAGCGGCAGAGGCTGGGGTAAGATCGGCAGTATTGAAAGTTGGAGCGGCCGGGCCCGGCGGGTTCCTCAAGTTGAGGAAGGCGGGCGCGGATGTCTGACAGAAGAGTTATGATTGCTGGCTCGGGCGGCTTGCTCGGGCAGAAGCTGGCCGAAGTGTTCCGGAGAGAATCCGAATACGAGATCCTTGCGTGTGAGCTCTCGGCCGGGAACGGACTGGTCGCGCTGGACATAACCGACCGGCAGAAGGTCATGGATGCAGTCGGTGCATTCAAACCCTCGGCGATCATCAACGCTGCGGCATTTACCGACGTAGACCGGGCCGAGGTGGAGAGGGAGACCGCGTACAAGGTCAATGCGACTGCGGTCGGCTATCTCGCAGAGGCTGCCAATGTGTTCGGCTCGAAGCTCGTACACATCTCCACCGACTATGTCTTCAACGGCGTCAAAGGGAACTACGACGAAACCTCGCTGCCCGACCCGATAGGGTACTACGGCAAAACAAAGCTTGCAGGTGAGAACGTCGCCAGGTCGCATCTGGACGACCTTGCGATCCTGAGGACGCAGGTCCTTTATGGCTTCGCGCCAGGGATCAAAAAGAATTTTGTCATGTGGGTGCTGGAGAAGTTAAAGAGCGGGGAAGAATTCCCGGTCGTTACCGACCAGGTTGGTAATCCGACGCTCGCCGATGAGCTTGCGTTCGCCGCCCTCAAAGTCGTTCAGAGAGACGCCCGGGGATTGTACCACGTCAGCGGATTCGAGACGATGTCGCGCCTCGAATTTGCCGTGAAGATTGCCCGCGTGTTCGGTTACGAAGGGGCGAAGATTTTGCCGATCACTACCGACAAGCTCAACCAGAAAGCCAGACGCCCGGCGAATTCCAGTTTCATCTGCCTCAAGGCCCAGACTGAGCTCAGCCTGAAAATGCCGTCGGTCGTCGACTCCCTGTCGTTGATGAGGCAGCAGATGAAACATGCCGGGGTAATTTGATGAAAAGAAGAAAAGGAATTTGAAAAGACATGCTCGATCTCAAATTCATCCGTGAAAATCCCGGATTGGTAAAAGAAGCAATCGCAAGAAAAAGAGAAGGCGACCGCGTCGACGAGATACTCGCCCTGGACAGCCGAAGGAGAGAGCTCCTTCAGAAATCTGAGACCATAAAAAGCGAACGGAACCGGATCGCCGGAGAAGTAGCCAGGCTGAAACAGCAGGGCAAAGACGCGTCTGAACTGATGGCGGCCGGCAAAACGAAGGGCGATTCCCTGAAGGGGTTTGACGATGAGCTTAAATCGGTCGACGCCGAACTGAATGAACTGCTCCTTTATGTCCCGAACGTGCCTCATTCTACCGTTCCTGTGGGATCGGGCGCAGAGGATAACAAGGAGGTCAGGCGGTGGGGTGAGGTCCGTACCGCCAAGGAGTTCGATTTCAAGCTCCTCGACCACCTTGCGCTTGGAGAGAAACTGGGAATACTGGATTTCGCGAGGGGAAGCAAGGTTACCGGCGCGGGGTTCCCCGTTTACGTAGGGAAAGGAGCCGCTTTAGAGAGGGCTCTCATAAACTTTATGCTCGATTTGCATGTTAATAATCATGGCTATACCGAGATTTTCCCGCCGTTTGTCGTGAACCAGGCATCAATGCGCGGAACGGGTCAGCTTCCGAAGATGGCAGAGGACATGTATCACTGCGAAGTCGATGACCTGTACCTGGTGCCGACTGCCGAAGTTCCGGTCACAAACCTGCGACGGGATGAGATATTACCTGCCGAGCAAGTGCCTGCCAAGTACGCGGCTTACTCGGCATGCTTCAGACGGGAAGCCGGGAGCTGGGGCAAGGAATCGCGCGGGTTTCTGCGAGTACACCAGTTCAACAAAGTCGAATTGGTAAAAATGGTTAAACCGGAAGATTCATACGATGAGCTGGAAAAACTCGTTGTCGATGTGGAGGAAGTTCTGAGGTTGCTGAACATTCCGTACCGAGTAATGCTGCTCTGTACCGGCGATCTCAGCTTCTCCTCCGCGAAGTGCTACGACATAGAAGTCTTCGCTCCCGCGACAGAGGCCAGGGAAGGATGGCTGGAGGCATCCAGCTGTTCGAACTTCGAGAGCTTCCAGGCACGACGCGCCAATATCAAGTTTAAACGCGATCCGAAATCTAAACCGGAGTTTGTCCATACTCTGAACGGATCGGGACTTGCCACCTCGCGCCTTATGGTCGCGCTTCTCGAAAACTACCAGACACCTGAAGGCAAGGTAGTCGTCCCGAAGGCGCTCCACAAATACACAGGATTCACGGTCATCGGCTAAGCACATGAAGCACCTCCTCAGACTAGTACCGTATCTCAAGAAGCACAAGCGGACGCTTTACATCGGCCTCCTGACCGTTCTGCTCTCCAACCTATTCGCGGTGTTCGTACCGCTCATTATCGGAAGCACGATCGATCAGCTTAAGAAAGAACCGTCGTCCTGGAAACTCCTGGAGTATGCCGCGCTCGTGGTCAGTGCGACGTTCCTCAGCGGGTTCTTCACGTTCATGACCCGCCAGACGATCATCGTTACCTCGCGCAGGATAGAGTACGATCTGCGGAACGACTTCTATGCCCACATCCAGAGACTCTCATTCTCTTACTTCCTCAACATGCCGACCGGCGACCTGATGGCGCACGGTACGAACGACATCGCCGCGGTGAGGAACGTCCTCGGTCCCGGCATCATGTACACGTCCGATACTATCGTCGGCTTCGTTATGGTGATATCGATAATGTTCTCGATAGATGTCAGACTAACGCTCTACTCGCTCATCCCGCTTCCTTTCGTGTCGGCAGGCGTCTACTACCTGGGAAAACTGGTCAACCGGCATTTCGAGTCGGTCCAGGCACAATACAGCGAGATGACCGCACGAGCCCAGGAAAGCGTAGCCGGCATCCGCGTGGTGCGGTCGTATGTCAGGGAGGATCACGAGAATGAACAATTCAGGTTCATGAGCCTCGGCTACTTGAAGAAGAACCTGACGCTTGCGCAGATACAGTCGCTCCTCTGGCCGCTGATGGGAATACTGACGGGAGCCGCGACGGTTATCGTCATCTGGCGGGGGGGGCTGGACGTTATAGTGAATTCGCTCTCCCTCGGCACGATGGTCTCGTTCCTGATATATCTCGGCATGCTCACGTGGCCGCTTATAGCGTTCGGATGGGTCGTCAACATATTCCAGCGCGGTGCG
This sequence comes from Candidatus Kryptoniota bacterium, assembly GCA_024641705.1. Lineage (GTDB taxonomy): Bacteria > Bacteroidota > Ignavibacteria > Kryptoniales > JAKASW01 > JAKASW01. The sequence continues at coordinate 167,544 of JAHECO010000005.1, forward strand.
GCTTCCATGGGCAGGCTTAACAAGATCTTCGACACGCAGCCGGAGATAAAAGACCACGAGGACATCGACAGGTCCGTCAATGAAATCCACGGCGTCATTTCCTTCCGCGGTGTCTCGTTCAGATTCCCTTCCAAAGAAGATTACGCGTTGAGGAATATCAACCTGGAAATAGAAAAGGGGATGACGCTGGCGATCGTCGGCAAAACGGGAACGGGGAAATCGACGATAGTCAACCTGATACCGCGCCTGTTCGACACTACATCGGGCGAAGTACTGATAGACGGCTTCCCGACAAGGGAAATTCCGCTCGACGTTTTGAGGCGCAATATAGGGTACGTTCAACAGGAGACTTTTCTCTTTTCAGACACGATCGCGAACAACATCGCCTACGGAGTCGAGATTGCAACTCCCGAAGAGATACAGTGGGCAGCCAGGGTATCCCAGATTTACAAGGACATCGAGTCATTCCCGAAGGGTTTTGATACAGTGGTAGGAGAACGCGGGATCACGCTCTCCGGCGGACAAAAGCAGAGGGTTGGAATTGCGCGGGCCATAATCAGGAAACCGAAGATTCTCATACTGGACGAAGCATTATCGGCGGTCGACACTTACACTGAAGAGGAGATCCTGAAGGGATTAAAGGATGTAATGAAGGACAGGACCAGCATCATTATCAGCCACAGGATTTCGACGGTAAAAGATGCCGACATGATAGTGGTTCTGGACGACGGTGTGATAGCCGAATCTGGCAAGCACGACGAGCTCGTGATGCAGAACGGGATTTACGCAGACCTTTATAACAGGCAACTTCTCGAAGAAGAACTTCAGAGGATGTAAGAGAGAAATGCTTAAGATAAACTTCTACGAAGTTACTCCGACCGACAAAAGGTTCCTGAACAAAGCGCTCAGGGGGAGGTTTCAACTAGGGTTCTTCCCCGAACCCTTGACCGCAAAGAACGTTGCGACGGCAAGGAACGCCGATATCGTTTCCGTGTTCATCTATTCCGTGCTTGATAAGGGAACCCTCTCGAAGCTTCCGAGGCTTAGATGTGTGGCGACGCGGAGCACAGGCTTCAACCATATCGATCTGAAGTATGCGGCGGCAAAGAAGATAACCGTCTGTAACGTGCCCTACTACGGTGAAAACACGGTCGCCGAGCACACGTTCGGGCTCATACTGGCGCTCTCTCGCAACATACATAAGGCTTACGTTCGCACCGTACGCAACAACTTCTCGCCGGAAGGGCTGGAGGGATGGGACATCAAAGGCAAGAACCTCGGAGTTATCGGTGCGGGAGGGATCGGATCTCACGTAATAAAGATCGCGAAGGGATTCGGTATGAACGTGATTGCGTACGACGTACGCAGAAATCACTTCCTGGAAGAGGTGCTCGGTTTCCGGTACGTCGCGCTGGATGAGCTCCTCGGAAAATCCGACATCATTTCGCTGCACTGTCCCTATAACAAAACCACGCACCATCTTATCAACATGAAGAATATAGGCCTTGTGAAGAAGGGTGCGCTTTTCATCAATACGGCACGCGCTGGCTTGATCGAGACAGAGGCGCTTCACTACGCGCTGGAGTCGGGTATATTCGGCGGGGCGGGACTGGATGTATTCGAGGGAGAGGACCTTGTTAAGGAAGAAAACCAGATGCTCACGAGGAATGTATCCGTCGAACACTTGAAAGCGGTTCTCGAGAAGAATATTCTGTTGAATAGGGAGAATGTTATAATGACGCCTCATATAGCCTTCGACAGCGTCGAGGCCGTGGAGAGAATCCTGCAGACGACGGTCGACAACATCTCCTCGTTCGCCACTGGCTCGCCCGCAAACCTGGTAAGGTGATGCCAATGGCAGACGGAAGACCATGCATGCGGTACCGAACCGGGAAGATGACGCTTTGAACACGATTGGAAGAACATGGCAGTAGAGGTACACGAGGAAGAGATACTTGGTAAAGCGTATGACGGCAGGCTGATGCGCCGGCTCCTTCACTACCTGCGACCCTACAAGGTCCAGGTGGTCTTGGCCGTGATGATCACGATCGTCTATTCGGGCATGGGACCGGTGCGGCCGTATCTGACCAAGATTGCTATCGACAGCTACATCGAGAAGGGCAACGGGGCAGGCCTGTTCAAGATTATAATGCTGCTGTTCGCTGTCATTTCAGCTCAGGCGCTGCTGCGTTACGGCTCCGCGTACCTGACTCAGTGGATAGGTCAGAAAACTATCTTCGATATAAGAATGGAGATATTCACTCACCTCCAGAAGCTCGGCATCAAATATTTCGACCGGAATCCTGTAGGGAGGCTCGTAACGAGGGTGACAAACGATGTGGAGGCGCTGAACGACCTCTTCTAGTCCGGCATAGTGATGGCGTTCGGTGATATTTTCACGATCGTGTGGATACTGACATTCATGTTCAGTCTCAGTGCCCAGCTCGCGCTCGTCACGCTGACGGTCCTGCCCGTCCTGTTCTACATTACGATGCTCTTCAGGAAAAAGGTCAGATCGTCATATCGTGAGATCCGCGTCCTGATTGCACGGATAAATTCATTCCTGCAGGAGCACATTACCGGTGTTGTGGTGGACCAGATATACAACCGGGAACACAGGGCATTCAGGAATTTCGACGAGGTGGACGGGAAACTGCGCGACGCGAATATAAGATCAGTCTTCTACTATGCCCTTTTCTATCCGGGAGTCGAATTGACCAGTGCACTTGCTGTCGGACTGATAATCTGGTTCGGCGGTACCCACCTTGTCTCTGAAGAATTCTTCAGAGTTCACGGAGGTGTCTCGCTCGGCATACTGATCGCTTTTCTTCAATACACGGAGCAATTCTTCACGCCCATCAGAGATCTCTCCGAGAAGTACAACATCCTTCAAACGGCGATGGCGTCATCCGAGAGAATATTCAAGGTCGTCGACGACAAGACCGTAATCCCGGAGAAGGACAACCCCGAACCGATCGGAAACATCGAGGGGAAGATTGAGTTCAAGGACGTCTCGTTTGCATACGACGGTGAGAACCTCGTACTCAAGAACGTATCGTTCACGGCCAAGCCGGGTGAGACCGTGGCGATCGTGGGGGCTACCGGCGCGGGCAAAACTTCGATCGTCAACCTGTTGATGCGATTCTACGACGTAAATTCCGGAGGGGTCTACGTCGATGGTCGCAACGTAAAAGATATCTCCAGTCGCGACCTTCGCAGAAACATCGCGATAGTGATGCAGGATGTTTTTCTCTTCTCCGGGAGCGTCCGTTACAATATTGCCCTGGGAAATGAAGAGATACCGTTTGACAGGGTAAAAGACGCGGCAACGCTCGTGGGAGCGGGAGGCTTCATCGACCGGCTCCCGGCCGGCTACGACGAGGACGTCAAGGAGAGAGGCGCATCACTGTCTGTCGGTCAAAAGCAGCTGATCTCCTTCGCTCGCGCGCTGGCACACGACCCGCGCATACTCGTGCTCGACGAGGCAACTGCCAACATCGACACCGAGACCGAACAGCTTATTCAGAAAGCGACCGCGAACCTCCTTAGGGGACGGACAAGCATCGTCATCGCGCACAGGCTTTCAACCATCCAGCATGCTTCAAAGATCATAGTACTCCACAAAGGCGAGATCCGCGAACAGGGAAACCATCAGGAGCTTGTGTCGTTGGGGGGTATTTACTACAGACTTTACCAGTTACAGTACAAAGATCAGGAGCGTTTGGCCCAAAAGGCGCGTTCCAGTGCAGTGAAATAAGGCCCGGATACCCGGCGAAAACGGGATCCACGAGGCCGCAAAGATCTACGGAGGTAACATGTTCGGTCAGAAGCCATCTCCACGCCCGGAAGACGTAGGGCCTTCCCAGTCGAAGAATCGCCTCATGACGCTCGGGCGCCATATCGACGAAGGGGAAAGGGAACATCCCGGAGCAACAGGCGACTTTAGCGGTTTGCTGAGCGACCTTGCCATTGCAGTGAAACTAATCTGGCGCGAAGTCAGCAAGGCAGGGTTGATCGAGATCCTTGGTACGACCGATCGTCAAAACGACAGCGGGGACGAAATCAAGAAATTGGACGACTTTGCGAACGAGACCATATTCAGGGCGATGGACCACGGCGGTCATCTATGCGTGATGGCATCGGAAGAAAGTCGGGGGCTGATGGCTATCCCGGACAAATACCCCAAGGGTAAATACGTGCTCGTCTACGACCCGATAGACGGATCATCGAACATAGACGCCAACGTCTCAATCGGCAGTATCTTCGGCATATTCCACAGGGTCACTCCGTCTGGGCCGGGCACCGAGGAAGACTGCCTGCAACCCGGTTACAAGCTTGCCGCCGCTGCTTATGTCATCTACGGTTCCTCCACGATATTTGTGTACTGCACCGGCCAGGGGGTCCACGGTTTCACGCTTGACCCATCCGTAGGAGAGTTCCTTCTCTCGCATGAGAACATGCGGATCCCGAAGCGAGGGAAGACGTACAGCGTCAACGAAGGGAACTACCTGAAATGGGATGCCAATGTGCGGAGATATGTGGATTATCTGAAACAGGATGATCCGGCAACACACAGGCCTTATACTTCGCGATACGTGGCATCTTTAGTGGCGGATCTTCACAGGAACATTCTGCACGGCGGCATCTTCATGTATCCCGGCGACAGAACATATCCGGACGGAAAGCTCCGACTGGTATACGAATGTTCGCCGCTCTCATACATAGTCGAGCACGCGGGAGGCAGGGCCACCGACGGGCGCAGACGCATCCTCGACATTGTACCGACCGAGATCCATCAACGAACCCCGCTCTTCATGGGCTCGGAGGAAGACGTCATAGAGGCAGAAGCGTTCTTGCAAGGGAAGAGGAAAGCCTGAGAGGCGTCGCGTCCAGGTGATAAGCGGGCCGCCCCGAAGAGGGGGAAACTCTCGCTTGTTTGACTTGATTTAGATTATCTTCACATAAAGAATCCTAACCACAGCCTTGAAAGGTAACAGGATGTTCAGCTTGCGTCGTACCATTGTTGTCCTTCTCTGTCTAGTGTCCCCATCACTGTCACAAATTTCCGTACTGAAGCCCGCTTTTGGCGTCAATGGAATGGTGTCGTCGTCGGATTCAATCGCCACGGCCGTCGGAGTCAGGATTATGAAGGAAGGCGGCAATGCTGTCGATGCTGCTGTTGCCGCAGGATTTGTGCTTGCGGTTACGTATCCTCAAGCCGGAAACCTTGGCGGCGGGGGGTACTACATGATCCACTTGGCGAACGGAAAGGACTATGCCATCGATGCTCGCGAGACAGCCCCCGCGGCGGCGAGCCGCAACATGTACATCGACAGCACCGGCAGTGTCGACGACGCGGAGGAGCTTGTCGGCGGGTTATCGGTGGGCGTGCCGGGAAACGTCGATGGCCTTATCCTGGCCGAAAGGAAGTTTGGAAAGCTCTCCTTGAGGAAAGTGATGGAACCCGCTATAGCACTTGCGAAGAAAGGTTTCAGGGTGAATGAGAGGCTTGCATCGGACTTCAAGCATGCCTTCGATTTGTTCAAAAAATTCCCATCCACGATGAAGTATTTTTCCAAAAACGATACCACTTTCCGCGTGGGAGACCTGGTGGTCCAGAAGGACCTCGCAAAGGTGTTGAGGAAGATCGCGGCGCAGGGAAGGGACGGCTTCTATGGGGGCCAAATCCCCGAGCTAATCGCAAAAGAAGACCAGGCCACCGGAGGCGTCATAACAGCGAAGGACGTCGAGGATTACCACGCGGTGGTCAGGGAGCCCATCAGTGTCACGTACCACGGCTGCCAGGTACTCAGCATGCCCCCTTCCAGCTCAGGCGGCGTTTGCCTGGCAGAGATACTTAATATACTTGAGCATTTTGACCTGGCGAAGTATGGCTACGGCGCTTCTCAGAGTCTCCACTATGAGCTCGAAGCTATGCGCCGCGCTTTTGCGGACCGGGACAAATATCTCGGTGATGTCGACTTCGTCAATGTCCCGTTGAAGCGGTTGTTGTCGAAGGCGTATGCCGACTCGTTGGCATCAAAGATAGACCCGTTCAGCGCTACACCCAGCATCGATATCTATCCGGATTTGATACATCCCATGAAAGAAGGAACTCACACCACCCATTACTCCGTCATAGACAGGGAAGGCAATGCAGTCAGCGTGACCACTACACTCAACAGCTACTTCGGCTCAATGGTTGTCGTCGACGGGGCGGGATTCTTTTTGAACAACGAGATGGATGACTTCAGTGCGAAGCCGGGCACTCCGAACCAGTTTGGTGCGATCGGCGCGACGGCCAATTCGATAATGGCCGGGAAGAGAATGCTGAGTTCCATGACTCCGACTATCGTACTGAAGGACGGCCATCCATACCTGGTGCTCGGCTCACCCGGCGGGACTAAGATCATCAACGCGGTTCTACAGGTGCTCTTGAACGTCATCGATTATCATATGCCCCTGGCGGAAGCGGAGATGGTCGGGAGAGTGCATATGCAATGGGTCCCCGATAAGGTATTTTACGAGCCGGGCGCGCTTGTCTACGATGTTAAAGAGAACCTAGCCTCGCGAGGGTACACGCTGGAGGAAGTTCAACAGATCGGAGAGGTCCAGGCAATCCTCGTTACGCCAAAAGGTTTTGAAGGTGTCGCAGATCCACGTGGAGCAGGAGATGCTCAGGGTTACTGAAGTAAATCGCCTCCTTCATGACTCGTGTCGAGGAATTTGTCGATTCGCGGGTCGCATGGATCGGTTCTCAGCGGGGGTTCGTTAAACTGTGTTGAATGGAAAGGACACAAAATGAAAATCTCTAGCGCCATCATGGCTGGTCTCATCGTTGTCGGATGCGCCTTCGGCCAAACGAGACCAAAGGACATGTATCAAGTCTACGCAATCGAGTATGCTGAATCGAGCCGTCGTGCGCCTGTAGACCGTGTCGCCATTGGCGCAACATCGCCCGATAGCGTCGATTTCGCCTACTACTTCTGGTACTTGAAAGGCGACAACGGCAGGAATATCCTTGTCGACACCGGCTTTCGCAAAGACAGCACAATGCCGAAGCTTTCTCTCAAGTCCTACACGAGGCCGGATTCAGCACTCGCAAGGCTTGGTGTGAGACCGGATGAGATAACAGACATCATCATCACCCACCCGCATTTCGATCACATCGACGGCCTTCCATTTTTCGGCAAGGGAACCGTGTGGATGCAGAGGAAAGATTACGATTATTTTGTCGGCGAGGCGTGGCAGAAAAACGGGGATCATTACGGCTTTACTCATGAAGATGTGATGAACATCGTTCGGGCCAATCTTGAGGGACGCCTCCGTCTGGTGGACGGCGACAGCATCGAAATCATCCCGGGCATTCGCGTGTTCATAGGTTCCAGACACACGTGGGAATCGCAACACCTCCTCGTGAATGCGCATGGGGAGAAGGTGATGCTTGCCTCCGATGACGACTGGTTCTATTACAACCTGCACAACTTGTTGCCTATCCCGCTGACTTTCGATAAAGCCGCATACGTGCAACAGCTGAAACGGATGAAGGCCCTGGTATCGGACACTACACTGATAATACCCGGACACGACGGGCTCGTGGCTCACAAGTTCCCCTCGGTTGCGAAGGATGTTGTCAGGATAAAGTGAACTGCAAATCGCGCCTGACTTGAGTGTCAAAACGCAGTCTGCGGCGGAAAGGCGGGAAAGCTTGTGGCAATCTTGTGTCTCTCACCGGGTCAATGCAGATTGTACAGCCAAGGGTGCGGGCTCTACCTTTGGGAATCTGGCGTGCCGTGATGAGTCGTGACGGCCCTAACCGGGATTGCGCAGGCTGACTGAGCGCAGCGGAAACAGTGAAAGGAGGGTTGTATGAAATCCAGGGGGCACTTTGTAGCGATATTGATCGTCGCTCTTCAATTCAGTGTCGCTCGTGCACAGATTGTAATGGTGAACCAGGCTGGGTATTTGCCGGACCAACAGAAGTTTGTCTATAGTACTGACAGGGCCGACAGCTTTTTCGTTATCGATGCGGCAAGCGGTGCCATCAGGTACAAGGGCGCATTCACGCGAGCGTCTTCTAATGATGCCGCAACGGGAAGCGCGACATACGCAGGGGATTTCACTTCTCTTGAGTCTGACGGTAGGTATCGCGTCGCAACCAGCCTGTCCGACAGTTCATACCCGTTCACGATATCCGACAATGTGTTCCAAGACGTCTACAGGGAGTCATTGAAGTCATTCTATTTTCAGAGATGCGGGATGGCGTTGACTCCTCAGCATGCGGGCGTGTATGCCAGAGGCACGTGCCATACGAACGACGCGACTTTCCATCTCTCGACAGGAAAAACCGGCTCGATGAAGGCAACCGGAGGGTGGCACGATGCGGGAGATTACGGCAAGTACGTCGTGAACGCCGGGGTCACCGTCGGGACTCTCCTGATGGCTTACGAACTCTTTCCCTCGAAGTTCAAATGCGATGACCTGAATATACCTGAAAGCGGCAACGGGGTTCCCGACATTCTTGATGAAGTTCGATACGAGCTCGACTGGTTGTTCGAGATGCAGGACCCCCTTGACGGAGGTGTGTACTTCAAAGTGACACCCGCCAATTTTTCCGGTTTCATAATGCCATCGCAGGATACATCGACGCGATATGTCTATGGGAAATCCACCACCGCCACCGGCGACTTTGCAGCCGCCATGGCGATGGCTGCACGGATCTATTCCCGATTCGATACAGCTTTCGCCTCGCGTTGTCTGCATGCTGCACTTGCTGCGTGGGGTTACCTGAGCGCGAATTCGAAGATCGTGCCGGCAGGGGGCTTTCATAACCCTGAAGGGACCAGGACCGGTGAGTACGGTGACCCGAACGATTCCGACGAGCGGCTGTGGGCTGCCGCAGAGCTTTATATCAGTACGGGATCCGATAATTTCAATACATATTTTGCCGACAATTGTGGGGGCCGAGACGCGTTCGCATCGACAATGGCATGGCGCAACGTCAGAGATTTGGGCTTGCTCGACTACCTCACGTGCGACCGGACCAATTCAGATTCTACTCTCAAAGGAACGCTTTTGAGATCGTTCGATACATATTGCGAGAGCCTCGTCAGGATAGCATCGAACGACGGTCTGAATGTAAGCATCCTTCCGTCTCAGTATGTCTGGGGAAGCAACGGGGAAGTGCTGAACAATGCAGTCGTTCTGATCGTCGGATACACCCTGACAGGCAAGAAGGAGTATTACAACACCGCACTGGAACAGCTTAACTATGTGCTCGGCTGCAACATGAAGGATATGTCATACATCACCGGAGTCGGGACGGCGTCCCCGATGCACATCCACCACAGGCCTTCGGCATCTGACGGAATTGCGGAGCCCGTTCCCGGTCTGCTGGCAGGCGGGCCGGACAGAGGTCGTTACGACGCCGTCCTTCGCTCAATGTACACTGATTCCACGCCGCCGGCGAAGTGTTATGTCGATAATCAGGGTAGCTACGCCTCCAACGAGATCGCAATCAACTGGAACGCTCCGCTTGTCTTCGTGTCGGGTTACTTCAACGAAGCACCTTAGAAAGTCGTCGCAGGCTCCGGAGCGGGTCTCCATTCCATAGGGCCTCACTGAAAAGGGCCGGGCAACCTCCCGCCAGGCGATATGCAGGCACTTCGGTGTTTGAAGACGTCTTGCGAATAGGACGGGTCGGCATGTACCACTAAATGCCGGGAAGAATGTTCAAAGGGAGTTGTACTGGCGGCGGGATTCGAACCTGCGACCCCTAGATCCACAATCTAGTGCTCTAACCAACTGAGCTACGCCAGCATGAGTCTGAAAATTTGCAGAAGAATTTAACTAATCCAGGGGAAAAGCTCAACGGTTGAATTCTAGCGCAAGGCTCTTCTAGGACTTTTCCATTTTCGTTTCGTGTTTGGGAACGGATATCGTGGAAGGTTTCCTTCTTACGGTTGCCCTCCTCCGTTTAGGGACAATGCCGTACGTACCTATCCGGTGCTTTCTCAGGTTTCGGGCAAATGTACGTCTGCTCGGACTGTATTGCGCGAGCACTGAACAGATGCTGTCCTGCAGAGCCTCCATCGAGTCGCCGTTCGCAGCGAAATTCTGCATCATCATCGAGAACACCAGCGTATCCCGCGGGATTACCACGTATCCCGAGAGTGTGCGGACTCCGTTGATTGAGCCGGTCTTGGCATGAATTTTACCCCTTACGTAGTCCTGAAGCATCCGTTTTTCGAGAGAACCGTCAATACCGGCTACGGGCAAAGTTTTGAAGAAAAGTGCGCCATAGGGCTGGTCGAGGTCGAAACGAAGGAGCTTAACGATAGCCTCCGGAGTAATGAGATTATAGTGCGACACTCCTGAGCCGTCGACGATGTAGTATTCTGTGGTGTCGATGCGGCATAGTTTCAAAAACTCTTCTTCGAGTTTGATTCCGTTTTCCGCGCTCCCGATCTCACCGGCGGTTGCCACCGGGACGTCGCGCAATAGACATTCAGCGCCGAGATTGTCTGATACCTTATTGGTGTAAGTCAGGACCGTATCGATCGAATGCGTCAGATTGAATACCTGTACCCTCGGAGAGTGATCGGTATATGCTCGCGTCACCACCACTCGACCCTCGATCTCGACGCCGAGACGTTCGAGGCTTTCCTCCAGGACTGTTCCAAGATACCTCCCGGGATGCCTTATCGAAAATTCGTAAGTCTGGGCAGAGAAAACGTTTGTGTAAGTCCCGCTCACGACGATTGTGTTGACGTCATCGGCCATTATCCGTGTGGCAGACACACTGTCTATTGTGCCTGGCAGCGCCTCATTTTCAATTCTCGCAAACCGTGTGCTGGGATCGGTCGTGACGCGAAGTCTTCCGGACGAAGAGTCAAGCGAGATGTCGACTGTAATCACGTCGTGATCGAAAGATGCAGGCCCTATGAACATTGCGTAGGGTTCAGGCTCATCGTCCCACATCCATCCGGCGCCCCACCGGAGGGAATCGAACTTGGATATATCGACTACCAAGTCGCCGGTTACGACATGTATCCCGGTGTTATGTATGGCCCTGGCCGCGGAATCCAGATCATTGTAGGATAGGATAGGGTCGCCGTTTCCGACCACAACGAGATCTCCGTCGAGGGTATCCGAGCGCTGGACACCGGCGAATTCAAATGGAGTCGCGAAAAGATAGTCGCTTCCCAGCGCGTGAAGTGCGAAGGATGTCGTCACGATCTTCAGGTTGCTGGCAGGGTGGAGTAGGAGGCCCGCGTGCGACCGGTAGATTGCCTTTTGCCTCCTCCTGGAAAAGACCTCGATCGCCTTCAGGGTTCTCGGTGACTTGCTCCGCGAGATCATGAACGAAATCTCACGCCTTAACAGTCGTTCAGACGCGGTCTCTTTCGCATTTGTGATCGAAGGAGATAGGAAGCCGAGGAACGCGAGCAAGAGGAGGAGGGATTTCCGGAATGGGTTCATTTCTTGGGTTTGCCGAGTTTCCTGTAAAGCGTACTTTTGTTTATGCCGAGGACCTCAGCTGCCCGCACGTAGTTGTCGTCGTAAATCGTCAGTATGTGCTTGATATACTCGGTCTCCAGTTCGTCGAGGGTAAGGCTGCGGGGAAGAGATTTGGCCCAGTCGGACTGGGGTTTCCTCGAAGCAGGCAGTTCAACATCGTTCAATGTCAACACCGGTCCCGTGGCTAGGGCTACGGCGCGGTCTACAAAGTTCTCCAGTTCCCTAACGTTGCCTGGCCAGTCATGGGCCTCGATACTCGATAAAAGCTCTTTCGAGATGCCGGTTATCTGCTTGTTATGCTGAGAGTTGTACTTCTTGATGAAGTACTCCACGAGGAGTGGAATATCCTCTCTTCGTTCGCGCAAAGGTGGGAGCTCTATGCGTATGACGCTGAGCCGGTAGAAGAGGTCCTCACGGAACTGCTTCTCGGCGACAAGATCTTCGAGCTTGCGGTTGGTGGCGGCGATAATCCGCACGTCCACAACTCTGGAAACGCTGCTACCGATCCTTCTGACTTCGTGCTCCTGGAGTGCCCTCAGTAATTTCGGCTGAAGCTGAAGAGGGATCTCTCCGACTTCATCGAGAAAGAGAGTACCCCCCTGAGCTTCCGTGAAGAGACCGTCCCTTGCGAAGAGAGCGCCCGTGAAGGCACCTTTCTCGTGACCGAACAGTTCGGCTTCCAGAAGCTGTTCGGGTATTGCCGCGACATTTATCGGGATGAACGGTTTTCCTGCCCGCGGACTGTTCAGGTGGACGGACCGCGCAACTATTTCTTTCCCTGTACCGCTCTCGCCCTGGATGAGAATACTGGAATTAGTGGGGGCCGCCCGACCGATCAACTTGAACACTTTAAGCATCTTTTCATTCTTGCCGATGACGTTGGAAACGTTCAACTCTTCTTTGGCCTTCGCGCCGATCATCTTTGAGTCCTCGGCCACATGAAAATGAGAGACGGCATTTGAGACTACAAGGCGTATCTCGTTGAGGTTCAGCGGTTTGCTAAGATAGTCGAAAGCGCCTGTCTTGATCGTGTTCGCGGCAGCTTCAAGCGTTCCAAATGCGGTTATTAGTATGATGGGCAGATTGGGTGACGCCTCCAGAAGCTTCCCCATGAGTTCCACGCCGTTGAGTCCCGGCATCATCACGTCAGTCACCACTGCAGAATACCCGCCCGCCTTGATTTTCTCCAGGGCGATGAGAGGATCGCCGAAAGTTTCTACCTGATAGGCCGGAGAAAGTGCCTCCCGAAGCATCTCCAGCGAATCGGCATGATCGTCAATTACCGCTATTCTGTCTGTCATCTCCCGTCGGCAGTACTATTGAAAAAGTTGCTCCACGTTCTGAGGTCTTTGACAAGAAAATGCGTCCATCGTGTCGGTCCACAATCTCCTTACATATAACCAGACCGATCCCGTTGCCGTTAGGCTTCTTGCTGTTGATAAACTCGTTGAAAAGCTGTCCGGCAAATTCCTGTGGAACGCCGTCACCGTTGTCTGAAATATTCAACCTTATATTGTTAAAGTCAAAGTCGTTATCCCTCGCCGTCTCAAGTCTTATGACCCCTTGTTCGGTTTTGTTCTTTCTGCTCTCAATGGAATCTATTGAGTTGTTCAGAAGGTTGATCAGGACTTGCTGAATCTGAACGGGGTCGGCTTCCAGGCTGGCAGCGGGGTTTTCCAGATGCACATCCAGTCTGATCGATTTGTCCCTGAGCTTCTGGTCCATGACAAGTTTTACCTCTTCGATAAGTTCCCGAAGGACGATTCGCCGCTTCGAGGGCATGGCAATCTTTCTTGCCTGGAGCGAGTGGTTTATGATGGCTATCATCGTTTCGACCTGGCGTTCGATTACCTTCAGCTTGCTCTTTTCGACCTCGGGGATATCGTTCTCGAGAAGAAGTTGCACGGAAGTGTATATTGCGTTCAGAGGACTCCCAAGTTCATGCGCAAGTTTGGATGCCACCTTTCCCAGGGCAGCCTGGGATTCGAATACGCGGAGCTTGTCTTGCAGAGAATTGACCTCGGTGCTCTTCTGCCGGAGGTTCTCGGTTGCTATCGCGATTTCTTTCTGGAGCGTTGAGTTGTACTCTTCCTGTAGTTTCACCTCGGTCTTGATTATGTCGTGGGCTCGCTTGACCTCGACCATCATCTCGTTGTAAATCGCGGAGAGCGCGCGGAATTCCGTCCCCGAAGTAAGTGACAGGCGTGAATTCAGGTTGCCACCCGCCGCCTCTTTCATCGCTCCTTCGAGCTCCTCGAAGGGGCGCAGGAATGTCACGCGCATCGCCAGGAGAAGAAGTATCGAGGCGAAAATGCTCACCGCGAGCGTGATCGCGGCGCCAATAGCCTGGTTGCGCCTTACAGTTTCACGAACCCTCCCGAGGGTTATTTCGGTAAGCGCGAAACCCCAGACGTGACCGTCCGCATGAAGAAGCACAGAGTAGGAGTAGAGGGAATTCCCGTAGCGAACTGAAGATACGGCGGTATGGAGGGAGGTGTCGCTGCCGAGCATCCGTTTGACGAAGAGAAACTCTTTGGCATCGGGGCGCCTACCGGCGGACGCGGTCAACGCTACCGAGTCGGGTGTGATACGTTTGAAAAAACCGATGAATTCGGATTCGGGGAGTAGCCTCAAGGCCAGTCTGGCATTGGCCGCGAGAACCGAGGCGTCAACCCGCGGGAAAGTACTTGTCGTAACGTTGAACTCGGCTGCGATGAATTGCGCGCTGTTTTCGGCGTCGCGGAAAAGCATCCTCTCCGTTGCCAGCGAATTTAAATATGTGATGAGGATGCCGGCGGCAAATAGGATCAGCACGACGACGGAGGTGATTCGTGTGCGAAGTGACAGGGCTGGCGTTCTTATTTTCACCTGGAAAATATACTTTTCAACGAGATGTCGTTCAAGTTTGAAGGTCCTGGCAGAGAGTTGGTCCGATGGAGAACTGAGGCTGCAGAAAGATTGTTCTAGGAATGTTAAATTAAAGGTCACCGAACCCACAACAACGAAGGAAGTCATTGAACAGAACCGCCTCACAGAAAAAGAAAAGCAGGCTCAAGAGCGGAGATGACGGCGAAGCCCTCATACTCGAGGGTGTACGCACGCACAATCTCAAGAACATCGACGTCACCATTCCTAAGGGAGAAATCACCGTAATAACCGGTCCCTCCGGGAGCGGTAAGTCAAGCCTTGCTTTCGACACGATCTACGCCGAAGGGCAGAGGCGCTACATCGAAAGCCTCTCTGCTTATGTGAGGCAGTTCCTCGAACGCATGGAGAAGCCTGACCTCGATTCGATAAAGGGAATATCTCCGACCGTGGCCATTGAGCAAAGACGCTTGAGCAGGAATCCGAGATCCACTGTATCAACCATGACGGAGATATACGACTACCTGCGTCTCCTTTACGGAAGGGCGGGTACGGTCTTCTGCGACCGGTGTCATGTCCCGGTAATTCGGGATTCGCCTCAATCGATACTCAGGGAGATTGAGAGGTCGATGAAAGGGGGCAGGCTGTATCTCTACTTCAACGTCAAAGCGAGGGACGCATCGACCGTTCTCCCGGATCTGAAACGAAGAGGTTTTTATCGCTTCGCTGAGAAAGACAAACCGTCGGTCATCATCGATTCGAACGTCTCGCCGCCTCCCTCATCCGGAGAATTCCTTGTGCTTGCCGACAGGATAGCGACCGGATCGGAAGGATACGCAGAACGGGTGATCGAGGCATGCGAACAGGGATTTCTCAACGGCGCGGGAAGCATATATGTTTTTAACGTGGATGATGGGAACGTATCGCACTTTTCAAGCAGCTTCGACTGCTCTAAATGTGGGACGGCTTATCTTGAGCCGGAACCGCGGCTTTTCTCGTTCAACAATCCATACGGCGCCTGTCCCGAGTGCCAGGGGTTCGGCACCGTAATCGGCTACGACTGGCAAAAGACCGTGGCGAATCCGCATTTGAGCATACTACACGGAGGAATAAGCCTGGTTTCCGCGCCCGCGTTCGATGTCTACCGCCGGTCGCTCATGAAGGCCGCGGCGGCAGCCAAGATCCGACTCGACGTCGCAGTAAAAGATCTTACCGAGAAAGAATGGAATTTTCTGATAGCGGGGGACAGGAACTTCACAGGCTTGCGCGGTTTTGTCAAACACCTGGAAAAGAAGTCGCACTCCTTCTCCGTAAGGTACTTCCTGGACAAGTACCGGGGCTACGTTACGTGTCCCGTGTGCAAAGGGGCGAGACTCCGGAGGGAGGCACTCGCAGTGGAGATCGACGGGCAGAATATCGGCGGCGTGGTCACGATGACCGTATCCAGAGCCAGGAAGTTCTTCGAGTTGGTAAGGCTCGAAGGCGAAAGCGCGGTGATAGCCGAGCAGGTCCTGGAGGAGATCAGGAAAAGGATCGGCTACCTGTACCAGATCGGGCTGGGCTACCTTACGTTGGATCGTCTTTCATCGACCCTATCCGGCGGCGAAGCCCAGCGCGTGAACCTGGCAACGAGCCTCGCATCCACCCTGGTCGCGACAACTTATGTCCTCGACGAACCGAGCATAGGTCTTCATCCGAGAGACATGGACAGGCTTGTGTCAATACTGAAGCATCTGCGGTTGTACAACAATACGGTCATCGTCGTCGAACATGATGCCGAAATGATGAAGAATGCCGACTACGTAATCGACCTCGGCCCGGGCTCGGGGGCGATGGGGGGAGAAGTTATGTTCGCGGGTACGTATGACGGTTTGGTGGGTTCGAACAAATCAGTGACCGGAAAATATCTGAGAGGAGAAAAGAGGATACCTCTCCCCAAGCGGCGAAAGCCGGTCGATAAGTTTATTCGGGTTAAAGGTGCTTCGATGCACAACATCAGCAGCCTCGATGTGGACATACCGCTCTATTCGTTCGTCTGCATAACGGGGGTGAGCGGGTCAGGAAAGAGCACGCTCGTCTATGACATCCTCTACGAGGCGATGAAGGAGCAAAATTCCGAAACCGCAGTAATAGAATCACGGAAAGATGTGACCCTCCCGACAAATCGAGCCAAGGGAATTACGTTCGACTATCTCCCCGAGTCGGTCGAACTGGTTGATCAGAGTGCCGTCGGGAGGATATCTAGGTCGAACGTGGCGACGTACAGCGGTGCGTTTGACTCCGTCCGGAACATTTTTGCCGACACCCCGCTTGCCCGCGAAAGAGGGTTGTCCGCAAGCTATTTCTCATTCAACGTCGAGTGGGGAGGAAGATGCGAAGCCTGCAGCGGCGAGGGAATACAGGTGGTAGAGATGCAGTTCCTCGCAGACGTGACTCTGGATTGCGAAGTTTGTGGCGGCAGACGGTATAGCGCTGAGGCCCTCGAGATGAAGTACCATGGGCGAAGCGTTGCAGACGTGCTCGATATGACTGTCGCAGAGGCGCTCGATTTCTTCGGCGACAGGAAGGAGGTTGTCAGGCCTCTTAACTTGCTTGACAGGGTTGGGTTGAGTTACCTCAAACTTGGTCAACGCCTGTCGACCCTTTCGGGAGGCGAAGCACAGCGTCTGAAAATTTCGACCTATCTATCCGGAAGTTCCGAATCTGAGGTGCTGTTTATCCTTGATGAGCCCACCACGGGCCTTCACTTCGAAGAGATTGCAAAGCTGCTTGACGTGCTGTTTGAGCTCCGCGACAGGGGCAACAGCATTATCGTCGTGGAGCACAACCTTGATGTCATCAAATGTGCGGACTACGTGATCGACCTTGGACCAGAAGCAGGGGAAGAGGGAGGGAAAGTTGTTGCGACAGGAACCCCGGAGCAGGTGATGCGAGTCAGAGAATCGCGCACCGGAGCGGCGCTCGTTAAAGTCCTCGCGAAGGCCTAGTACTGTGTCCCGATGTTGAACGCGATAAAGAACGTGTTGAAGTTGGCCATCGGATGGTACTGGAGACTTTCTATCCCGTGCTTCATCGGGAGGATGTAGTACCTTATGCTGATGCCCAGAAGGCTGCCGGGATCGCTTCCGAAATAAGCGCCGATTCCGACATACGCCCCGCCTCCGAAATAGCCGTGCCCTTTGGAAAAACTATATGAGAGGGGCTGATCGTAGGGGGCCGCGAACACCACGTTGGGTCCGATCCCGCCGAACACGTACGGCCGGAAAGAATCCGTAATCTCGTCGCTGAACAGCCTGTATTGCAGCCCGACCATAGCCGGAATAACCCAGAGCTGATTCACCTTGCCGGGCACAAACTTCTGTCCGGTCCACGGGTCGTAGTAGGCAACCTCGTTCGGTGATTTCGCCTCGGAAATGCTCAATGATGCAGTCCAGGACAGGTCGTTGGTGATTCTGTGCTTATAAAAGAATCCGGCGCCAAAACCGCTGTTCCCGATCATTACGTCGAGGCCCAGTGCCTTGGCACGCTCGGCGGTATCTGGCTCCATGTCCTTAATCGGCATGTACACGTACTGAGAATCCGGCGGTGCAGTGAGGGTCGGCTGTCCCGCAAGGGCGGCAACCGGAAAGAGAAGCGTCAAAAGGGCTAATGTCTTATACATTTTCCTGTATCCGATAACAATCTACAACAACCGGAAGTTTCTTTCATCTTCTTTTTCGACGACCTCGATTTCTCCGGGGATTAACCGGCACTCTTCCAGGGTTTTTGACAGGTTTCTCCAGAACTTCAAAAGACGCGGTATACGTTGAATTTCAGGTATTCAGTTTCCGGCATTGCCGGTAGCACGGGATGGTCGGGCGAGGCACCTGCCCGGTGTATCAGCTGAAGCGTCTTCCCGGATTTCTCTGCGGCTGCAGAGACGACCTCCTCAAAGGTTTCACGGAAAATGTGATGTGAGCAGGAAGCGGTAAGCAAGATGCCTCCAGGTTTTAAGACGCTGAAGACGTCTTCGTGAAGCCGGCGGTAGCCTGCCTTGGCGGCGGGGACGCTCTTCCTGTTTCGTGTGAAGCTCGGCGGATCGCAGACGACAACATCGTACTTGCGTCCCGAGCCGGACGCTGCCTTCAGGAATTCACTCACATCCGATACGGTTGCCTCGATGTTCGTGAACTCATTCAGTTCGGAATTAGTTGCCAGGGACTTTACGGTGGCCTCCGAAGAATCGACGGCAGTCACGCTTGCGGCGCCGGCGCGTCGCATGTTCAGCGCAAATCCGCCTTCGTTGGAGAAAAGGTCGAGCACTTCAGAACCGGGCGCGAAGTATCTCGAGTATATCCTGTTTAGTCTCTGGTCGAAGTAAAATCCGGTCTTCTGTCCGCGGTATGGATTGATTCGGAAGACCACCCCGTCCTCGTCGTAGTCCACCTGCCGCTCTTCTCCCCACACGATGGATTTGGATTGGGGAAGTCCCTCCAGGTCCCTCGTGCTGCTTTCGTTTCTTTCGTATATCGCCTCAGGCGAGAACAGCTCCCGCAGCGCTTCGTAGATGGACTGCTTTCTCTTCTCCATCCCCCATGAAAACATCTGCACGCTGAAAAGGGAATCGAACCTGTCGATAACCAGGCCCGGCAGGAAATCGCTTTCGCCGTAGCACAGCCGGTAGAAGGGAGTTTTGAAGAGCCGCTCACGAAGCTCGAGTGCCGTCTTGATTCGGCGGATGAAGAATGAGGTGTCCGGTTCCGTGAACTCGGTTGACAGGAGCCGCACGGCTATCAACGTGCTGGGATTGTAGTATCCGAATCCGAGCGATTTGTTTGAAGCGCTCTTCACTTCTGCAATGTCGCCTGCCAACGGAGTTCCGTCGATCGATGCAATCTCATTGCTGAAGACCCAAAGGTGCCCTGAAAGGATCCGATGTTCTTCTTTTTTGCGGAGGTGGACTACAGGGATTGTCATTTAAGTCCCGAGACGGCGGCGGCAATCCTGTCAAGCGCTTCGGTAAGCTCTCGCTCAGAATAGGCGTATGAAATCCTGATATGGTCGTCGGATCCGAAGGCTATTCCCGGAACAAGGGTGACCTGGGCTTCCGCCAGAAGGAACTGTGCGACGTCGATGGAGCCTTTGAGGGATTTACCGTCGTAACTCTTGCCGAAGAGACCTTTCACCGAAGGGAAAAAATAGAACGCGCCTCCGGGCCTGCCGACAGTGAGCCCGCTTATCGAGGCGAGTCTCGCAATTGTCAGGTCGCGTCTCTTCTGGAAGGCGAGCCGCATCTTCTCTACATCGGCTTGGGCGCCGCGCAGAGCTTCAAGCGCAGCGGCCTGCGAAATCGAGGAGGCGTTGGAAGTCACCTGGCTCTGTACCTTCGCCGCACGCTTGATGATCTCTTCGTCTGCTGCCATGAAACCGATTCTCCATCCGGTCATGGAGTATGCCTTCGAAACACCGCTGGCAGTGATTACGAGTCTGCTGGCTTCGGGGACGCTCCCTACTGAGAAGTGTTTGTTCCCGTCATAGATGATCTTCTCGTAGATTTCATCCGAGATGATGTAGAAGTTCTTCTTCCTGGCGAGGTCGGCTATGTCCCTTAGGGATTGCTCGCTGATGACCGCTCCGGTCGGGTTTGACGGGGTGTTGATAATGATGGCTTTCGTCTTGTCGGAGAGGAGTCGCTCAACATCTGCGGCGTCGAAAGTGAAACCCTTCTCCTCGGAGGTCCTTAGGATGATAGGTACGCCGTCGGCCAGCTTAACCATTTCAGGGAAGCTGACCCAGTATGGTGCCGGTACGATTACTTCGTCTCCCGGGTTGCATATCGCCTGCAGCGCGTTGAAGAGGGAATGCTTGCCTCCGTTCGACACGAGGATATTTGCGGCCTTGACGTTCAGCCTGTTCTCGACTCTGAACTTCTCTGCGATCGCTTCTCTAAGCTCGGGGATACCCTCGTTTTGAGTGTACTTTGTGAAGTTGTCCTGTATTGCCTTGATCGCCGCCAGTTTGACATTCTCGGGGGTGGGGAAGTCAGGCTCCCCGGCGCTCAGGCTGATAACATTCTTGCCCTCGGCCCGGAGTTTCCTGGCGAGCGATGTGATTGCGATTGTCTGCGATTCTTCTATTTTATCTACTTTTGTTGAAAAAGGGATCATCTATGGCTACTTCCTCCTGCGATTTGTTCTAACGTTTCCGACCTTCTTTATCAATTCATTCTTTACATGCTCCGGTACAAACTCGCTTACGTCTCCTCCGAATGTGGCAATCTCCCGGACAATCGTGCTGTTGAGGTATGTGTACTTCTCATGAGGCATAAGAAATATCGTGTCGACCTCGGCAGAGAGTTTTCTGTTCGTCAACGCCATCTGAAATTCGTATTCAAAATCCGAGACGGCCCGCAGTCCGCGCACTATGGCATCTGCATTTTTCTTCTTAGCGTAGTCGACGAGGAGCCCTTCGAACTCCTCCACCTCGATGTTCTTAATTTCCTTAACGGATTCCCGGATCATGCTTACCCGCTCTGCTCCCGTGAACAGTGGTTCCTTGAGGGTGTTGACCGCGACGCAGACAATTACCTTGTCGAAGAGCTCCGCCGCGCGCTTGGCGACATCTACGTGTCCGTTCGTAACAGGGTCGAAAGTGCCTGGATAAATCGCGATTTTCATTTTGTCTCCGGTTTTAGAAATGATAAGATCGTCGAGCCAAAGATTTTCTGCCTGATGAGCAGTTCGGGCGGCGGAGAATATGCATTCGAATGCTCAACACAGATAATGCCGGAATCGTTCATGATTTTCCTTTCGAGAATCGTCTCAATGATCTCGTGCGTCCTCCGGTTGAACGCGTAGGGAGGGTCGACATACGCTATGTCGAATCGTTCGTCGGCCGCCGAGATATAACGCTCCACCTTGATATTACGTATGTCGCATCGGTCTTCAACGCCGAGAGACTCGGCATTCCGGCGTATTACGTCCGCAATCTTCCTGTCCGACTCCACAAACACGACCCTGTTTGCGCCGCGGCTGATTGTCTCAAATCCGACGCTTCCGGTCCCCGCGTAGAGGTCCAACGCCGTCTTTCCTTCGATATCGACCATGTTTGCAAGGATGTTGAACATCGTCTCGCGGAGGCGATCGGTTGCCGGTCTCAGCTTCGTAGATTCAATCGAGAGCAGTCTTCTGCTTCTCAGAGTGCCGCCGGTTATCCTCATGGGCTTACTTCAGTGCGGCCCCTATGACGTGGGAAAAATGGTATGGGCGGCTGTCGAGGTCCTTGTTTTCTGAAGCGACGGCAGAGAGCTGCATCGAATTCAGCGGGTCCAGGAGTTCATATCTCTTGTCGGCGTTCTTCTGAAGGAGATCGGCCAGGAAATCGTCTGCGGCAATGCCGGTTACGAATATCTTGTCGGCATCCCCTTTCGCAAGGCTTTCGAGGTTCTGCGAGAGCTTGGTGATGGAATAAAACGGCTCGCCTGAATAAAGCATGTGCCTGTAAAATACGCGCTCCCCGTTCCTGCAGAAGCTAGCCTCCACGTGGCCGGGCTTGACCGTGACGAGCACGTA
>JAHECO010000057.1 GCA_024641705.1 Candidatus Kryptoniota bacterium
CCCATGATCATTAACGTCATCGAAACAAAACAAGTATCAACTTCAAACCAACCGCGTCTCGCACTTAAAGTTTGGCCCCATATGAAGACTAAAAACCTAAGTATCCCGACAGGCTCCTAGCGTTGAACGGGCAACGCGGGGAGAAACGAGGGGCGAATGTATTTGGAATATTATATGGAGGTTAAATAGTTGCTTGGTGCATGCTCCTCCAGAATACCATAGAAAACAATAACCAAGCCGCAAAATAGATGCAATAAGAAAATACCTACACCGCATTGACTCATGAGAGAGACAACTATGGCCCGATCATGAATAGAACGCAGCCTTTTACGGGTCCGTGGCCCTTATGATTTAGGCAGCCCTGGAAAGAGCCTATCAGATTTGTCGGCAAATTGCGCGGGACGGTGGCATTCCGCTGACCGACCGCGCAAGAGAAATACTGGTAGCGATCGGCGAAAAGATGTTCTCGGAACTGTCGAACAATTCTGTAACAAAGACGTTCACGCAAACCTGCAAGGATGCAGGCCTGGTCGGCTTCAAACTCCACAGTCTGCGGCACACCTTTGCGACGAGATTAATCGAACTCGGCGTGGATGTCCTAACGGTCTCAAAGATCCTCGGGCATTCCGACATCAATACCACAATGGTCTATGCAAAAGTGCAGCGACAGACGATGCAGAATGCTGTCGCACGTCTCAACGGACGTGACTCACATGTTGCTATGCGGTTACCGCGGGATGGCAATAGTCGACCGGAGGGTAAAGACGAAGAGCAAGTAGATGAAAACGACGTAAATTGAAGTGCCCGGGATCCCGACCGAGGTCGGGACACGGCCTTGCGGTCACTAGACCCTGAATCATTCAATCCACTCTCTTCAAAGACAAAGTGCTCAATTCTAAGACGTTTTGAGCGCTTTTCTTTTACCCTCGCGGTAACATTTACCGCACTTTGTACGAACACTGGTAACGTTTTGGTTACTGTGGTACAGACTAGTATAGAGTGGTACCCGCTGTCGTAATGATTTGGCTACCAGACTCGACCTCTGTTTCCTCGAAACATTTTCCCGCAGCCAATCTTCCCATCGGCTGGTACAATCGCCTTTGTTCCGAAGTAGAAGCAACTCGCCCATCTGGGATCTCTTCCGGCTTCACTTTCAAAACAAGAAACCCGCCCCAGCATACATCTACTGAAGCGGGTCGCCTTAGGGAGAAGCGAAACCTCGACAACCATCAACTCTTATTCGATGTCATCCGCCTTTTTATGCATCGCTGTCTCCAGGTTCGTGTCATCAGCTGCTACTTGAGAAGGACAAGTTTTCTTGTGGCGACAAATGAGCCCGCGTTGAACCGACAGAAATAAACCCCGCTTGCCAGATTCTCCCCACTGAATGTCACGAGATAGCTTCCCGGGCCTTGCCGTCCATTGACAAGCGTTTCCACTTCCCGCCCGAGAACGTCATAGATTTTCAGTGTCACGAACGCGCCGGCTGTCAGCGTGTACGGTATTTTTGTCGAAAGGTTGAACGGGTTTGGAAAATTCTGTTGAAGCTGAAACGTGTTCACTGAGAAAGCCGTGTCTGTTACGGGTGCCGCGAGCGTCATCGCCAAGATCTCCAGGTTCTGATCTAGGGGCAATGTCACACTCTCGGCGGTCCTTGAGGGATCGAGTTTAAAAGCGTATCCATAGAGATAAGACGTATTGTTATCCCTGCCGCCGGCGCCGGTATCGCGATAAGGCATTGTTACGGCAGTATTCTCGTCGGGATAATCTGCCGGTGAGAACCAGTCGCTGAAGTTCTGTGTAATGACCGAGGTAGTATCCGCATAAGTAATCGTGAAGCGCTGTAACGCCTGGCCGCCGTGCGCAACTGCCTGCTGATTCGCGAGAGCTGTGAACCCCGCCCAAAGCGGAGCTGCACCGCTTGTACCGCCTATTCCGCCGGTCTTCCCGTCGTTGTAAACAAAATAGAACTGGAACGCCGCGGTAGCTGCCATGTCCGGTATGTTCCTGTAGGTCCTGGAACCCTGATTTAACGAATTGCCGATGCCGATCTGGTAGTTCGGCGTGAGAAACGTAGGGCTGATTCCGCCTCCGCTTCCGTTCCAGGCGGTTTCAGAAGCCCAAGGTCCACCCGGTCCGGTTGTCGTCAATGAAGTCCCGCCGACGCTGATAATGTCGGGATTATCGGTCGGAGAGAAAATGGTCGAATCCACGGCATACGCCCCGCCGTCGCCCGAAGCGGCGAAGAACGCCTGGCCCTGAACGTCGAGTTGCTTATACAGACTATTCTCCGTCGAAGAAGGAGGATACCAGCCGAAAGAACAACTTATTTGCTTGGCTTTGTCGTCGGATGCTATACGGCTGAGAATATCGACGGCGCTGTTCCCCTCGTACACGATCATGCTGCAGCCCGGAGCCATTGCCAGCGCGTTTTCGATGTCCAGCGATTCCTCGCCCACATCTTCTCCGGAGGCCGGAACTCCCGTGAAACCGTCAAGCAAGACGTTCGTGATCTTCACGGGAAGAATGCCCGCCTGATTTTCGTATGCTGTGATGTCCGTGGTCCAGTACGGGCCGAACTCAAACAACCCGACTATTTGTCCTGTACCTTTCAACGAGACCCCCGACGCATATGCGGCCCTATAATCGTTCCCGATGAACAGACCTCCCGGCCCCGAGCCTGTTGTCTCCGCCTTCTCACCGGGCCGTGGTTCCCTAAGGTCGATGGGGCGAGGAGGCGCGAAGTCGTCAAGACCTATAACATCCAACAGGGGAACATCCAGACCATCGATCGTGGCGGAAACATCGGGCGCGTAGAAAGTGTGATCTTTCGACGCGTCCCGGTAAAAGTAAATCGTCACGTGAAATGTGCTGTCGATAATTGCCGCTGAGCCGCGCACATCAACCACCAATCTATTTGCGTAAGTCCCTGTGACATCGAAGCCGTGCACGTGCATGAAATCGATCACCGCTTGATAATCCTTTTGAGTCGGGCCAAACATCTCAGTAAAGCGATCCGGAGTGAGATAATTGCGGTAATCGGGACTGGCTGGGTCATAGATTTCCCGCAGAAGATTGTCAAGGCCTGCCTGGTTGCGGAGAGATAATCCGATCTGAAGATTCAAAAGTGTCGTATCCGGAAGCGGCCCGATCGCCTGGGCACGCGATATCACCGAAGCGAGGACATAACCGTGCAGTGTTTGTTTCCTCCCTCCTACCGCGCGGGGGACGGAAAAGGCCAATATGTACACGCAAACCAAAGCGATGATTCCACCGCCTGACGACCTTTCAATATTTTTCAGTCTTACGCTCGTTTCTTTCATCCTCTTCACTCTCGGAAAGACGCCTTCCCGAGTACTTGTTTGACTAATTCATCATAAATTCAATCGGCGTAACATCACCTATACGTCACCGAAACAACCACTCAGAGCCTTTCACTTTTCAGCCGGAGAAGACATAGACGGCGGCGCGTCCGCAACGGCGCTTCCCCATAGTTTGTTCGGCATCGGACCCATCACGAAAACTAGATCTCCGCCCCTGACGATGTCCGCATGCCGGATCCATGGCTTATTCAGCGGTTTGCCGTTCAACGAGGCCGATTGGATGAATTTGTTCCTCGTCGAGACATTTTTCGCCACAATAGTGAACGACTTTCCTTCTCCCACGTTTATTACGACTTTCTTAAAAATGGGGCTTCCAATTTCATAGTCGGGTCGTCCGGGGGTTACAGGGTAGAAACCCATCGCGCTGAACACATACCATGACGACATCGCCCCGCCGTCATCGTCGCCGGGAAGTCCGAAGGGACCGGAATTATACCACAACTGCATGATCTCGCGGACACGGGTTTGAGTCTTCCATGGCTCGCCGGAAAAATCATACAAGTACGGAATATGGAAGGCCGGCTCGTTGCCCTGGCAATACATGCCGATCAACCCGGACATATCGGGGAATTGTGCCTGGAACGCAGGCTTGTCCATAGGATCCGGTTGCTCGACGAACAACCGGTCTAGCTTTTTATTGAAATTCTCTCTTCCACCCATCAGGTTTATCAGGCCTTGCACGTTGTGTTGTACCGAAAACGTGTAAATCCAGGAATTGCATTCGGCAAAGTATTCTTCTCCCGCGAAGCCGCCCGACAGTTCCGGATCGAAAGGACGAACCCAGTTGCCGTCTGCCGTCCTGGGCGCCATGAACCCGATGGATGGGTCGAACAGGTTTTGATAATTATGCGCGCGCTTCATAAAGACGTTGTAATCGTCCATCTTTCCCAAAGCCTTCGACATCTGGGCAAGACACCAGTCGTCGTATGCCGTCTCCAGCGTTACAGAAACGGATTGCCTTCTGTGCCAGGGGTCAACCTCTTTCACCCATTCCTTCACACCGACTTCCGGAAGCCATGTGATTTGGTATGGCATCTTTGAGTATATAACGTTTCCCACATCAGCAAGCCATTTAGCTTCATCGTCCGCTTTCATGTCCGCCCTCACGGGAAGCGCAGGATAATATCCTTTTTCGAAATAGCACTTTTCCAGTTCCGTTATATGTCCCTCGTCTCTCCATGGAATCATGGTCGCTTCCATCGCATTCTTCTTCATCCCGGCATAGGCTTCCTCGACGTTGAAGCCTCTCAACCCTTTCATGTACGCGTCGGTTATCACCGCGGTCGAATGGTTTCCTATCATCGCCTGGGAGCTGGGAAGCCAGCCGGTCTTTTCGTAGTCACTTACAAACTTGCGTATCGCTTCAACGGTTCTTTCAGGCTCGATTATTGTCTGAAGAGGGTAGGCACATCGGTATGTATCCCAGACGTTTCCTTTCCTTCCCATCGTCCGGTAAAGCGCAGTGTAAAAAGACCTAACCTGGTCATCAGTCCCACCCTCCACTTCGATAAGACCGAGAGCTTTATTCCATTGGTCTTTTGCGGCGCTCTCAACCTTGTTAAAATCCCAACCCGGTATTTCGTTGCCAAGCATCCTTTGCGCATCTCCGATGCTGCTGTCCGATATGCCGATTTTCAATTCTACCTGTTCGTCTTTGGTCGTGGAATAGCTCATGAATGCGCCCAAGAGATCGCCCGAGACTGCTTTGCCGCCTCCGGCAATGGAGTCGCTTTGCCAGGTTCCGGCTGACTTAGGAGATCTGCTGAACTCTGCATAGAAATAGAGCGCCTTTTCCTCCCAGAGCCCGATGGAATTCCTATATCGCCTCAAGGACCCGTGCCCTTCCACGGCGTCATTTCCCACAAACTTCAGCGTGCCGTTCCTGAAAATCTTCATCAGAATATTCGAACGCGTGGATTCCGGAAATGTAAACCTGAAAATGATGGCGTGACTTGAGAGAGTGTATTCCACATTTATGCCGGAATCTTCCAGAAGCGCCTGATAGTAATAGGCTTGGGATGTCTCAAGAGTGTGATCGAAATGGGAGGCGTCGTCTCTGGGAGAGGTTTCAACGTTTCCGGCCGTCGCCATGATCGACAGCGGTCCGACCGGGAAATCGTAGATCCTGTCGGCAAGATATTCGTCCCCCATGCCCGGTGTGAAGCGGGGTGATACTTCGAGAAAGCCGTGTGGCACCAGGACCGTCGGCGAGGTACCGCCTGTCTTCGGGCTTATCGAGCCGACATAAGGATTTACGTAGTCGGCAAGATCGGTGGTCTGTGGGTACGCGGCGGTCGATATCACGAAAAGACAGAGCGGCGTGAGCCAAAACGCGCCATGCCAGACGGACGTTTTGATTTTGTTCATGAAGGATCTCCTGCCCGGATTTGATAGGATGGTGCCATTGCGGTATTCTTTCATTTTAATTCTAAGGCTGCGCTTCTGCTGACTTCAGCAACTTGAAAAGAAAAGCCCACTTGGAAAAAGTCGGATTCATTTCCAGTTCCTCTGCATCGGATGTGCCTCCGTGTTGAAAATAACGTCGTCAAAATTGAGCGTACTCCGCGGGACAAACATCAGGTAAAGATACTTCAGTGTCTCGGCGAAAAAGTAACTCGGCATCCCGTGTCCCTTTTCATGGGTCACGACGCTCCTGAGCTGCACAAACCCGTCGTCCGTCCTGCAGTACTTAACGAGGTCATCAAAAAAGGTTTTCCCCATCTCGAGGTAACGTGGATCCTTCGTGTAGTGATACAGATAATAAGCCGACTCGATAATTTCCGGCCTTAGGTAGTATCCCGGTGATATCGCCTTCATTGTGCTGTAGTCGATCAGCTCAGGCTCGATTCCATACCGATTCCACATTTCGTAACAGGATTCTTCAAGCTCCGCGGCACGCTGGACTTCTCCACCGAGGCATAAAGGATCGGGAAAGAACGCATCCAGAGAACCGAAAACCGTTGCCCTCCTCTTTCCTGTGTACATGTTCACGTGACCATACCACACTCCGGTGGAAGTGCTGTCGTAAAGGTATTTGTTTATCGCCACAATGGTGGAATCCCACATCATCCGGCAGTCCTTGTCATGAAACAGGATGGCGCTCTTTATCAGGTATTCGAAATACGAATCTATTCCGCCTGAGACGCTGCAGTCGGTTCCTGTCCACGTTCCCGTTTCGACATTGATTTCGTCCCCGACGAGCCCGATGGGAGAGCGGAGACTATATAGTTTCAGCAACGCTCTCTTTGCCGTATTGTAATAAACATCGTCCCCCGTAAGCCTGCTCAAGGTACCAAATTCAACCAGCATCGTCCCGATCTCCGCAGGGTTCGAATTAGCTCCCCTTACCGCACCGGTTTTCAAGTTG
The DNA here is from genome assembly GCA_024641705.1 of Candidatus Kryptoniota bacterium. Classification (GTDB taxonomy): domain Bacteria; phylum Bacteroidota; class Ignavibacteria; order Kryptoniales; family JAKASW01; genus JAKASW01. The sequence continues at coordinate 6,751 of JAHECO010000057.1, forward strand.
ACCTCCCCATAAGGCATTCCTGTCGGTGATTTGAATGCCGCCAACTCCCTGTTCGCGAGGTCCTTCGCGAGAGCAAGGAGTTTCTTGTCGCCGGTCATCTCGTATGACGAAAGCAGGCCGCCAAGAAACCGAATCGTGAACTCGAAATTTGAAACAAACACGTTCTGGTCGAAATTGAGATGAGTGTCTATGAATTCACGCGTGCTGTCGGCTTGCGATTTCAGGCCCATCAGGATCATCGTGTCCATCGCGTCGACGGGTGTCATGTAAAATGAAACCGAGTACCAGTTCTTCCCTGATTTAGTCACCGGATCAAGCTCGTCGTAACCCCAGGCGTATTTCACGTAGGAATCCCAGCTGAAGACAAATTCTTGCTTTACCTCTTCCGCAAGTTTTTCCATCTCTATCTGCATAGCACTCCGGTAAACCGTGGCGGGATCATTCTCGGCTCGCGAAGCCGTCGGGTTCGTGGAATTCGACTTAGCTATTTGTACTTCGTTGTTTGCAGCGCGATCCCGGGCCCATGACGAAGTGAGCCCCAGGGCAAGTACTATGACGATCGTACCCGTAATCAATTTTGTCCCGGAAAACTTAAACATTATGAAAAACTCCTGTATGATTTGATAATTCTGGCATGAACATACTGCCTTGCTGTCGTTTTCAGACTCATGCCGGATCTCTTGACGACTTACACGCGCTCTTGAGTCCGGACGTTACTCACCGCTATACGTTACCATTGGAAAATCTTTCTGTGCTTGTAAGAACTCTGTCTGCCAATCGGCCGGCCAACCGAATGCTTTTGCCGCCTGACCTTTCAGATTTACTCCCGCGGCGCCGCTCCAGAAGTGGACGAACTCACCCCAGTTCATGTCCCTCGCGTACTCGTTGCCGTTCCTCGGGAAATAGAGCGAAAGAAGTTTGAAGAACTTCGCCAGTACCTTGTTGTTGCCGTAGTTCTTCCATATCGGGTAGAACCAGTTCTTGAACCACTGGGTATTCGGTGCCGGGAAATTGTCGGTCTGTGTCTGCATCTGTTGGTACCAGCGCACCGCCTGGGTGTTCATGTGCAGGCCTATATAGACATCGTAAATGAATATTTCATTCCACTTGCTGTCTTCCCACAGGGCAAAAGCAGGTGACCCGTGAACGCCGTTTGAAGCGCCTTCGACGATATGGCCGCACTCATGAGTTACTTCATCGAGGTTGTATCCGGTGGAGTCGCTCCACGGGCCGGGGCCGCAGTCCGTCACATTGCGATAGTCGTGACTCGAATCGAAGTAGGTTGACGGGTGGCCTCCGGCGTATTTTCCCTCATGATAAACGCAGTAGAGCCTATTCTCCTTGCCGAAATTTCCATATACGCTCTTCACGTAGCACCATAATGCGGTCTCGTAGCTGTCCGGCCAGGTCACTGTCGTGTCCATGTCTTTGTCGTAGTATATAGCGACGTCGTCATTGTAATAACTCAGATGGAGCAGCTGGTCGTGCTCGAACCAATGTTCCTGCCACGTCGCTGCCGGGGCGGGCAATCGCAAACTATCCTGGGAATCGTTCGACCCGGCGACATTGCTCTTGCCGCACGAGCTTTGCATGACCACCAGACACGTAAACACAGAGAGGATTGCCGCATTACGCATCTTCGTCTCTTTTTCTCATGATCAGCGACTGTTCCTTCATCGCCATCAGCAGACTATTCCGCATGGGAAATCGAGGGAGGCGCACTGTCTTTAGCAGTACCCCAGTTCTTATTGGGTTCGCGTCCCATCTTGAAGACCAGCTCGCCACCGTTCGACACGGCCTCATATGGGATATAGGTTTTGTCCCAATTCTTTCCATTCAGAGTAACCGATTGGATGTATTTGTTCCCCGCAGAGAAATTGAGCGCTTTCATCCTGAATGTCTTCCCGTTTCCGAGATGGATCGCAGCTTCTTCGGCGCCGGGGGTGCCTATTACATAGTAATCATCACTGGGACATACCGGATAGAACCCGATCGTGCTGAACACGTACCACGCTGACATCTGCCCGCAGTCGTCGTTCCCGCAAAGCCCGTCCGGTTTGTTGTAATAGAATTTTGTCGCGACTTCCCTCACGAAATCCTGCGTCTTCCACGGCTCGCCGGCATAATCGTAGAGATATGCTATGTGGTGCGACGGCTCATTGCCTTGCCAATACTCGCCGATCTCACCGGTGTTACCTTCAGAAGCTCCTTCAGTATCCTTATCGATGAAGAGCGTATCCAATTTTGTCGCGAAGTCCCGCTTTCCCCCCATCAGATTGATCAAGCCCTGCACATCCTGCGGCACGAACCAGGTGTATTGCCAGTTGGTACCTTCGGTGATGGTCGGATTGTATTTTGCAGGATCGAACGGGGTTATCCAGTGGCCTTCGGAGTCTTTTGCCCTCATCAGTTTCCAGGTCGGATCGAAAAGGTTTTTGTAGGACATAGCTCTTTTCATGAAATATTTGTAGTCTTGCTCCTTACCCAGTTTCTTTGCCGCCTGCGCTATGCAGTAATCGTCGTAAGCATATTCAAGTGTTTTGGAGACTGACTCGTCCTCGTGGTTGTAAGGTACATATCCGATCTCGGCGTATTCCTTCACCGAATCGTAATGCGGGTTCATTGCCGTCGCCTTCATCGCTTCGTATGCGCGCTCGTAACCAAACCCTTTGACACCTTTCATTATGGCATCCGCTATGACGGGAACAGCATGGTAACCAATCATGCACCAGGTTTCGTTGTCGTAAAGGGACCACATAGGCAAGAGGTGTTCCACGCTCTGGTCGTAATGCACAAGCATTGAATTTATCATATCGGCGTCCTCGCGCGGATGTATCAGAATCATAAGCGGATGCTCGGCGCGGAACGTATCCCAGAGCGAGAAAATCGAATATTTCGTGAAGCCCTTGGCTGTGTGTATATTCTGATCGAGCCCCCGGTACTCTCCATTGACGTCTTCATAAATGGTCGGATCGAGCTGGGTATGATAGAGAGCCGTATAGAAGGTCTGCTTTTCCGCGGTGCTCCCTTGTATGGTTACTTTGTGCATCTCCTTGCTCCATTCCGCGCGGGCGTCGCGAACCACTTTGTCGAAATCCCATCCGGGTATCTCTGCTTTCAGGTTAGCCAGGGCGTTCTCCGAACTTACCGCTGAAATGCCCACTTTCACCATGACGACCGGGTTTTTCTCCGTCGAGTAGGTCATATAATACTGCAGATCCGGGCCGTCGGCTTCGTACGAACTTCTGAACCTGTAGGTGTTATAATAAACTCTCTTCCCGTCCATCATGATTCCGAAATCGTCGTAAGGCCGTGAATACTCCGCGGCGAAATACAGGTATCGCTCCGTCGCCCAGCCGTGTACCAGATGAAAACCTGTCACGAGCGTCTTGCTGAGCCTTCTCACTCTCGACCAGATCACCTTCCACTGCAGCACGTGCGAGAGGTCGACCATCACGTTTGCGCTGTCCGTCTTCGGGAAGGTGAACTTCATTATTCCGGCGTGCGGAGTCGCGGCCAGTTCGACCAGCACGTTGTATTTGGGAAGTCTCACGGAATAGTATCCGACTTTCGCCACTTCATCTTTATGCAAAAAAGACTGGCAGTATCCCGAATCCGGATTGAAAATAAAACGGGTGTCTCCTCCCGGAGTTTTCATTTTCTCCATGCCGGGAACAAATTTCATCTCCCCGACCGACGGAACGAATGCGAAATCTCCCAGATCGGGGATCCCCGTGCCGCTAAGATGCTGCACGCTGAACCCGATTATCACGCTATCGCCGTAGTCGTATCCATCCGACCAGTTCCTCATGTCGGTGTCCGGGCCAAGCTGGACCATCCCGTGCGGAGTCGTAGGCCCCGGGTAGACATTCCCGCCGTTGGCGGTCCCGATCAACGGGTTTACGTAATTAAGAAGACTGTCGTTGGCACCCATGCTCTGACCAAAACATGCGCCCGCAACGCCAATGTATCCGATTACAAACGCGGCAGCCAATAAAACAGATTTCACTTTTCTCATTATACACCTTCCTCGAAATTGGTATGCTTAAAAGACCGGCACCGGGACTGGATTGATCGTGGTAATCGCCCGCTTATATTGTCCGAAAATGATTTCAAGAAAACAACCTCCTCATATCTAACCGCCTATTACCTTCTGGTACAGGTTCCAGAGGTCTTGAACGTGTTTGTTCAGGATGCTCATGCAGGCGGCGTCCCAACTGAACTCAAAATGCTTTCCGACATATTGATTCAGGTCATACAGGAAATTCTTGTCCAACCCACTGTTCTGCTGAATCCACACGATGAAAAATCCGGTAGTTGTGTAACCGTCGGTCCACGTGCCACCCGGCTGCCTGCGACTGATGCTGTCGTGGCCCGTCAGGTACCTTACCGCATCGGCTTCGCCTTCGATCACGCCGTATCCGTCCGTCGTTCCATAATCGCAGTTTTGTTGCCAGATATGTGTTTCCTCATGAGCAATCACGCCCTCTATTTCAAATATTGCCGCGGACTGGGGTCTGCTGGTGATCACGGACCCCAAGTAGCTGCCGCTGAAGTGCGTCTCCCTCGCTGTCGGGAAGCCGTTCGTCCCTGTTGTATACGCCACTCCGCCCATGCTGTCCACATATAATGTTATCAGCGTAATCGTCGGGACTTCAGAAGGGTTGTGGTAGAGCTGTTTGCAATCCTGAAGGGCTATCGATCTAATGAGTGTATCCGGGTCGGGAATATAATCGGTAAAATACTTGCCATATCCGGTGGAGTCGGTATCAATGAAGCGCGCCGTTGGGTAGTGGAAACTGCTCCATACGCCGTCACTACTGCTCGATGAGACAGGATTATTCTTACTGCAGCCGGAGAGCATGATCAATGACGTGGCGAGCAACACGCATGCAAGAGTCGTCGCAAATGCGCCCTTCTCGGCGTCTTTCAAAGCGGAGCAGATCTCCGGCATTAGTGGTTTAGCATCGGCTTTTAATCGGAGTCCAGCCTTAAGGAAATCCGCGCTCTTCATTTCAGGTAAACCATTTTCTCGGTATCTGAATAACCGTCAGCCTGCAACCGGTAAAAATACACACCGCTTGCCAGTCCGGCAGCATAGAAAGGAATTGTGTACTCACCAGCGGTCATCTGCCCGTCTATGACAGTGCTCACGCGCTGACCGAGTACGTTATATATTCTCAGGGTCACGTGGCCAGCTTTGGCAAGCACAAATCGGAAGTTAGTACTTGGATTGAACGGATTGGGAAAATTCTGGCACAGAGTGTAGTTAGTCGCCACGCGCGGCGAATCGATGCCGAGCGTGTCCCAGGTATCCTGTATGGGGTGTGCCTCCGTGTTGAAGATCGTAGTGTTCCAATCTACCGTATTCTGAGGAGCGAACAAAAGATATAGATACTTCATGGTTTCCGCCATGAAGTAGCTGGGCATGCCGTCGGTCTGCTGCTTGGTTACAACATTGGAGAGTTGTGTGTAACCGTATGGCGTTCTGCAATATCTCTCCAATCCATCGAAGAACACCTGTCCCATCATGAGATAGCGCGGATCTTGTGTGTAATGGTAGAGGTAATAGGCCGATTCGATTATTTCAGGTCTCAAGTAGTAGCCGGGAGACGTGACGGTCATATTTCCGTAGTCGAGTCCTTCGGGTTCGATGCCGTAAAGGTTCCACATCTTAAAATTTGATTCGCCAAGTGCGATCGCATCATTAAGATCACCGCCTAAACAGAGCGGGTCGCACCAGAACGCGTCCAGCGATCCGTAATCCGTGCCCGTCCTCTGTCCTGAATTCATGTCCGCATGTCCGTACCATATTCCCGTCGAGGTGCTGTCTCTCAGGTGCTTGTTGATCGCCGTCAGCGTGGACTGCCACATGTTCATACAATCCTTGTCATGGAAAAGAAGCGCGGCTTTGATCAGGTACTCGAAGTATGAATCTATTCCTCCGCCGACGCTGCAGTCCGTTCCGTCCCATTGGCCTGTCCTCACGTCTATCGCGTTCCCCACTAGACCGATATTGGACCTGAGGCTGTAGAGCTTGAGGAGCGCCCTCTTCGCCACATTATAATATGTTGTATCTCCGGTAAGCTTTGAGAGTGCCCCGAACTCTATCAGGCGCGTGCCGATCTCAGCCGGGTTCGTGACGGGCCGTCCCACCGCGCCCGTTGCAAGGTTGATGTCTCCGTAGGGCATGCCTGTAGGAGAATTGAACGATTTCAATATCCTGTCGCCCAAGTCTTTTGCAAGGGCGAGGAGCTTGGTGTCGCCGGTCAATTGATAGCCCGACAACAGCCCGCCGATGAACCTTATCGTGAATTCGAAGCCGCTCACCGTCACATCCCTGTTGAAGGAAAGATTTTGATCAATGAACCTGCGCGCTTCGTCAGCCTGGGAGGTCAGCCCCATGAGAATCATCGTATCCAGCCCATCTACCGGGGTGAAGTAAAATGCTACTGGCGGATACCAATCCGTCCCCGTGTGTGTGAGCGGGTCAAGCTCGTCATATCCCCAGGCATAGTTCTTATAATTATTCCAGGCGAATAGGAATTCCTGTTTGACAGAATCAGCCATCGCCGCCTTATCGATCGTGACAGAATTGACATAGCCCTGTTGCGTAATATTATCCTGGTTCGTTCCGTCAGCAACTGTCAGGGTAACATCGAACGTCCCGCTTGAATCATATCGGACAACCGGATTCTCTGCCGTACTCGTTGCCGGTGTGCCTCCGGGAAATTTCCAGCTGTAGGACGTCGCATTCTTCGAGAGATTCTTGAAGGCAACGCTGTCACCGGCTACTATCATGGTCTGGTCGGCTGTAAATGATGCAGTCGGCAATTCAACTGAATCACCTTTTACACCGAACAATCTCAACTCTGCGAGCTGGAGAGAATTTCCACCGTTGTTGGCTGTGACCCGCAACCTGTAGTAGCGATATTGAGAGTTGTTATCGAAGGTATATTTCAACTCCTGATTTCTTGTCGCGAATGTCTGATTGACCTGGGTATCCAGCGTCGTCCACTTCGCATTGTCATTCGACGCCTCCAGCGTCCAATCCTTCGGATCATCCTCCTGCAAATTGTCTGCTGATACGACGGCATATTGTGATACTTCGTAGAGATTCGGATATTCGGTCCTGTACTCAATCCATCCCGATTTGTGGCCGGTAACGTACTTAGTCCGCCACAGATGATCGATTATGTTGCCGGCGCTATATCCCGCGTCTTCATATTCTGCATTTGCCGTTCCCCCGGAGAACGTTATGTCCGGCAGGTCCTGGCCCGGAGTGACCGGAGTTCCGTAAATGTTCCACTCGCTCAGCTGGAGTATGGTACGGCTGTGATTGGTCATGTCCAGTCGATACCACCTATAGGGGATAGTGTTCGTGAATGTGTAAGTGTTAGTTTGAAAACGGTTGACAAAATTCTGATTAGACTCCACGTCTATCGGAGTCCAGTTGGTGCTGTCGTTCGAACCGTATAGAGTCCAGTTCATCGGGTCACGATCCGGGGAATCATTTGCCGAGGTTATGCTGTATCGAGTGACAATATATTGACTCGGTGCCGCGAACTCCACATAGCCCTCCGAGTGAAACGTGAGGTATTTGGTCAGCGAGCTTTTGTCAATGAGGTTCTCGTAATCTTCACCGCCGGGCGAATCATAATACTTCGCTGAGACTCCCCCGTCCAGCGTGGTAATATCTATCAGATTCTGACTTCGGACGGAAGAACTCAGGAACAGAGTAAGCAATAACGATGGGATGAAAAGCAGTCTGCAATTTGTCATTTTCTGATAAGTCTCTCCTGCGTCATAGAGAGTTAAGAATGGCTTGGGTCGCCGCCTGGTTGTAGCCGGGGAGCACGCCATCGACATATGAGCTGAAGGTGGATATAGGCTGGCCGGAAGCTTTTACCATATAGGCGGTGACATAGGCCGTGAGCTGCGCAGATGGATTGGCGGCGCCGCCGTCGATCTGAGACCAATCGCTCACCCCCTTAGCCCGGAGTGCACTAAACATCTTGGTAAAGATCCCCCACCCATAGTGGGCCTGAATTTTCTTCATCATCACGTATAGAGGATCTTGACTCAAATTCTTGTCATCATAAACGGCGATGACTTTATAATTCATTTCTGTCAGTACATGGACTTCGGTCATCCCGGGAAAGGGGCTCTTATCATCAGCCCACCAGTTCGTCGGCCATCCCGCGACCGAAACGTTTGCGGTGCGCTGGTTAACTATTTCGTGCACCGCGAAGACGATGCCTGTACCACCAACCGCGCCATAACTGAACGCCGTGAAAAGATCCGGGGGCACTCCGATTCCAGGCGAGGGCGAAGCGCCCCTGGCCGCATCTATCTCGCCGATATCACCCGTACTATAGGTGGTGCCCGGACCAAGCGGTGCGGCCACATAAACGTACAATTTCTGCGTCGGAGGCTGAACGCTCCAATCCTTGTCAAGCTGATTGACTGTACTATCTGTCAGTCCGAAATTGGGAGTTACGGCAGCCGCGTTTGCGGCCCACGTGGATGCGTCGGCATACCAATCCCAATACTTGCCGGAATAAACCTTCACCGCACCTGAGGTCACCACCTTGAGCGCCGCGGAATCGCTGGTAACCGACCCCAAACTGTTGCTCACCGTCACCGAGTAGAAAGAGGTACCGCCCTTAGTCGTGGAGGGAGTGGTATATTGTGCAGAGGTAGCCCCATCGATGGCTGTTCCGTCTTTGATCCATTGGTAGCTTAGAGGCTCTGTGCCCGAAGCAACCACCGTGAATGTTGCGGCAATTCCTACCGCGACCGTCTGCCCGGTCGGTTGGGTTGTGACCGTCGGGGCGGTTGGTGTCATCAGGTTCTCGTTTTTATGACACGAAGAGACAAACATACTTATAACCAATGCAGCAAGCAGAATCCTTTTCATAATCATCTCAGTGGTTGTTTAGTTCAGCCGGCTCTTTTCCGCAACGAAGCTGATATACCATTTACGGTTGATTATCCCTTCTTTGAAGTTCCCGACTTGTTTGCGACCATTTAGAATGGGGACGTTCCATTGTCGCCCCCGAATTGAGGATCGTACAGGATAACCTTACAAATAGCTGAGTTATCCCCTAACTCATGCTTTCTTCGCCCGGCTTCACGGCCTTTTTCTTTTACTCATGAAACCAGTTAGTCTGCGCGTAACGGTAGTACTCCGCCAGAGTGGGTGAGTTCAATTCATGCATTTGCGGCCGGAGGATTACGTCCCCCCTGACCGGAGAGTCGAAGAACTGAATTCCCGGTGCACCGGTCCTTAGCGGGAAATGAGTCTTCAAAACAACCATGTCCCCGCCCGCGTAGGGTACACTCGCCAGAACCGACTGGTTAATTGATATTTTGTATTCCTTCACCGCCTTCAGCAGGAACTTATTGACATACCTGTGAAGCAGCCAATTCTGGTACGCCAGAAACAACTGACGATGTATCATCTTGTAGGGATACGGTGAAGCCTTCTTGACCTCGAGCAGCTTCACAATTACGTAGCTGGTTGCCGCCGTCGAATCTTGTATCTTATGAGGCGCTGACACCTGACCGGGCCTCAACTCAAAGGCCGCCTTCCCAGCATTTCCCCATTCATTCTTTGTAATGAAGACGCCCTGGACCTTGTTGTCCAAACCCAGTTTGTTCACGCTGTACTTTCTCGCAAGCGCAACGATATCCGCACCTTTCCTGATCTCACGGTACAGCCTCTCCGCAAGCGCCTTACTCTTGACGACCAGCGGAATTATCCTTCGCCTTTCAGGTTGGAGGTGGTGCTTCTTGGTCGAATCATAAAATGCGCGTACTACGCTCTCCTTGATTGGGAGAGAGTCACGAAACTTATTGAGCTGGGCCCGGGCAAGGAGGCTGTTGCTCCACATTTCCGTCTGGTATCGGACGTAATGAGAATCCGAATAGCCCCTGGCGACGGCATCTTTAACGACCGAGTCCAGGATCACCAGCCTATCGATAACTTGAAGCACTCCAGCCTGCAGAGCTTTGGCATCCGGATAGTTCAGAGGATACGGCGAAACCGCGAGTTTCCGCCAGACATCATTGACCGTCCAGACCTTCCCATCTTTGAAAACAACAAGCGGTTTATCGTTTGTTTTACCCGACTTCAGTTTCGTTTCCAACAGGCTTTCTTGAATCGCCTGGCCTTTATCTGCGTTCGGAAGATCCTTATCAAAGACGACTGGAATCAACTGGCGCAAAAGATATTTGTAGGATTCGAGCTCGATATCATATCCCTTATCCGACATTAATCCCTTCATCGCATCCATCAAACGATAAGTGGATTCCTTTGATCTTATCCTTTCAATAATTGTCGGCCTGTAGAAGCCAACATCATGCTTTGCATACTTCGGGTTCTCTTCCGTCTTGATGAGTTTGAAAACGTAATACTGATCGCCGATCTTCATAGGATTGGAAACCTGGCCGACGCTCATCGTGTAAACGGTATCCTCGATGTTTTCAAACGCCTCGCCGTACTCCAGTTTCTTCAGTTTCCCGTCTGTGTTCTTCCTGATTCCCTCAACTATTTCCTGCCGGACGGCAAGAGCTTCCTTCAGACTCGGAAGCGCCCAGTAGTCAATATATCTTGTCTGTTTAAACCTGTTGTAGCCGGTCTGGATCTCACTCGGCGTGACCTTTATGCTGTCCATAACCTGCTCGTTCATCCACTGCTCGTAGAGCGCTTCCCTGAAATACTCGGCCGACATCGCTCGCACTGCAGACAGAGTGTCGAGGTTGTCCTTCTTCGCTTCCGAGGCAAGAATCGTTTCGGCTACCAGTGTGGAAGCCAGATCTTCCTTAACTGCTACCGGACTGTATAGGCTTTCGTTCGGCAATGGGATATCGTTAAGCCTTTCTTCGAACTCTTGAAACCCGATCCTGGTGTTGCCAATCCGGATTACGGTAGGATCCTGCGCACCGGGCACAAATGCCAGAAAGAGCACGAGGGCAAAAGGCATTAAGTATTTCAAATTGAATTTGGAATTGAACATATAACGATTCCTCCTTGTGCACAAATGTGACTGATGTGCCAACTCAATTTGTGCTATCATAAGTCCGCGCTTGCCGAGGTGACGTCATTTCAACTTTTCTTCTCCATCATCAATTCTGCCGCATTCGCTAATGCTTAACATTCTTCTTAATCAAAGCGACAAACTCGTCGGGTGCAACAACGCGTACATTCTTATTCAGCAAACTAACACACTCGGCAACATCAGCTACCGATTGAGTCCAGACATGAACCGCTATGAGACTGTATCCACTAGCTGACGTGATGTCCGTCGATGACGCATTCAGCTTCGCTGCCAGACTCTGCGGACTCTCGAACTGCGGAGCCCAGAGGTTGTATCTGGCTGTGATAACAGGCTTGCCGTCTATCCACGCTACTTGGCCATTGCAACCGGCATAATTCGAGTATGGATAATAGAACACGGCGCTGATCTGGCCCTGATTCAAATAAGGCACGAGGTAACTGACCGGGATCGTCGGCGGGCTGGAACCGCCGATGACGTTCACAATATTCAGATCCGCCTTCTTCATGAAATCGGCCGTGAGAGAGGCATATGAGCCGAGAGCTGCATAGGACTCAGGATACATATACCCTAAACCCGAAGGAGCTGCGATAAAATAGTCCCGACCGCCTTCATTTTTCCCTTCACTGTCGTAAAAGGACTTCAACACGGTCGGAGCGAGCTCGCACATAGCCGGCGAAATCGCCCAACCCAAATTCACTTTCCCGCGGTACGGGCTCGCATACCAGTTCGGATCGGTAGCGAAATTGCTGAGCACCCATTGCAGGTTGTCCCCATCGGTCATCACAAAGCAAACCGTGTGCACATTGCTGATGACTTTCGGATTCGTAACATGGCTCGCCTGTTTCGTTTCAGCGCTAAAGTTCGATAACACCGACAGGTCCTTGGCAAAGTCTGCCGCGTGGACCATGATAGATTTGCCGGAGGCGGTCTTCACAAGGCTGTATTCATCGCTTCCCCAACCGAAGAGTGCGGAATTAGCACTCATATGGGAAAAGACCTCTGTGGTCGTCGCACTCGATATGTTTCCATAATAGAAAATCATTTTACCAAATATCGCATAGTCAGGAAGATACTGTGCCTTTCCTCCGGCTGCGGTTTGGTAGCACAGTGCCTGGCTGTTCATTGACCCCTGGTAGTCGTCCAGGAACTGCTGATAGCTCTCATTCGACACGTCCGCCAGACGCGGAATCCCAGGGCCAACAGCTGCCTGCTGATCTTCGCTCGATACAACGATAGCATCCTTGATTCCGGCCATGGAGAAGGCGACATCAATGGGTGTTTCGAGTGTTGTGGAGGAATAGTAGATATAGCCGTTTATGGCATTCTTGAAATGATTCAACAGGCCTGCAAAGTCGGATTGGAATGAGTGGTCCAGGTAGACCCCATAATTCCTTTCGAGATCGCTTAACCAGGCAGAATAGGCGTCATTAGTGCCGCTTATCATATATATGCGGGGTTTGGTCTGAGCGAGGACACCCTGGAGACTCTCCACTGTCAGTATTTCCGCATACGACAGGCTGGATTCGTCCACAACAAAGAGGGTGTCGGGCTGCTTAGACATAGGATATGGGCTCCCGGAAATTCGGGTCGGTTGATATAAGTCTCCGCCGCCTGAACCGACCGAGTTCGACTTCTGGCCGCAACTTGACCAGATAACAGCCAGAAGAAGCGATCCCGTCGCAACCGAGAAGGCCGAACGGATTATGGCCCGTACGCTTGGTCTCATGGCTGGTGTCCCGGCACTTCGTATTCATTAATATCCAAGGCATCCGCAATTTCTTCGATCAAAATTTGGTTGATGTTGCATCCGGACTTGTTCCAGCTATTCCAACTCATGAGGAGAGTACGAGCCAGGTCGTTACTTCCCGCTAACGAGCGGGAGCACGGGACGATAAATGCGGATGCATCTCGTACCGCGATCGATACTGTCTCGTTTTCTCGGTCATGGGAACTCTCGTTGGACACATGAAGCATTTAGTCATTTAAAAAGCGATTGAACGGAGACTGATGTCTCCGTTCAATCTGCGCCATTACATCACTTCATCAGGATCATTTTCTTGACGCTGGAGAAGTTTTCCGCTTGTAAGCGATAGAAATAAACTCCGCTAGCATATCTGCTTGCGTCAAACGCTACGCTGTGATTTCCGGCGACCTGAGCTCCGGAAAACAAAGTGGTCACTTCTTGTCCGAGGACATTGTAAACCTTCAAGGTGACAAAACTATTCCTCGGCAAGGAATAATTGATTTGTGTCGTTGGGTTGAACGGGTTCGGATAGTTCTGGCTCAACGCGAATGACGCTGGCATCGTCGGAGAGCTTTCCACAGGCGTGACCGAGGAAGGATAGACACGGGCTATCGTTCCGGAATCCGGCACAAAACCGAGCCTGTTAAAGTTAACACCCTCACCCTGTTGACCTTGCACGATGACGTGCATTGTCTGTGGAGTCGGCCCCACATCAGCATATTGGAACGTCACAGAGCTGTCTTTCTTTGCAAGTATGATTTCAAAGGTCATAGCGGTATCGTTCGGGGTGTCGTACGAGGTCTCATGATACCACTCAATCACACAAGTGTCCTGAGCGGAATTCGTCCAGTAGTACAACTGCGGATTGTGTATATCGTGGTTCGGATCCGATCCCAGCACAGCGATCATTGTTGTATCCTTATTGATCGGGAAGGGAGGCGGCCAATTCATGCCAGTACTGTCGGTGAAACTGATGAATCCGTTCGCGAATACCTGGAATTGGTGGAACGCCCGATTGTAAAGGACAAAATCGAAGCCGATCGGATAGGGACCAGCACAACCGTCATCAGGATCGTAGCTCCCGGACGGAATATCGTGAAGCGACGAGTCGACCTCCGTGCCGGTCTTTGTGATATCCATCCAGCTGTATCCTGTCGTGCCGAACGTGGACGCATATCCATCAGCTTTCAGCACGCGCCTCGTGGTGTCTCTATCAAAGGGGCCCGACCACACGGCGCTGAGTGGGAACTGTGCTTCGACCCATGCGGTTGGAGGATTCTGACCCGGGAAAAGGCCGTAAATGTTTCCGTTTATCGCTACGGCAGCAGAAGTACTGGCCATCAGCTGTGGGATCTGCGGTGAGTTCAGGACCGCGTTACCCGAACAAGACGTCTGAGCATCCGTCAAGCGAACAGGGTTCGTCCACGTGTCTCCTCCATCGCTGGAGCCCGACACAAAGATTTGATATGTCGAATTGACGGAGAGGTTTTCATCAGTCCAAACACAATACAACCGTCCCTGGGAGTCGGCTCCCAGACCGGGGTCGCGCGGTATTTCATATGACAGTGAAAGGAGCGAATCCGGGTGAGTCAGGGTGTGGTATACCCAAGTGCCATTCTCCCGGTGACACTCGACCATAATCTGTACCCCGTTCTTGTCTTGCATCATGGTCGCAATATGCGGGGTGTTGCCAACCGCCACAACAGGGCCATTGTTATCCCAGGCGCTCCCGACCGGCTTGTAATTGTTTGTGTCGGGGGGCGTC
>JAHECO010000058.1 GCA_024641705.1 Candidatus Kryptoniota bacterium
GCCCATGATCATTAACGTCATCGAAACAAAACAAGTATCAACTTCAAACCAACCGCGTCTCGCACTTAAAGTTTGGCCCCATATGAAGACTAAAAACCTAAGTATCCCGACAGGCTCCTAGGGGCGTACTTCGCAGACCTGGTAATCAGCAAGAGCCCTTTGGGATAGGCGTGTTTCTCAGTGACGACGATGCCGTGCAGAACTCCATTGATGGTGGCTGTATCACCGTAGACGAAGATCGAGTCCGTTTCGACTTTCATGACGATCGGTTGTGATCGGGACGGAGCAATCTTTGCCAGTGAGGTGCCGGAGAGCATGGACTGGTGAATGAACTCGAAGTCGTCAAGGACCTCGTTCATTATGGACAGCGCCTCATCCTTCGATAGCGAAGGAGGCTTGGTGCTCGTATCGGTTGCGTGATCATTGGATTTCTCGCAGCCTGAGAAAATCAGAAATATGAGTATCAGGAACTTGGTAACTCCGTGAATACTCGATAGAAATGGTTTATTTGCCATATTACATTCTCCTTTCTAATCGTGTGGAAATGGCCGTTTTGTGTGACTGTTGTGATAATTGACCGGTGAGCCGTTGGGATTCCTCCTGACGGGCTGCATCGGTTGGTTACACTCTTTGCAGAAAGCTTTGACGGCGGTTTTGATGTCGATGACAACGGAAGTGCGTCTGTGGCATTGTGGACACTCGAACGCTATTACTCTTAGGGGCGGCATATCAGATTCAGCCTCCTTTCCCTGATTCATCCGGCGGTTTAAACGACACAAGAATAGTGGCAGCCTGAGACGAGATGAGTTCACGCGTCAGCTCCTCGTTAGAATTGTGGGCAAAAAGGAGCGTGACATTCACCCGAATGATACCGTTCTTATCCGCGGTCGTCGTGACCTTGTTTACGATTGAATCCACCCATTTGGTTTGCTTCGTTTCCATTTAGTGTGCCTCCTCATGGGGTAAACTCTTTTCCTGTTCCAGTCGCTTCGAAGTATGGCTGGAGATCTCGTTTCTTGCCTCTTTCAACAGCATGACGATATCAGTGTGGGAAATCGGTGTCTGTTTCTTTATCCGCAGGAAGATCGTCCGCTTCTGGGATCCTCGCAGCATCAAGTACTGATGGAGGGATTTCACAGCAGCAGGGTCAAGAGAGACTTGCACGGCCCGATCCCTCACGAGTTCGATGCAGTGAGAGGCCTGGCCATCTGACTTCTGATTAGTAACGGGCAGACGTTTGATCTGTCCGGCGTCGAGACTCGCGACTTCACGGAGCGAGAGACCGAGCTTGAGAAGGCGTATGATCGCAGTATCCCTGGCAAGCTTCAGCTGCTTGAAGAAGTCATCAGTTTCTGTCGCTTCCAGGTAGCTGGATGTAAGATTGTCCAGCATTCGGTCGTAATCAGGTTTCATCGGTCACCGAACGAGTCGTGAAATATTTGTAAAAAAAATCCTTCTTAGAGAGCCTTCACCAGGCAAAACCGGCACTTTACCACCGACTTTACCAGGCTCTTTACCACACCTTACCACCCTCTTTACCATGCTTTACCACCCTCTTTACCACACCTTACCACTGATCTTACCAGCCACTTTACTGCCCGCGAAATGTCGGCTCCGGACATAGCATTACGCACATTACGGCTCATCATCGTTGATCAGCGTGTTCTCCACCTCGGAGAGGAAACCGTAAACGAGCCTGAGCCGCTCTTCCATGTAGCGGAGTGCATGGTTCATCGCATCAGCCGATGCGGATATCTGAAGGGCGGTCCGTGCAGCTGCTAACTGATCAATGTTTCCAGTCTGGACGTTGCGTAACAGCTGGCGGGCTTCACCGAGAGTGTGGCTAATCCTGCGACCTATATCGTTGTCGACATCCGAGATCTCTTCGTAGACAAGGCTCATGCGTGCGCACATTGCTTGCCGGAGCGAATTATTCATTTAAGTCCTCCCTCACCCTAACCCTCTCCCATCGAGGGAGAGGGGGCTGGTGAACTTTTAAAATTCGGCCTGTAGAGTTTTGGCCGGAAATCCTCATCGACTGACTGGACGTTTAGAACAAGACCTCCGGAGAGTCGGCTGCTTATCCGTGGATCAATGGCGGCTATTCCCGAGAGCGTAAGATTGCTGGTTACCATCGTTATGCGGCCCTGCCACTCCCTCTCATCGATGACCGCAAGGGCTATCCTTCGGGCAAACTCGATTCCTTCGTGAGGATCCCTCGACGAGAAGAGGTCATCGTAGACCAGGAAATCGGGCTTTGACAGCGACTCTATGGCATCGCTTTCAGCGAGCGCGCCGTAGGGGCTGTAACCCTTTCGGATGTCAAGAAGAAACGGACCTTCCTTCCGGAATTTTCCGACACGACCCCTATCTACGTAGAAGCATCTCAATGCGGCGATTGCGAGATGTGTCTTGCCGATCCCGGTGTGTGGAGACAGGATCGCCAGGAAGGAGCGCGGGCACTCGGCCCAGTTCTTCACGGCAGTGAAGAACGACCTGTTGCTGTCTGTCAGCTGGTAGTTTTCAAACGAGCGGTTTGAAAACTCTTCGGAGACGCCGGCAGCGATGAGGCTCTTGTCAGCGTGCTCATTCCTCCAGAGGAGCTTGACTTTCGCGTACTCAGCCTGGAAGTGCTTGAAGCACAGTTTATCGTGCGTGGTATTGTAAAGGGTCCACTCTTCGATGTCCGGGCTGTGGGTCGGCTCGTCGGCAAGAATGCTGATTCCGCAGACAGCGCACGGTGGCGCGGTGCGAATACGTTCTTCACGTTTGATGCGGATGCGTTCCATAGTCGCTGATAGCGCCTCGGAAAAAGGAGCCGGAGACTCAGGGACTTGGGGACTGTGAGACTGAGAGGCTGTCGGACTCTGGGACACTTCGGATTCAGATGACGATTTCACAGGGATGCACCTTTCCGTTTGTGGTTTTTGCCGGTCGACGAGCAGACTCGTCGAGTTGGGATTTCATTTGCAGGCGAAGCGTCGTGTACTTCTCCCGCAGCTTTTGGGCAGAGAGTATATTCGACCGCCAGAAAGAGCTCGTTTGGGCAAAGACGATTACCTGTCTTATTTCTTCCGGCGGCCGATGGTCAAGCCTTACCAGGCGATCTATTTGAAAAGTCCATCGCTGAAGGGAGGGTGCTTCAGCAGCTGGGTTGATTGCTAAGAAATTCTCGTCGTTCTTCCGGATCTCGCTTAAGAGAAGCTTTGACAACTCATACTCAATCGAATCAAAAGAGAAGACCTTTCTTTTCTTCTTATCATTCTTCTCATTCTTATTATTCTTGTTTGTAGACACGAGTGGGACAGACGTGGGACACGGGTGGGACACGAGTGAGTCAGGGAGCGGGTCAGTCTGGTTGGGGTTGTCCTGGTATCTCGAATAGTTATTGACAGTTACGACTGTGAAACGGCGGGACACTGAGCGGGACAGAATTCCGAGTTTCTCGAGAAGTACGAGCTTCCTATGTGCGGTCCTCGGATTCACTCCGGTCTCCTTGGCAGCCTTGCGTTGCCCGAAAATGAACTGCCCTCTTTCAACGGTTAGCTCTCCTAGGTCTGACTGAGGAGAAAGGACTCTCCCGGGCTTATGGTTGGCCTTAGCCACACAGTAGAGAAACAAGTGCAGCAGCTCGCTGTCCTGGAACACGGGATGAAGAAGTATCGAGCGATGGATTTTCACCCAGCCCCCGCTAAAGAGTTCTTCCGGTTCAAGTGGCTTCAAGACCTCTCGGTCTCCCTTGTTTTCGTTCCCGGGTAATAAGCTGGTCGACTTCTCTCTTGATCTTCTCAGCGTCAATGGGTTCAATCCTGGATGTATCCATCCAGCTGTCGATCTCCTCGCGCTTGAAGACAACCCGTCGACCCTTGCGATAGAATGGTATAGCTCCCCTGTACACGAGCTTTCTCAGCGTGACGACAGCGAATGTCGTGTACTCCGCAGCCTGTTCAATAGATAGCCAGGTACGGGTTGAGAGGGTATCGGTGGATTCAATCATGGCATTCCTCAGACTCCCCTTCATCGACCTCGAAAATCTGCTGCAACTGGCAGCCGAGTAGTTTCCTGATGCGGAGGCCTTCCCTTAGCGTTGGTTCTCCCGTGCCGGCACAGAGGCGGTAGAAACGGTCATAGTTTATGCTTACCTGTTTTGCAACCCAGGCCATACTAATGCCGTGCTCGTCGAGGTAGTAGCGGAATTTGGTCATACAGGTGGTGGGACGCGCGGATGACGCGACAGAAGAAGTCTCGGAATCTGCCATAAATGCCTCCTATAACAGCGGAATCGTATTGCATACCATACAGACGACGAAGGACAATTTAAAGACGTGTTTTAATCGATGCAAAAAAAATAATTGCAAGGTATTTTGCATCTATGAAAGACACTTTGTATTATATGCAATACCGCCCAACAGGGCGGCCGAGTCGCGCGAAAAAGCTGTTTAAATCGCAGAAAGAATGAAGCGAGTCATGGAGAACTTATCCCAACATTTGCGGCAGGTCCGGGAAAAGCTGAACCTGTCGACACATCAGGTGGCCGATGAATCGAAGCGGCGGCATCCCAGGGACAAGCAGCGCCAGATCTCGTTCCCGTACCTTTCCAGCATGGAGAGAGGCGAAGTCAAGGAATTTTCCCCGTTGAAGCTGAAAACATTGGCCGAAATCTATGGCGAGAATTACCTGTATCTGCTGTACCTGGCCGGAATACTGCCGAAGCATATTACGGTTGACTCCCCATTAACTGACCTGGAAAAGTTCGTTTACGACGAGCTGCTTGAAAGCGGCCTGTTGCGCAGCGCCGCGAAGTCCAAGTCTTTATCCAAGATCGACCCAAAAACTAGAAACGCAATGCGGCTGTCGATCCGCGCGGCAGCGAAAGCCGTTTTGGAGGCCATTTTGAATTCCGAATGAGCAAGCCGGTGCATTAGAAAAGGGACGTATCAATGGGGGCTATTGAACGGGTGTTTGAGATTGCGATGAAGAAGTATCGTGGTTATACCGTTGACGAAATCTGCGAGGCGGAAGGGATCGAGATTCGCAGCGATGAAATGGGAAAGCGGTACTTCGGACTCTATACCAACCTTTACGGGAAGGCCGTCATAAATGTGAGACCTGACTTAAGCCTGCAGGAAGCTGACGAGGTGAAGGGCCATGAGCTGTACCATCACTTCTGTCTGCAACTGGCCGATAACCCAGTCGGGTATAACCTTGCCACTGAGCGGCGGTGCGCGAGTCCATTCCTGAGTTTCTACATGCGCAGGGAAGAACGGGATGCCGATATATATGCAGCCTACTTTCTTTGTCCGGATGTGTCGGATTGCGAGACGTATTACGACATAATGCGAAAGTATAATCGCAGCAAGCCGGTGGCAAAGCTGCGGATGGTAGCCGAGAAGTTAAGTTTATATGGAGGGCCCGGAAATGGCTTTTCTGAGAAAGAGAGGTAAGAATTACTTCGTGGTCTTCATGTACCGAGGCAAGCGGTACGAGAAGGCCTGCAAAACGGGTCAGCGTCCGATAGCCGATGCTATCCGGCGAACGGTTGAATCGCAGGTTGCCAGCAAGACGTTCAAAATCGAGAACATACAACAGCAGGCTCAAAAGATGCTCGCCGAGTACGCCGAAGAATACCTGAGTTATTCCCGGACAACAAAATCACCAAAGACAGTCGAACTGGACACGCTTTCACTGCGAAAGTTGAAAGCATTCACGGGCAATGTGCCGCTCGATAGCATTACCACGCAGCGAATGGAACAATTCAAGTCGACGTTGGCAAAGGAGTATTCGGCCACAACGGTTAACATGACTCTGAGGTCACTCACAGCGGCATTCGCTAAAGCTATAACTTGGAAATACCTCGAGGAAAACCCGCTGAAGAAGGTTGAACAAATCAGGGTAGCCGAGGAGGATGGCCCTTTTCTTACGCTTGTAGACATTGACAAACTGCGAGGTGTCATGCAGGCTGGGCTGTACAGAGATTTTATCGAGACGGCTCTCTACACCGGGATGCGGGTCAGCGAAATCTGCAATCTGAAATGGAACGATATAGATTTTGTCGCAATGAAGATCCGGGTGAAGAACACAGAGTGGTTCTCGACCAAGTCAAAGAAGGAACGGAGCGTTCCGCTTCACCCAAATCTGGCGGAGATTCTGGGCTTGCGGAGCAGGGTCGATCATTCACCTTTCGTGTTCATCAGGAGCGACGGTAAACTAGTTGACAGGTCGACAGCAAACGACAAGTTCAGAGAGTACTGTAAGATTGCCGGCCTCGACCCGCAGTTTCACTTTCACAGCCTCCGGCATACCTTCGCTTCACATCTGGCTATGAAGGGAGTCAGCCTCTATTTCATTCAGAAAATACTGGGCCATGCATCGATTGAGACTACAACTCGGACCTATGCACACCTGCAACCTGATCCGCTCGTGCATGCAGTGAAAGAACTGGATTATTGATCTTTGTTGCCAGATAACTACCGGTGGATCCAGACGCTATTCGCTTTTTCCACAATATAGCAGTGGCTCATTGGCAGCGTAGGTGCCAATGATATACTCCGCATCCCAGTTAGGGCCTTACGAGTTCTTCGAGCCTGAGAACAGAAAGGAGGGAAATCAAAGACTGGTGGCTTTCCACCAATAGAAGAATGCCGTCGGATTCGATTTCTTCAGCTTGTTAAGCTTGGTGTTATGAGGAGCCTCAATTACCCCCTCAGCTATTTGTCCAATGTCTGAGAATTTTTCAATATTCTTCTCATGCCCGGGAATCAAATGACAAAGATAAGCTATCTTAGCTGCATCCAGAATTGCCCTCTCAATATGGTAGTTCTCCGAAAACACAAAACTACTGACTCTCTCAATGCCGTGCTGCAACTCAATGAAGTTTCCTTTTCCATCGGCGCCGCGAAGAGCAAGGCACAAAGACGTTTGATATGCATCTTCCAGGACATCCGCTGGCGTGGTTCCCTTTAAGCCACGATATCCAATTTCCGTCTCCGCTGTCTTGTAGAAGGTGCTTCGAATCGTTTCCAGGTCAGTTGAAACGTCGAAAAGGGTCCCGATGTCATAAAGCTGCTTCATTATCTCCATGCTCATACTCTTTCCACTCTTGAAGTAAGGGACACCGGTCGTGCCTGGTGCAAAAGCGGTGAGTTTGTCACCCAGAAGGTCTTCAGGTGACGGAACATTGACAAGGACAACTTCAGAAGAAGTGTTCAGGAATTTCGACTGAATCTTACGCCGCAAAACACTCCGGTAACTATGCGACTCGAAAAGGACATCAAGCAGGACGTAATCTTCGGATGCGCTCGTCTTGTGAACGGGATCATAGAAGAACTTGAAGTGGGCTTTTTCAATTTGTGACTTAACGTTACGCTTCTGTTCCTGAACCCTGTTGAACCCCTGGTCTTTGACAAAACTATTGAAAGTGTCCTCAAGTCTATCAGGCCTGTCGGCAAGGACTATGTCCACGTCAATAGACAGTCGCCTTACGTTGTCCAACAGCAGCATCAACGAGGTTCCACCCTTGAAGACGAACGACAAGCCTGATTTTGCAAGCCCTTCAACCAATAACATTGCCCGGATTACTTTCTCGACGAGTATTGGGTCCACCCTGCGGTTGTCTCTTGACACCGTTGCGATCCACTCTTCTGTCAAGGTCTCTTTGTTAATCACAACGAATTGGAAGCCGGTTGATAATTAATTCCATGTGCGGACTTCTCAAGCTTTTTCAGGAAGTCCGTGATGCTTTTCCTCTTTCTCCTCCTGTCGGCATATCGAAGGAATCGATTGTGGTTTATAATATATCTGCTGAACGCTTCCTCGAAAATGTGTCCCATCTCGGAGCCCTGCTGTGCGGCGAAGATTATGTCGTCGCTAAAGATGTCCACCAGGAGCTTTTCAATTGTAATTGCGAGCACGCCATCGATGTTCTGCAGGGGAGCTTCGGACACGAGGGATTTTATAATAATCACATCTTTTTGTCCAATCACATACCTGCTCAGGACGTCAGCGGTGGGGTCAACGAAGACCGCGGGATGTTTCTCTTTGAGAAAGAAGAATACAGCATCCATCGACTCCTTCTCGACCTCGACTATGGTGTAGAACCTGCCGGGTTGATGCAGCATGAACTCGTTCAGCAGTGAAGTGTTCCATACGCTGATCCGCGTATAAGGGAATTGCTTGCGTAAGTTCGTATAGATTTTCTTTACTTGCAGAGAGAGTTGGGGTTTGAACTGCCTGGCCTCTCCCAATACAAATCTCCCTCTTCCGGTTCTCGAGAGGACACCATTGTGCACCAATGAATGGATCCGCCAGCTCACCGTCGTGCGCTTGATATTCGGTTCCGATTTCCTGAAGAACTCAAGAATGTCGCCGGCCGTGAATTCTTTCCGGTTCTTGAAATGAGCTTTGAGCGGGTCAATATTTAGTTTCTTGCTTGCGATCTCGACATCTCCACGCACAAAATATACAATATCTATAAAACGGCAGCAAATGGCGTTTGCTGCCGAAAATTAGAATGCGAGGCGGCTGCATTTCTTCACCGACATCATGGTACGATGCTGTGACTCTCCTGGCGAAATGATGACGGAAGGATTATCGGAGATCCCTGTGGACTGTGGTGGTCGAGTAGGAGGATTGAAGCAAAAGTCGAATGACCATGTGGCATTTTACTTTTGCACTCGGAGGGGAAAGAGGTGGGCCAACAAAAAATCCCGCAATCCAAATTGTTTTGCGGGATTTCAGTGCGGGGTTGACGAGACTTCCCGATCTTTATCGGGACGACCTCCTGCGTGACAGGCGTGCCATGGTACACAGCGCGAAGTGAATTCGCCGATTTTATTTTGCCTTCGCGGATTTCGTGATACCTGAAAATCCTTTTTGATATACTTTTCTCCCCGCGACCGGGCATATAACGGGCATGGAAAATTTGTCATCAAGCCCGCACGTGAACAGGAAGAGCAGAAGAATTGATCCCGTGATCTGCTCTATCTGGTCAACAGTCTGAGCGCCCAGGCTCTGAACCTCTCAAGCCTCTTCCACATGTCTCGAGTCGCAGCCGGTGAATACAGTTCTCCCAGGTAAGATACCCTGGTCTTTTCTTCGATTATCCTTCTTAGCTGGTTCATCGCGCTGCGTTTATCCGGATCATCGGCGGCAACTGTTTCAAGTATCTCGACGGCTTCTTCGTGATTCTCACCGGAACTCCGTTGGCCCGACAGCATGATGCAAAGCGCATCGGCGTATGCAATAGCAGAGTGAACTATGAGTACACCGGCGGCTGTCGGATAATCGAGATCCATAGAATCTCTTGCAGCCTCGTAAAAATGCTGTGCAACGTTCATGCACTCGCGGTAACGATTCCGACCAACAGTTACACGCCCCCTTCTCTTAGCTGCCAACTAATTCCTCCAGCTTCTTTCCAGACAATAACTTCCCCTCTTTCGCAATTCTCCTGAGAAGCGGCGTGTTCTTCTTGGTCTTTGCTTCAGCAACGGTGAAGAATATGGGCGCAAGCTTGACGCCAAACTCACGATAGAGTCGAGAAGACTCCCGGTTGAGCAATGACCTCATCCGTTCCTTGTCATTCTCACTCTTGACAATACAACAGATGTCTAAGTCTGAGAGTGAAGTCTCTTCATGCCGGGCCGTGCTTCCAAAGACTGTCACAGCGACTGTTTTGCCCTTGAGGAGACTCGATAGAAAGGAATATATTTCTTCCTCAAACCGTCTTTCCGACTGGTAGAGTGCCGAGACGGCGTTCTTGACGAGGAAATGGTCCCTGTTCAGCGTGAATATGTGGTCCCGGCCACCTCTCTGCCGCCGGACGATGCCAAGCTCTTCCAGCGAGGAGAGGGCCTTCAGAGCTGAACGCGGCTGCATACCCGACATCCTTGCAATTTCATTTCCTGTTCGGCCGGTTGTCGTGTCAAGGAGTGTGCGGAGAACCGCTACGTGCGACCAGGACCGGAAAACCTCGTCAAACGGCCTGTGAAGTACCATCACGTTCCTTCGTTTACTTTTGTACACAAATATATACTTTTGTACATGAAAAGCAAAACCCTCCAGCCATTCCAAGAATAGGGCCTCTTCCTTCAGCCCACACTCAGTGCTTCTGCAACTTATTTCTTTCGCGTTTCCGCCCCCTTTTTCCGCAGGTCTTCGATACCCGCATAGGAGAGGGTTCTCTCGCCGGTCTTCTTGTTGACAGTCCACCTACGCAACTTGACTCGACCGGCTTTGAAATCCTCCCATGCCTTAAGAATATCGATCCTTTTATTCATCGATAACTGCAGCGATTTGTTTCTTGCCCTCACTGTCAGTTGTGTTCCAATGTTCTTTGCATAGGCCTTTTCGTTAGTGGCTGAAGGCTTCGCGTTGTTAATCGAAGAGCAGAGGTTTCACCTGGACGGTTCACTTCTGTTTTCCAAGCGAGGTTGAACCCGTTCAGCCATGAAATCATCGGAGAATTCGCTCAGGCTTCGGAATAAGGAATCCCATTTCTTTCTTAACGGAAGAAGGATTACGGCGTCTCCAACCTTCGTTATGTTTACCTCCTTGCCTTTCATTCTATAAGCCTTAGGGAGCTGGACGGCCTGAGTTCCCCCGATTTGAAACAGCTTTGCAGTGTCCAAGATTAGCTCCTTCTTATATACGTCTCAACATAATGTCAATTAGATAGCGGAGGCAAGAGCTGTTATGAGTGAATCCGCGGTTTATCATCACAACGCAATTATGTAAGGCTACACTTGAGATCTGCTTCGTCTGCACCCAGTGGGTATGGCAGCATCGTCCCTTCCGTAGGAAGAGCGATCATGCAGTTCGTCCTACTTCAGCGCGAATACCTTCTCAAGAACATCAGTTCTACTCACTACCGCTTTCTCCCGGTGGAGAAAGTCGTCGTCATCTTTGAATTGAACGAGTCCGAACCATTTGAGGAAGTGTTCGAAGACCCGTAGAGCATAGCAGCTCGTGCATTGCTTTCGTGCCGTGCCGAACATGCCGTCCTGGAATCGGTCCCAGAACGTCGGAAAGGCAGTCATGTATTTGTCTGCATAGAAACCAACGGTCCGGTGGGAATCACCAAATTTCAGGAGGAGGAATATGGTATACGCCCAACCAAACTAACCTACACCAGATACAGGGTAACCGTCGTTGTAATCCCAATTGAATTTCAGGATAAACGTTTCGAGAACGAGTCTAAACATTTCTTCCCGACGATTGCCTTCCGCAAACTTCCGGCCGCGATTGGTGAGCGTGAACCTGCCGTACTTTTTGGATATAAGCCCGCCGATCCTGGCTACTATGGGAAGTGTTGTCAGTACTACGGAATCAGATTCCCTCATGAGCTTCACGTAACCTTTTTCTATGAACTCCTCCTTGAGGAAACCGAACCTGTAGAGTTCGTGGAGAATCTTCCGCGGCAGGGCTCCCTTTGGGGTGAGCTTGATGAATCCGTCACGCTGAATAATTTTGCTAAACTCCTCGACCAGCCGGAAAAACGGGATCAAGTTGAGAGTCTCGTCGGAAATGTTCCCTCGTAAATATATCGGCGATCCTTCGCCCAGAGGGTTATAAAGGAGGTAATGCATCTCATCAGGCGACAGCCCTGAGAAATCATCAAGAGGTGCGGTATTGTTTCTTCGTATTAACGAGTTGAAATAGTCTTCAATGATGGACAGCGGTACGCCTTCGCCATCACCAGGCTTTGAATCCGAAGTAGTCATGATCTATGGACTAATTTTAGAAAGCAATCGATCAAGGTTCTCTTTCGTCAACAAATCTGCGTCTGCCGTTGTATCCAGGAACGGGCGGACGTCGTCGACGACAGCCTGCCAGTTCATCGCATCAATCTTCTCACGGACCAGTCCACGCCAGTTGCTATTGGTTAATTCAGGTCCGGTCCATTCTGTCTGTCGCAACGCGTTATTCAACAACATGAAATTGGGAGAAGGCCAGGCGGGATCACTCAGATACCAGAGCAGGTCGTAAAGGTCGCGTCCTTTGAGATGTGATCGCTGAAGGATTGCGTGCAGCTTCCCGGAAAGAAACGAAGCTTTGTCATGGTGCTGAAGCTGCAGTGTAACGTACCGGCGGATGACGGTAGTTGTTAGCACCGCACCTTTTGGCGGATTAGTATCAACTTCGATCTTTACAGCGATAGTCCCGTCTCTGTGAGGTGAAAGACCGAGCTCGTAAAGCAATCCGCGGAGGTTTACGAACGCTCCGTGCACCGTCTTCTTGTCACTCACCTTCAGTCCGACATTATATCCTTCAGCTGTCAGCTCGCTCCTGATGCTCTCGAGATATTTGTGGAAGTCATAATCGTCTCTGTTCTTCTCCAGAGCGAAGTCCAGATCTTCTGAGTACCGGCCGGCAGAATAGAGAAAGCGCAAAGCTGTTCCACCATGGAATGAGAGCGGAATCATTGCGCCGGCACGCTGCATCGCACCCAGAATTCTGGCTTGCATGTATTCCCTGACAATATTTCCTGCCTGAAGAGGAGTGGAAGCATCCCGGATGAGTTCGGAGATATATTCTTTCACAGCGTTCTATACTCCTCTAGTTCCTTACCGGACGCTGCTGCGATCTGTTTCGCGGCCCTGACCAGCTTTGGGCTTCCGGACTTCGTCGCCATCTGCTGGAGGCTTTTGAGGTCAAGCTTCTCAAGGTTCTCGAGTCTCAGCTCATTCAGATACGACTCAGCATCACCGCCAGGTTGCAGATAGATGAGGTCAAGCAGTGCTTTCTCAGGTGTGGCAATAAATGCTTTCTGTTCCCCGCCAAGATCGGTCATTTGAAATCCCGAGAAGAACTCTTTCTTGATATGGCGGAATTCGAACACTCCCAGCGGTGTCTCCCAGCGGCCCGGTCGTGACGTTGTAATACTCACTACGACGGGAGTGTGCTCGGGAATTAGGCCGTGGAACTCAAGGGCAGATTGGCAGCTCACGTAGGAGGCGCGTACCATCCGGTTTGCGACCAGGAACGGATTCGGTTTCACCTTCTGGTACGGTGGTGCGAGTGCATAGAGTCCGCGCCGGATCTGGTAAAGCCGACCGGCCTTGGTCCAACGGGAAAGCTGCAGGATCACGTCCTTCCGATCCGCATCTCCCGCAAGGAGAAAACCTGTCTCAAAAACTGGCTCATCTCCGACAATTCTGATCAATCGTTCGAATTCCATAGCAATAACTTAGCATCGTTGCGGTTTTGTTGCAACCAATGAGCCCAGCGACTGCAAGAATCGGAGATACTGAACAAGATTCGTGATTTTTGTTCGGTTAACCGAATATGGTGAACAAAGTAGGCAAAGAGAAACGGGAAGATGCACCCCTGGAATCTTGTTCCCACCCGGTTCGCTCATATTCTTCGGCACAACGCGGTGAAGCTGCCTCAATCCCACTTTCATCACGTATGAGAGCTCTAAAGTATATAGAGGTTGTCAATCGACGCACATCCAGGAGTCCGAAGCGGCAATCTCTTCGGAGTATCAAAAAGTAATACTCGGTAATCCTTCCTGAGGTCCGATTGAAATTGCCAACCCTCCTTCTCAACAGATAGATGCTCCGTGTTTTCAGATGACCCGATGCAGAGGAAAGCCTCGTCGGGAAAGCCGGGATTGAATTGTCGAAATTGCGGGTAGTGTCCTAATCTCGAATCTCGGATTCGAGAGGTTAAGAACTGATTCGGAGGAGGTATCAAGAGAAGGCTAGCGTTCTAGTTTGAATGCCGCCTATTTTGGCCAAATGAATGCTCCCATGCGCTTATTTTGAAAAACAAAATGTCATTCTGAAGGAGTCCGTCCCGTGAAGTGGGACGGACGACTGAAGAATCCAGAACAGTAGGATCAACAAGTTTCCCTGGGACTGGATTCTTCACCTCGCTTCGCGAGGTTCAGAATGACATGTTTGATGGTTGGATGCAAAGAGGCAGATGCGTGGATGGTACGGCGCTTCACCACGCTTGAGTTTACCACACGTTTCGCGGGGCGGGACTCGAAATACAGAGGAAGGTTTTGGATTCAGGATAATAAATAGACTAGGACACTACCAAATTGCGGGGTGAGTGGAGTAAGTGGAGCTTGCAGAGTATAATTACAGATGAGCAAATTCAATGTATGGATATTCTTCTTGTTAGGTCCACTCGCAAACAAGGAGCATAAACGACATGGCAAGAACTGAACCTTTTGACAAATACCTGAATCAGTACGAGAAGTGGTTCGAAGACATTGGATTTACAGATAGTGAAGTGGTTCAGACTGTATTCGGCGAGCTCTCAGAAATACACGCCCCGCAGAAACCCAGGGAGGGTTACGGAGAAGGAGGGTTCGTGGTTATCAGAGCGAGTAAAGAATGATCCGGAGGATACAATGGAAAGAAAACCAGTACAAGACTACTACCCCGATGAACTCAGCTACTGCTACGGCTGCGGCAAATTGAATGAGCACGGACATCAAATAAAAAGTTACTGGGAGGGCGACGAGACCGTTGCGCGTTTTACCCCAAAGCCGTATCACATTGCAATACCGGGTTATGTTTACGGCGGTCTGATTGCCTCACTGATTGATTGTCACGGTACGGGAACCGCCGCCCTGGCCTCTTACCGGGCTGAAGGAAGAGAAGCGGGTACCGAGCCGCCGTTTCGTTTTGTAACGGCTTCGCTACAAGTCGATTATTTGAAACCCACACCGCTTGGCATCGCCCTTGAGCTGCGGGGCAAAGTACTTGAACTAAAGGGGAGAAAGGTAATCTCAGAAATTGCTGTCTCCGCGAACGGAAGCGTAACCGCGCGCGGAAAAGTCGTTGCGGTACAGATGCCGGAAGGCATGATAACTAAATGAGCTGAGGCCTTAATGAAATGATGATCCGTGTTCGATTAAGGAGTCCACTACGCGAAAAGCCTCATCCTGATTTGGTGCGATGAAGTTATCGTAAATCCAGCCGTCGTACCAGTGATTGTTGTTTGCCGCCATGCTTTCCTCTGTTTTACATAACTAAGATGCGGCCGGTGAAATACTGATTCATTAGCTGCCAATCTCCTGGCCACGCGGGACGGACAATTCATCCCCTCGGCCGACTTGACGCCAACGAAGTTAACAGACGAGTGTTGTTATTGCTTTTTCTTTGTGCTACCTTTATTAAAAAGGTGGCACGTATGCAGGACAAGTTGATCCGGTTCGGTGTCTCGATGGAGGACGCGCTTCTCGGTAAGTTCGACCGTCTGATAAGCAAACGCGGCTACACAAACCGCTCTGAAGCAATCCGAGATTTCGTGAGGAAGGAAATCGTCGAGGAGGGCATCCACAACGGGAAGGCGGCAGCCTTCGGAGTCCTTTCGTTTGTCTATGACCATCACGTACGCGAGTTGGAAGCCAAGCTTACCGGCTTCCAGCATGTCCACTATAAGAGCATAATCTCATCCTCACACGTGCATATCGATCATGACAATTGCTTTGAGGTGATAATTTTGAAGGACAAAGCTGCGGAAATCGAAGAGATCTCCGCGAAAATGTTGAGCTACAAAGGAGTCAAGCATGGGAGGTTGAGCCTGACTCTCTCCGGAAAGGAAATCTGATTATCTAATTTGTCGCCGCGGAGACGCGGCTTATCTGTCATCGGGCTGTGCAACTAAATAATGGGCTGTGTAATGAAAAGATGTTGTTGTGCGTTTGTAATAACGGCCTTCTATCTATCCACCGGGTACGGGCAAACGTCGAAAACCGATTCAGCTAAAGTCTATTACAGCAGACCCGTCGTTGTCACGGGAACGCAGGTGGAGATGAGCGAGAGATATGTTCCGGCAAGCATCTCGGTGGTCACTTCAAAGGAGCTGAAATCGAGCGGGCAGATATCGCTCCTCGATGCATTAAGTCAGCAGGTTCCGGGTCTATTCGTCGCACAGAGAGGCGTCATAGGCTACGGGATCAACAGTCAGGCCGGGACAATAACAATTCGCGGACTCGGCGGGAGTCCGAATACCCAGGTCCTCGTTATGATCGACGGCGTCCCGCAGTTTATGGGACTCTTCGGCCACCCGCTTCCCGATTCCTACCTGAGCGAAGACGCCGAGAGAGTTGAGGTGATAAGAGGACCCGCAAGCGTTCTCTACGGGACAAATGCGATGGGCGGTGTTATAAACATCATCACGAAGAAAAACAGGGATATTGGTACAACTCTTAGAGCCGGAGTGTCATACGGTTCCTTCAACACGCAGGAGTACAACGCCGGCGCCGGCTACGGTACCGGAAAGCTGAATATCCTCCTGTCGGGCGACCACGATCAGACCGATGGGCACAGGCCAAATTCGAGTTTCAACACAGACGATGGATACCTGAATGCCGGCTACGACATGGACGACAATTTCTCCTTCCGTTTAAACGGGAGCATCAACAAGTTCAAGACTTATAACCCCGGCACCGTGATGTCACCGCTTGTGAATAATTGGGTCGATGTTCTGCGGAGCACGAGCAGCATTTCTCTTGACGATAAGTTTTCTCAATTCGACGGTTCGTTGAAGCTGTTTTACAGCTACGGCGATCATACGGTGTACGACGGCTTTCATTCGCTCGACAGAAACTTAGGCGCGGTGGTTTATCAAAACTTTCATCCGTTCGAAGGAAGCGTCTTCACTGTCGGTGCCGATTATCAGCATTACGGCGGGAACGCGGTCAATAATATCACCGGCTTAAACTACGGACGACATTACGTGAACGAGTTCGGAGTCTATGCGCTAGTTGAACAGCTGTTCTTCAACCAGGTTATGTTGAATGCCGGCGCAAGAATAGAACACAGCGCTGTTTATGGTGACGAGATTGTCCCTCAGGCAGGAGTTGCATGGACCCTCACAGCTTCCACGACATTGAAGGCTTCGGTCTCGAAAGGATTCAGAAGCCCGACGATCCGGGAACTGTACCTGTTCCCCGCCCCAAATCCTGATTTGGAACCCGAAAGGCTGTGGAATTACGAGATAGGTTTACTGCAATCGGTCACAAGGTACGCGGCCTTTGAGTTCACTAGTTTCCTTGCCGAGGGGAGTAATTTGATCCTCACGGAAGGCGTTTACCCAAGCCTGCAGCTGCTCAACTCAGGAAGCTTCACTCACAGAGGTGTGGAATTCGCGGGACACTACAGGCCGACTGACAATCTGAGAATCGAGGCGAACTACAGCTACATAGATCCCGGAAACCAGACCTACTCAACCCCGAGACAGAAACTCTTCGTCGGGATCAATTACACTTATGAAAGAGCGGATATTAGCTTAACTCTTCAGCACATTGCCGACCTGTACGGCGCTGATAACTCACAGAAGAAGTTGCCTAATTACGCTGTCGTCGGCGCACACATATCTTACGAAGCTGCGGAGTTCGCACAAATCTTCGTAACGGGAGATAATCTCCTCAACGCCAGCTACCAGACAATCTACGGCTACCCTATGCCCGGACGCACGCTTTTCGTGGGGCTGAACTTCCGCCTGGGAACGGGGGGATAATGCATCAAGCGTCCGGTATTGGCGCATTTTGTTACTGTATTGGTGAGTAACCGACACTCAGCAACGCAGTGCGGGTCATGGACACGGGCTTGATGATAATGCTCCAGATATGATCCAGAACCTTCGCTTGAACCCCGGCATCACATCTGTGAAGAAAGACGTCAGGGTCCTTTCCGCAAAAGGAAGTCCTGGATTTTTAGGACGCATTCGCCCCTGCAACAGAGCCAGGGCTTCATTATTTGAAGACGCCTTCGAGAGACAAAATCAGGAGGTGCAATTTAAAATGAAGCTCAGAGGTCACAAAAGGTATTTGCGGGAAATATGCGAGAAGGTCGACCAGGACCTTAGCTCGCCGACATGCAAGAATTTGCGGGAACATCTTTCTTCGTGTCCGTTCTGCTCCGCTTATTACGACTCTCTCAAAGAAACTATCCTACTCTATAGAAAATATGACGAGAAACTGCACGGTTCGCAGGTTAAGAAGATTCTCTCGGACATCCAAATGAGCGAGGCTGCCGAAGTACAACACAAACGGAAGAATCCGATAAGACGCAAATGAATACCACCATAACGAACGGAGTTACTCGCGTCAAGACCGGTGAACCGGAACATTGTGCGGAGTACCAGCCAATGGAGGATCGGCTCAGTCTACCAGGAAGATAGTCAATGGTTTTCATCCCCGGGAACTGAGATTTGTTAGTATAAATGGAAACAAAAGGTGAAATGATGAGTGAAACACTATTAGAAGTGAAAAATTTCAACGTGACGCTGGACCGCTCACCGGTTATTTCCGATCTCAATTTCAGTGTCGATGAGGGGGAGTTCCTCACAATACTCGGTCCGAACGGGTCGGGGAAAACTGTATTAGTGAAGGCGCTTTTAGGGTTGCTCTCTTATAAAGGTGAGTTAAACTGGCACAAGAAGCCGAAGATCGGATACCTTCCGCAGGGACTGAATCAAATGTCTGTAAAAGACATGCCTTTGACTGTCCGGGATTTCTTCGGGCTTAAGAAAATAGAACCGTCGGAAATCTTGAAGCACCTGTCGCATGTCGGGCTGGAAAGCGGTGTTCTGAACAAGAGTGCCGGCTACCTGTCAGGAGGGGAATTCCAGAGAATGCTCGTCGCATGGGTTCTCTCTTCCAATCCAAACATTTTGTTCCTGGATGAGCCGACAACAGCAATTGACGTCGCCGGTGGCGAGACTATTTATTCTCTCCTGAAGGAGATATGGCAGAAACACAACCTCACGGTCTTTAACGTCACTCATGATCTCGACATCGTGTACGCATACTCGACCCATGTTCTATGCCTGTCGCGGTTCGGACACCGGTGCTACGGTGTTCCGAAAGAAATATTGACGCCGGATGCACTGAATGACATTTACGGAACCAACGTCAAGTTTTATACACATTAAGGAGCATTAATGCAATGACAAGCCAACTGGTACTGAGTCTGATTAGCGGAATCTTCATAGCAGGTTCCGCCGCCTACTTAGGGACGCTCATGCTATCGAGAAAAATGGCAGTGGTCGCTGGACCGTTGGGCCATCTTGCTCTTCCCGGAGTTGCATTGGCGCTGATATACGGATTCAGCATTTCTTTGGGGGCATTTCCCTTTGTGGTTCTCGGAATCCTGGCGATCTGGCTACTCGAGATGAGGACAAAGCTTCAAATGGAAGCTTTAACAGCCATTGTTTTTGCAACCGGCGTAGGAATTGCCTTCCTTTTCCTGCCGATCAATAAGGCGGAGGCAGCACTAATCGGAGATATTTCCCAGGTCGGAATCTACGAAACGCTCGCCGCGGTAATACTCGGTTCGGCTGTATTTGTGGCGGTAAACCGTTCATACTCAAAAATAATGCTGCTCAACATTCACGAGGACGTTGCTAAGACCGAGGGAATAAACGTAGGACTCTACAACTTCATTTACCTGTCGGCTATCGCCATTATTGTCGCTTTGGGGGTTGATCTCGTAGGCGGGCTCATGACGGCGGCGTTAGTTGCAATTCCCGCCGCGGCGGGAAGGAACGTAAGCAGGAGGCTTGTTCAATACACGTTTGTTTCAGCCTCGTTCGGAGTCATTTCGGCCGTCATTGGAATACTCGTTTCGACATTCAGCGGGCTTCCTGCAGGTCCATTGGTTATTATCGCGAGTGCAACCATTTTTTTAATCACCGTGCCGATGGCAAAGGCGTAGCCGAGCATATTCGCAAGCTCAAAGGAGCTGAGATAGTCTTTGTACCTCCCGTGGTTTTTAGTGCAAAATGTTTTTGTGGGAATGTACAATATGATTACTCCTCACGGCTTTTACCGCCGCCTTATCGCTTCCTCAAATGAAACGAAGTAGTGAGTGCCAAGATCAATATAAAGGACTTCTTGAAACCCGTACGTAATAACCTTCGATTTCAAATCTTCCCTTGAGAACCTGATGTTCCGGGGCGGACCGAATGGAGTATCTGGATGAAACTCTATCATATCTATGTGGGCGCCATCCCGGAGGTGTTCTGCTAAGGTTGAAAGGATCTCGCCCTGGCAGACCATGTCATGGAAAGAATTTGAGAAGAACACGTGAGTTATTTCTGACACACTCTGCTCTCTGAACCATCGACAGGCATCCTCGCAAACGGCATCAATATTCGCCTTCGAATAGAACTCGCTCTTCAAATTCTCGCAGTACTCATCGATTGCAACAACTTTACTGCAGTACTCCGCAAACCTGGATGTATAGTAGCCGTCTCCCGAGCCGACGTCGAGAACGACGTCAATGGTCGATAACGCCATACTGCTTATTATCCGATCGGCGATCCTAGCCTTCACTTCCTGACTGCCATGTTGGCGACTGTGCGACTGATGAATGGTCATTTTACTCCCTTTCGAACCGTAATTACTATTATTGACGCATATCGTGGCCTTTGCGCGGAAGTCAAAATTAAACGAGCACTTTGAGGTTCTTCATATAATCATGTTGGGCAAAGGGAACACCAAAGGGGAACTCATGCAGGAGATCAACGACCTTCCTCTTGTGCCGCGAAAATTCAAAGCCCAAATGAGATACTTTGTAAAAAACGCTTGAGGCTGATCAACCTGCAACGATCATGTGAAGCAACCGGCGATTATGAGGAGTTGTTCTGGATCCCGCTTCGAGCGATCGTAGTGGGATCTTTCTAATGGGTCCCATCTATATGATTCCTAAAGAGATGCCTAGGTGTTGCTTCTACTCGAAGTAAAGGGGACTGGGCGACGTGGATCTGGAAATTTTTTCCGGGATTTTTTTTTCGTGTATATTGGGGGTGGCAATGATCGTCGGTTACATATATATGATCGTGAGACTGACTTGAGAATTTGCCAAGCTGTCCGTAATTCCACACTTGAAAGTTGAGACGGCTTTCGATAAATTTATTCGTGCGGCAGTGACATCTAACAGTTTGAGAAGAGTCAGGATGGGCGACCGCGAGATTCTTTGAAAGTGACCCAAATTCAATGGGGTTGTAGCTCAGTTTGGTTAGAGCGCCTGCCTGTCACGCAGGAGGTCGCGAGTTCGAGCCTCGTCAACCCCGCTTTTTTCTTCATGCAACCTTCAGTCCTACAGTGACTTGCGCGTTGTCCACTCCTTTTACCTGCTTTCGAACTAGACCTCCTGCTAGGAGCCTGTCGGGATACTTAGGTTTTTAGTCTTCATATGGGGCCAAACTTTAAGTGCGAGACGCGGTTGGTTTGAAGTTGATACTTGTTTTGTTTCGATGACGTTAATGATCATGGG
>JAHECO010000085.1:0-4965 GCA_024641705.1 Candidatus Kryptoniota bacterium
CTCCCGGACTTTCTAAGGGTCGCCGGTTTAGGTCTGTTGAATAGAGGAGGGGAGGGCAGACAAGGGCTGGATAAGGGAAAGTAGAGGATATGGAAAAGAGGATAGGGCCAAACGAGGAGATTGAGCAATTGGTCTTTGCTCTTTATCAGGAGTTGCGGAACATTCAGGGAAATATCAACTATGTGAATAAAGAACTGCCGGCCCTTGGGATATCTCAAGAGCTTCGAGACCAGGTGGGCAAGGTTTTCGAGCGGCTGGAAGCGGGTGTAGCACTTACGAAGAAAGAGGTTGAGCGTCTCGAAAGAGCCTTGCGTAACACCGCCAATCTCCCAGAAAGTGCCGTGCTGGTATCGAGCCTCAGAGAAGCTTTGAACAAGGAAACCAGGGAAATGTCTGGTCTGGTATTCATGGTGCAATCGGGTGCTAACTCACCTGACGGGCTTGGCCTGCTCAATTTTCTCCTTGCACAATCAGGTGCCAACATACTGAATGCCCTCACGCGCTTCTCAGAGTCTATAGAGGCACTTGACAAGATCGCAGTTAAGCCTGCCGAGTAGCATCCGCATCTGCGTTGGGCTATATAGCTCTTGGGTTTGTGGCAAACTCACCAGATAAGGCGAAGACAAAACCGTGAAGGGATGTTGATTACTGTTTACAAATGGACGCCCCACCTCTCGCGATCTTTGTCATCCACCAAAAGTTCTTTACGTTGGATTCCTCGGATGACAAAATGGTGCATGGCGCCGGGGGGTCAATGCAGGCTTGGCGTGGCATATGTTTCAAATACCGGGTTCGTGCCTACTTGTTAACAAAGAAACAACGTCCCTGTCTTCCACACAGAAACCGTTAACAATTATGTTTAAATCAATCGATTCCCAGAGCGGAAAAGAAATTATCATTCTCGACAGGTATTGGAATAGAAATACAGTCGAGATTCTTCGCTCGAAAAGTCGGGATAATACACTGAGATGTCCAGAGTGTCAACAACCCGTCGTTGTCAAAGCCGGACGCATCAAGCGATGGCATTTTGCTCATCAGGACTTAGGCAATTGCCCATTGAGAAATGAGTCGGCGAACATTCTCCATGCGAGAAGTCTTTTGTATACCTGGTTGCGCACAAAATATCCCGATAGCGTGACGGTTGAAAAGGGATTCCCCGGAACGGAATTACCTCACCCTGTTGATTGTTATGTCGAACCTGGACACGGGAAAAAGATTGCCTACTGGATACTTGAAACCGGTCTCCGTTCACGGGATGACCTTTTATCTACTTTCGACAGGTTACACGTGATGATTCACTGGGTTTTCCTCTCAAATATGCTCAAGTATGCCGACAATCCGAGTCATCCATCAGTTCTCCTTACCCCCACAGAACGAGCATTTGCCTATGAATCAGACTATAATACCATGTACCTGCTAGGCAATGATCCCGCAGTTCCTCTTGTCTGTACCCCCTTTAGGAATATTGCATTGAACTACTTGAACTGCGAAGAACGGACCTTGATGACGTTTCGAGGAATGTTCTGCATTCATAGTCCTCACCAATACGCCTTCAAAAAAATGCTGGTCGACAAATTGGAGAATGTTCTCATCTCTCGGAAAACGGGCGAGTTTATCTATCCAGGAGAGTACGAACAATTGCGGGCATATCGAGAAGCGCAACAGAAGGCTCAAGAGAAAGCAGAACAACGAAGAGCACAAGAAGAACAAGAACGTCAACAGAACCTCAAAGATGCGAAACAGGCGTTCAGACAGTCTGGGGGAGGATCGGGCAATCAGCTTTCATTCGATTATTTCTCTGAAGCCTATACATGCCGTGTGTGTGGGGAAAGAACACGCCGGTGGGTAGAATTAGACCTGGCAACGAACACGTGCCTCTGCAGGCAATGCATAAAGAACGTGAAGCCTATGGGTGAATAAATATTAAAAGGGAGTCCTAAGAAAGCATAGAATTGACTTTTGGGACTCGCGGTGATTTGTAATTATGTACTTTCTTCGCTATGGCTTTTCACTTGGGTGCCGGCTGCTAGGGCGCATCCAACCCACCCCATGCTTGTCGTTGGCGAGAAGTCAGATAAAGGATCAGAAATGAAGGTCGCCGAAGAAATGACCTCGGTATCCGCATAAGAAAGAACACCTCGCCCATTTTTGTGCTGGAAGATACAGTCTCTGTTTGGGGATCTACATATAGCTCAGAATTCTCTAGGTCTTTGCTTGGAGAAACCATGCCAAACACCAACAGCCTTCTTGTAACCATTATTGGCGTGTTGGTCGTATGAATTATCACGATGGTATTTGTCGGTGCGGCTGGCCTGACGGCCCTTCGCCGAAGAGAGGTGGAAACTGATGAGCTTTGTGGAGGCAGTCAAAAGACTACTGGGGATTAGGCCCGTCGATATCAGTGAACTCAACCGTCGAGCAACTTGCGAAGTCGAAAAATCGAAACCCGAAGCATTTGTCGAGGCACCCTTCGAAGGCATCATCACAGGCGAGTATAGGACGGTTCGTGCCCTATTGGACGCCAGTTGCCCAGTTGTCTTTGTGACCGGCAACGCAGGGACCGGCAAGTCAACGTTGATTCATTACCTCAGAAGTGTCCTTGACAAAAGGCTGGTTGTCGTAGCTCCAACAGGCGTGGCCGCGCTGAACGCG
The DNA here is from genome assembly GCA_024641705.1 of Candidatus Kryptoniota bacterium. GTDB lineage: Bacteria > Bacteroidota > Ignavibacteria > Kryptoniales > JAKASW01 > JAKASW01. Next base: position 2,653 of record JAHECO010000085.1, read on the forward strand.
GGAGGAGTCACAATCCATTCATTCTTCCATTTTCCGCCAAAGATCCACGAGGAGAAAGATATCAAACACGTCTATGACAGGAAGCTGTACCAAAAACTTGACCTGCTGATTATTGATGAGGTCTCAATGGTCCGAAGTGACCTCATGGATAGTGTAGACAAGTTCTTGCGAAAAAACCGTTCGAACAGCACTCCTTTCGGAGGAGTCCAACTTCTCTTGGTCGGAGACCTTTTCCAGTTGCCGCCTGTTGTAACGAAGCAAGAATGGGGTGTGCTAAAAGCCAAAGGGTACGGGAGTCCGTATTTCTTCAGTTCTTTCAGCCTCCAGGAGACCTCACTGGTACCATTAGAATTAACCTCCGTCTATAGACAAGAGGATCGTGAATTTATCGATCTCCTTAATCGGATACGTATCGGGGACGACCTCGACTTCGTGACAGCGGAAATGAATCGACATTGCTTTCAGCAGAACGCTTCCCGTACAGACATCACTCTAACTTGCACGAACAGCAGAGCGGACCAGATCAACAGGGAGGAATTGCGGCGACTGGAGTCAATGGAGTACTTGTTTAGAGGCCGAATCGAAGGTCAGTTTTCGCTTGAACACGACAGACTGCCATCGCCGATGGACCTGAGGTTGAAAGCTTGTGCGCGCGTCATGTTCACGAAGAATGATGAACAACGGCGGTGGGTCAACGGAACTATTGGCGTTGTGCGGGAGATCGATCAAGGAGAGATTCGGGTGGAACTCCTCAGCGACTCCAGCGGCATGGTTTGCGATGTCTTTCCTGCTGTCTGGGAGACTTTCAAATACTCTTATGATCCAGAGGAAGACAGGATTGTGTCGTCCAAAGTAGGCCAGTACACGCAGTACCCCTTGATGCTTGCCTGGGCGGTCACAATACACAAGAGTCAAGGAAAAACACTGGACAATGTTTTGGTTGATCTCGGCAGCGGCGCCTTCGCATCTGGACAAGTTTACGTTGCTCTGAGTCGATGCCGTTCCATGAAAGGAATCCGACTGGCTCGTCCGATTAGGAAAGCCGACGTGAAATGTGATCCCATGATTAGGCGGTTTTACCTGGCCCTCACGGAGATGATGAAGCGAACGGAAGACGTACAACCGGGTTAGCTGAAACTATGTCAAATCGTGACATCCGAGGTATTTGCAAAAGGTAAACGAATGGAGACTATCTTCTGGATAGGTGTTGTGGCTTATATCACTTGGCATCTTTTTCGACGTTGGCAGGAGAAGTCAAGAGGTCGGCCACGGACCTCGAAGCCACAACCGCCGTCGGCGGACAGAGCAAGCCTTAAAAAACCACATCTCCTTGTTTCGAAAGCAAGTAAGAAAGCGTGGAACATTGAGCCGAAAGACGTTTTCAAGAGAGAGTATATTTCATTCACTAGAATAAAGACCTACAAGACATGTCCGAGAATGTTCGAACTGATTTACCTTTACGGTTTTGAGGAAAGGAGCGGTAGAGCGGCACAGGTCGGTAGCCTAGTTCATAAGATTGTTCACCTTTATACAGTCCACCATAAGAGCCAGCTATCAGATCAGTTGAAAAGTGTTACCGCAGCAGAAGAACTACTCAAGTTTTGCGATCAAGCGGCATCGACCATCCATTTAACATATCATATTCCCAAGACTGAGCTAGAACCCTACCTGAGGAATTTTGTAATCCTCAATAGGAGATCCAACTTTCAAGTCCAACTAACTGAGCATGAATGTGACTCTATTATCTGTGACTATAAGCTCAAGTGTATTATCGATCGCATTGATGCAGGGCAGATCATCATTGACTATAAGACAGGTAATCCACAAAACGCAGTCAATCATCAGCTTAATGTATACGCGTATGCTCTATGCGGGGGTAAATGGACCCCATTGCAAATGGTATTTCAATTCTTGAAAACCGGAGAGGCTCGTGACTGGAAATACACTCCCCAATTGCACCGTACGGCAGAAGAATGGCTGTTGGAAGGAATCCACGAGATTGAAAGTGCGAAGGTTTTCCGCAGGAATACATCCAGACTATGTGATTACTGCGGTGTTTCTGAACATTGTTATAGGGTTCCATAGCAAACGCGTACAAAAGCATGCACGGTGAAGTGAAAAAACGCCGCTCGGTTTTTGCTTCTTAAACCGGCGATGGATTACAGGAGTATAGATAATTGCTACATAATGGAAAGCGGACGAGGTATGGAAGAGAAGGTAGAACCGAAAAATGAGATTAAGGAATTGCTCTTCGCTCTTTATCAGGAGTTGCGGAACATTCTGGGAAATATCAACTATGTGAATAAAGAACTG
>JAHECO010000085.1:4975-5442 GCA_024641705.1 Candidatus Kryptoniota bacterium
GATTTTCGATAGGCTGGCAGTGGCTGCAGCACTTGCGAAGAAAGAGGTTGAGCGTCTTGAAAGAGCCTTGCGTAACACCGCCGATCTCCCAGAAAGTGCTGTGCTGTTATCGAGCCTCAGAGAAGCTCAATTTCCTCCTTGCAGGATCAGGTGCCAACATACTGAATGCCCTCACGCGCTTCACGCAGTCCATAGACGCACTTGAGAGGATCGCGGCTAAGCCTGCCGTTTAGCGCCTGCATGTGCTTCGGCCGGTGGTTTATGAACAGTGGTAACATGCCACTTGTTTCAAATCGCATGATTTCTATGGTTTTATTGTCTTTTCACAGGCTCGGATGCGGCTGTGATCGGTAAGTCATATCCAAGTATTCTGAGGGCTGTGATATGTGCGGTTCGTGGCAAAGTATGACAACCTTGCGATGTGGGCAGGGCGGCAATGCAATTTTCTTCCGGCTTCCTTGGGTTTT
>JAHECO010000006.1 GCA_024641705.1 Candidatus Kryptoniota bacterium
GTACCTGCTGCGGCATCGTCGAGACGGCGTCATATTCTTTCCCGCCGGTCGTCACTTTAAGCGAATATGTCCTTCCTGGCACTCCGAGTGGTCCGCGCGAATAATAGTTGCCATTCCCGTCGCTCTTCAATGTGTCAGCATTTCCCGCATCGTCCGAGATAACAACCAGAGCGCCATTGACAGGCGGGAAGTAAAGGGAAGGAGTGAAATAATCTCCCGTCATTGTAATCGAGACCGAGTCCTGTCCCCCCTGGTTGTTAACCAATCCTTCGATGACAATCTGGGGATTGGCCTTGTTGAGGTCGACCGATATGACCTTCTGGCATGAAGAGAGGATAAACGCGAGCACGATTAGTCCCGGGATTATCCTCGATATGTTTAATGAGCGATACAGCATTTGTCTCATCAGAAATTGAAATTGTAAGTGATCGACGGCATTATCGGGAAAATTGTAGTCTGGACTGCTTGCGTCTGGTTAAGATCGTCCGGGTTCCGCCGGAAAGTAATCGAATAAGCGTTCTGCCGGTTGTAAGCGTTGTAGACCGAGAAATTAAGGTTCGAATGTTTGTTTATGTACCATGTTGCGGAGAGGTCGAGACGGTTGTATGCCGGCATCCTGTAGCCGTTTTTGGATGTGTAATATGGGACCAGCCTGCCGTCTATCATGTAGTTGCCGCTCGGGAATGTCACCGCGTTGCCCGTGTAATAAACCCACGTCGCGCCGAACGTCCACCTGTCGTTGAGCTGGTACGTAGCCACGATCGAGAAGTCATGCGTTCTGTCCTGGGCAGCCGGGAAGGGCGTCCCGTTGTTGATCCCCGCGAACTGTTCTTCGGTTCTGGAAAGGGTGTATGATATCCACCCGGTGACGGGCCCGGCTTTCTTCTTCAATAAGAACTCCGCGCCGTAGCTCCAGCCTCTTCCGAACAACAACAGGGCCTCGACCGTCGGGTTGAGTTGCAGGTCTGCGCCGTTCCTGTAGTCTATGAGGTCAATCATGTTTTTGTAATAGATGACGAGCGATGACTGATACTCCCCTTGGTCAAAATCGCGATAGTAGCCCAGGTCGACCTGGTCGGCATACTCGGGGGGCACGTTATTGGTGCTGGGGATCCAGAGGTTGCTCGGGTTGGTGGTCGTGGAATTCGACAAAAGATGGAGATATTGGGCCGTTCGGTCGTAAGACGATTTTATGGAACTCTCGTCGTTCAGGATAAACGTTGCCCCGATCCTCGGTTCAAGGCTCACGTAAGTCTTTATGAATTTCCCGGAAGGGTAATATGTCGTGTCCAATGTATTTCCGAACCCGTCGTAGGTGTAAACCGGACCGGGGCCGACGAGACTGAACGAGGAGACGCGCAGACCGTAATCGAACTTCAGCCATGAAGTAATGGACGATTGGTTTGAAACGTAGACTGCGTTCTCGAGTCCGTGCTTCTGTTCGATCGTGAAATTGTTGGCTGCACTCGTAGGGCCTGCTGTGATCGAACCCGGGAAGAAGGTGTGGTAGATCGAGTTGATACCGAAGTCGATTTTATTGTCCGAGTTCAAGAAATACTGGAAATCGATCTTCAGATGAGCGTCCTGAATTCCGGATGTGATTTCGAACTGGCTGGTACCTGCCCCGATATCGTTAGTGTATTCGTAATCGCTGTAAATGAGGGAGGTATTCGAGAACAAGTTGTCGCCGAAAACATGGTTCCATCTCAGCGTTGCAGTTGCGTTCCCCCAGTTGAATCCGAAAACATCGGGATAGTTGAAATTATCTCTTCCGAAATAACCCGACAGAAATACGCGATCCTTCTCTCCGAGAGTGTAGTTGGCTTTCGCGTTAAAGTCGTAGAAGTACAATCGGATTCGGTTTATCGTCGTGTCGCTGGAGAGCCTCAGGAACAGATCGGCGTACGTCCTTCGTCCCGAAACGATGAACGAGCCGGTATTCTTCACGATCGGCCCGTCGACGGTCAGCCGCGACGCAAGAAGCCCGATCCCTCCGTCGACCCCATACTCCTTATTGTTTCCGTCGTCGGTCCGTATGTCGACCACCGAAGAGAGCCGCCCCCCGTACTTTGCCGGTATTCCGCCGGTAGTCACGGAGACGTCTTTTATTGCGTCGGAATTGAAGATCGAAAGGAACCCGAGGAGGTGGGAAGGATTATAGACGGGTGCCTCATCAAGGAGAATGAGGTTCTGGTCCGGTCCGCCGCCGCGTGCATAGAAGGCGGTGCTCCCCTCGCCGGCCGCCTCTATGCCGGGAAGGAGCTGGATGGTCTTCATTATGTCCTGCTCACCCAGCATGACCGGTACTGCTTTCACCTGTTGAACCTGCAGGTTGGTGGTACTGACGTTTGTCGAGGTGACGTTCGAGTTGCGGTACTCGCCGGAAACGACTACCTCGCCGACTGTGATCGACGCCGGGGTCAGCGCAAAGTTGACGGTCCTGTTCCTGTCGAGGTCGATCGTGTCTTGCACAGATTTGAAGCCGAGGTACTGGACGATAATGGTGTAACGTCCCCCGGGGATTGTTATCGAATAGAATCCGTAAGCGTTCGAAGACGATCCCACCGATTTCAATTCCTTGACCATCACCGTTGCCCCTATCAGGACTTCGCCGCTCTCCGAATTCCTGACGAAACCGCTGAAGGTATAGTCACGCCCGGTTTGTGCGGGGCAGACAGAGGTAATCCAGAAGATGAGGGCGAGGGACAGCAGCAGCAGGAATCTCTTCATACCTTACATGTAACGCGCGGAGTCAGATTCCGGTTTCGCGATGGACAAGAGAAGTGTAAGTTTTCCGGTCAAGCTTGAGGGCTTCATGGCGAGGGATAATGCCACGGTGCGAAGAAATAAGAAAGCCACTGAACAGGGTCCACGCGGGTATTGGGGCCCGCTCGTGCGGGAGGCTCCGTTTCACGACAATTTCATCTCGTGGTGTTAAGTTACCGTGCAAAATAGATGAAAGATTTACGGCAGACAGCTTCCTTCCCACGTTTCTTGCGGTATGCGGGTACACCGAGGAATTGAAAGAGAACCGTGGGAGCCAAATCGGCTTCAGGCCTGACGCCCATAATATGTTAGGAAATGGCTGGCAAGAAAGACCAGGAATCATTTAACTTTGAATAAGCGAAGGGCATTCGTCCAAGCCGTCGCACTACTCTGATGATCGAATAAACTGGAACAATGAATCGCGATGAAGTCTAGACACATTGCACTGGGGTTAGTCCTCTTTTCGGTTCTCGCTGGAGGTTTAACTGCGCAGGCACAAGGGAAGCCGATGTCGCTATCCGACTACGTAAACGCGGCGCTTAAGAACAACCCCCTGCTCGGTTCCGCTGCCCAGGCCAGAGCCTCCGCCGAGTACAATGGAGAGGCAATCAGGAAGGGCTACTATCCTCAGATCGGTATCGGGTCTCACCTGATCATAGCGCCCGGCTACGACCAGGCTGTCACCAACGGCGGAGAACTGGGCGCCCAGCTTTCGGGCGCCTATGTGCTTTATGACGGGGGAGCGAGGTCTCTGGAAATTCAGAAGGGCGGCATCGGGGTTGAACAGGGCAAGATCAATGAAGTGCGCACGAAAGCCGACGTCATCTATTCCGTGTCAATTGCCTACGTTGAGGCTGTGAAGCAGAAGCGGGAATTGAAAGTGGCGGAGGAGGACTACGGCTTGCTCAGCGATTACCTCCAGCTCGTCAGGCAGCTGCACGCTTCAGGACAGGGGAACGAGACGGATGTGCTCAAGACGACGGTCGACCTCAACAACTCGCGGATCGAAATAAATGCCCGGAAAGTTGCGTACGCCAACGCTCTGATCTCGCTGGCGCAGGCCGCCGGTCTGCCCGTTTCGGAGGCCTCGGACGTCGACACCAGCCTCACACCGATAGGTTACAATGCCGGGTTCGATGCTTCTCAGAATGCCGATCTCCAATCGCAGGAGCTACTCCTGAAGCAGGCGCAGATGAATGCGCGGATTGCCGGTGCCAGGCTGCGGCCGACGGTATCGCTCGGTGCCGATGCGGGGGCACTCACATCGCTTCCAAACCTCCAGCAGGGCCTTGCGAATGTCTTCGGCGCTTCGGTCGGGATTTCGGTCTCGGTTCCCGTGTTCACATTCGGATCGCTGAAGGATAGTTATAGCGCTGCGGAAGCGAACGCCAAAAGCATTGCGCTCCAAAACGAATATTCGCGGTCGGCATTGAAACACGAATTCGAGGCGACCGGGAACGATATTGCAAAGGCAGATTCGGAAATTGCCGCGCTCGGGCAGAACCTTGAGATAGCCGATCAAAACCTGGCCTTGTCACGCGCACAATACGCCGGCGGAAGCGGGCTGAGCCTGGAGGTGCTGAATGCCATCCAGATGGTAAATCAGATCCGGCTCACGATGGAGGAGGCGAGGGCAAGCAAGTATGTGAGTGTGTTAAAAATGAACAGGCTTAACTATACCGGAGCTCACTCAGAATGAGAAAGAAACTCCCGACTATTCTACTCCCGATTTTTCTTGCGGCCATCTTGTACGGTTGCAGTTCAAAGAAAGACGACGCCGATATCAGGCCCCGCGCGACGGTTGAGGCGGCTCACGCCGGCATCGGAAATATCGATGAGACCGTAAACACGACGGGGACTTTCGAGGTCCTCCGCGACGAGAAGGTGAAGTCGACGATCGCGGGGAAAGTCCAGAAAGTATTCGTCCTCGAAGGAGACGCCGTCGGCAAGGGGCAGGTTTTAGCCACAGTGCTGTCGCAGGAATCCAATGCGGCGATCACCGGAGCCGAGCAGCTGGTCACTCGGGCGCGGACGGAAGCCGAAAGGAAGCAGGCGGAGGCAGCTCTCCACCTTGCCGAACAAACAGCTGCCGTTGCAGATATAACCGCACCGTTCTCGGGGATTGTCATTCGTAGGTTCGTTACGGAGGGCGAACTTGTGGGACAGGGTGCCGACCTTGTCGAGATGACCGATCCGACGACTGAGTATTTCGTTGCCAATGTACCCGTAAACTATATCGGGTCGATAAAGACCGGGCAGAGCGCTGTCGTCTCGATACCCAGCTCAGATCTGGAATCAATCACGGGAACCGTTCAGGCGATCAACCCTGCGACCGACCCGAACAGCCAGAGTGTGCAGGTCAGGGTTGGGTTCAAGGCGGTTCCCAATGCGGTGCCTGCCGGTACGTTCGGAAACATCGTCATAAAAATCGGCGAGATGCGAGGAGTCGTCCTCGTCCCCAGGCAGGCGGTTTATCTTGACGACGAACTCGATCAGTATTTTGTGTGGCGCATCCAGGGAGATTCACTCGCACTGTTGACGCGTGTCCAGGTCGGGTTCTCAGATTCTTTGCATATGCAAATTACTTCCGGCGTCAAGCCGGGTGATGTCGTTGCCACGGTGGGCGGATACGGCCTGCCGGATTCCACTTATGTCACAGTTGCCGCTCACTAGTCCTCCACGGGGAACATGAGACTATTTGAATTCGTAACTTCGCACAGGAAGGGGATAGTTTTCCTCGTCTCTATTCTGAGTCTCGGGGGAATCGTATCGCTCTTCGAGATGCCGATTTCACTCTTCCCGAACATAGATTTTCCCCGGATTGTCATACTTGCGGACAACGGCGAGGAGCCCGCGAACCGGATGATGATCGACGTGACCCGGCCGCTTGAAGAAGCCTCAAGAGCTGTCCCCGGAGTGACCCTCGTGAAATCCATGACCAGCAGGGGCTCATGCGAAATTGATGTCAGCTTCAAATGGGGAACGGACGTAATCCAGGCGCTTGAACTGCTTCAGGGACAAGTGGCGAGCATAAGAAATCAGCTCCCGTCGACCGTGTCGATCGAGATTGTAAGGATGAACGCAACGGTATTCCCGATAGAGGGATTTAGTCTCGTTTCCGATTCCCTGGATCAGGTGCAGCTGCGCGATCTTGCCTACTATACCATTCGCCCTGTGCTTACAAGAATAAACGGAATCGCTCAGGTTAGGGTGCAAGGTGGGAGGCAAAGAGAGTTTCTTGTCGAGGTCGATCCGGAAAAACTTCAGAGTTATGGCCTGAGCGTCGAGCAGGTGGTCTCCGCTGTCAACAATACCAACTTCGTGTCGTCCACGGGACTGGTTCAGCGAAACTATCAGATCTATCTCACCCTAGTTGATGGCCTTTATAATAGTCTCAATGATATCCGGAATACGGTGATTACGTTTAAAGGCGGCATCCCGATCACTGTGGGGGATGTTGCAGTCGTCAAACCTTCTGAAAAGATAGTCTACATCCGCATAACTGCTGACGGCAAGCCTGCAGTCCTCGTGTATGTAATTCGGCAGCCCGGTGGGAACACAGTCACTATAGGAAAAGAAGTCCGGGCAGCATTGACGAACTTAAGAGGTCAGCTACCGCCGACGGTCAAGATGAAATACTTCTATGACCAGGGTGATTTCATCGGCAGCTCAATAGGAAGTGCAAGAGATTCCATCCTTGTTGGTTTGTTCCTTGCAATCCTCGTCATATTCGTTTTCCTGAGAAGCTTCAGGATAGGTTCCGTAGCTGTGATTACTGTCCCGGCTGTCTTCGCTACTACGGTCTTATTTCTCTATGTGTTCGGCTACACGCTTAACATAATGACTCTCGGAGGCATAGCTGCTGCCGTCGGTCTTGTGATAGACGACAATGTCGTCATGATTGAGAACATATTCAGGAACATGAGGTACGAGAAGGAGAACAAGACGAGGGCCATCGCTCTTTCTATGAAGGAGATCTTCACGGCGGTCATCGGTTCCAGCCTCAGCTCGATCATAGTGTTTGCACCGTTTGCCTTCCTGTATGGTGTTACGGGTGCATTCTTCAAGCCGCTCGCCGTAACAATGGCTGTCTCCCTTGGAATCTCAATGATCTATTCTCTTACTCTTGTTCCGCTCCTGGCCGAGTCCTTTATAAGGCAGAAAGACGTGGACGCGGAAGTCAGAAGGGAAGAGAGATCGAGTCACACATTTGCGCGCGCTTATGACGGGATTCTTCGTGCACTGTTTAAGAGAAGCTACTTAGGACCCGTTTTTGCGTTGATCGTCCTTGGCGCCACCTTCTCTCTTTACCACAACATAGGTAGTGACTTCATGCCTCGTATGGACGAAGGCTCGTTCGTGCTCGATTTCCAGTCCCCTCCAGGGACGTCGCTTATTGAGACTAATCGCATCCTGACGAACGTCGAAAAGATAATTATGTCTGTCCCAGAAGTCGAATCATACTCCAGAAGAGAGGGGACACAACTCGGGTTCTTCATAACCGAGCCGAACAATGGCGACTTTCTCATCAGGCTGAAGAAGGACAGGAGCCGTACGGTATTTCAGATTATGGATGATCTCCGCAGAAAGATCGAGGCGTCTGAGCCAGCTTTGCGAATCGATTTTGGCCAGGCCATGCAGGACCTTATCGGAGATCTTACGAACTCCCCTAGACCAATTGTCATTAAGATCTTTGGTCCTAATCAGGACGAACTCGAACGCAAAGCCAATCAGGTCGCGGATTTCATCTCCAAAGTCCCCGGCGTAGTCGATGTCTTCAACGGGATCGTGATCAGCGGGCCCTCAATTGTGCTACATCCAGATCCGGTATTGGTGGCAAGAGCGGGCCTAACGATGGCTGACATACGGTCACAATTGAGCACGATCATGAACGGAAATGCCGATACCTATGTGCTGGAAGGCGAGAAATTGATCGGGGTCAGAGTCCGATATCCTGACAAATACCACGATCTACTGCAAGATATCCAAAGCGTAAGGCTGAGGTCGCCGAATGGTTTCTATGTTCCACTGAGCAATATCGCGACTGTTGACATTCTGAAAGGGCAAAGTGAGATCGACCGTGAGAATCTGAAGCAGATGGTCGCTGTCAGCGCCAGGATAGAGGGAAGGGATCTCGGCAGCACGATCTCCGACATTCAGAAAACTCTTAAGGCAAATCTGATAGTTCCGCAGGGAGTCAGTTATGCCTTTGGTGGATTGTATCAGAGTCAGCAGGAGTCCTTCCAGAGCCTTCTTTTCGTCCTTATCGCTGCGTTCGTTCTAGTCATAGCATTAATGGCACTTGAATTCGAAAGTCTCTCTACGCCGATAGCCCTCTCGGTCACCAACCTGACGTCCCTTTTTGGAGTCCTCCTGGCCTTGTTAGTGACGGGAATAACTTTCAACATCTCCAGTTTTGTGGGGATGATAATGATGGTGGGAATAGTAAACGAGAACGGAGTTTTCATCATCCATATGATGAAGGTGATCGGGAAGGAGAAAGGAGCCACCTTGGACACTGTCATTGAGGCGAGCAAGGTCAGGGCGAGGCCGATTCTCATGACAATGTTTGCAGCCGTGTTCGCTTTGATGCCGCTGGCTTTAGGCATAGGTGCAGGAGCTCAGATGCAGCAGCCGCTCGCAGTCGCGGTGATCGGTGGATTCCTCCTCTCCAGTTTCCTGTTGCTTTTCGAGCTCCCGACGCTGTATGTTTTTCTGAAGAGGATAAAGGCATAGAGTGAGAAAGTCATGGCCAGGGACGAGCGTCTGAGAAGTTCTCCGGATCGGGCTGAAAGAGTTGTTCGGGAGGTGTCCTCCCTCACCCTAACCCTCTCCCATCATTTGGGAGAGGGGGCGCATGGACGCGGTTACCGCCGTCCGTCTCGGAGACATAAGATAATCACCCTGAGCGAGACTGGATAATTCGCAGGAGGCGCATGTCCGAAATATTGAGACTATCCTATGATTCCTGGGTTTATCGGTAACGGGAACAGGTGGTTGAGGTGAATGTGGTGGAGAGGAATCTGAAAGGGACCGCGAGACTTCTGCGAAAGAACCAAACTGAGGCTGAAAAACTGATCTGGAGCAAATTGAGAAACAGACAACTCGAAGGGATGAAATTCCGAAGACAAAGGCAAATTGGCAGGTATATCGTAGATTTTGTCTGCCTCGAAAGAAAGCTGATTGTTGAAGGCGATGGGTCGCAACACTTTGAAAGTGCCCGTGACATGGTGAGAGATACTTACCTGCGCGAGCAAGGGTATATCATACTTCGCTTTTGGAACAACGACATCCTTTCTAATCCAGAAGAAGTACTTCAAAAGATTACCGAGATAAGTCGAGTTCCGATTCCTTGAAGGTGTGATATGGAATACGCGTTTTGCAGAAATGATTAAGGTGAGGGTGTGGCAAGCCGATGAGAATCCTTCTCGTTGAAGACGACCGCAGCCTGCAGCGCACGCTCGTGCGCCTCTTGAAAACGCAGAATTTCGCGGTCGACGCGACCGCTTCCGGGAAGGAGGCGACGTTTCTTGCGAAGACGAACGATTACGACATCGTAGTCCTCGACATAATGCTTCCGGACATCGACGGTTACGAGGTCTGCCGGCGCCTCCGAGAGGGGGGAATTAAGACGCCGATAATGATGCTCACCGCCCTCGACGAGGTCGACAGCCGCATCAAAGGACTAGACATCGGAGCGGACGACTATCTTCCCAAACCGTTTCACGCCGGCGAGCTGCTCGCCCGTGTGCGTGCACTGGCGCGGCGCCTGTCCGATGATAAGACATCCGTACTGAAGGTGGGGGACCTCGAACTCGACACGGCAGCGAGAAAAGCTTTTCGCGGCGGAAGGGATCTTAGGCTATCCGCCAAGGAATTCGGGCTGCTCGAGTACCTTATGCTGAACCGTAAGCGCATAGTCACGAGGAGCGAGATCTCAGAACACGTGTGGGACCTCAATTTCGATCCTAAAAGCAACGTCATCGATGCGTTCATAAAACTGCTGCGGCGGAAAGTCGATATGGGTTCATCGCAGAAAATTATCAAAACTGTTCGCGGCATAGGATACACGATCTCGGAAGAAGAATGAAAATCGCGATACGATTAAGAGTCGCATTTTATGTCACGCTCTCGTTTGCGGTCGTTATCCTCGCATTGAGTTACGCGCTGGCTGAACTCTACGAGGGGTATTCCTACCGCTCATTCGACGTAGCGCTTCAGGCCGCCGCGAGCAGCATAGCCAACCGCGTGGCAGACATGAACCTGCAATCCGGGCTGAAAGGTGCAAGAGAGGACGTCGCGGAGACCGTGGCCGACTTCGAGAACAAGATAGGCGTGATTCATATAAGCATCTTTGACGCTAAGGAGAGGGAAGTGTTTTCGCTCAACGATGCCGACTCCGTTGCCGCTACCACGCCGCTAGGGTTCGTGAAGGACTTCCTCAACCTGAAAAAGGGCGGAAAGTTGTACCGCGCGGCGTTCGCGCAGTTCGAGATCTCCGACAGCTTGCAGGGAAGAGTGGTCGCGGTTTGTTCTATCGCCCCCCTCCACGAATCGATAGATAGAATTCGGGGCCTCGCTTTCGTGATCGCCCCCATAACGATCCTGCTGGTCGGCATCGGCTCTGTCAGGATCGCCAGGCGAGCGTTGAAACCGCTGGAGCGGATGGCACAGGACATCGACCGCATCGACGTAGGAAGTCAGATGATGAAGCTGCAGGTTCCGCGGACGAACGATGAGATAGAGAAGGTCGCCGAATCGTTCAATGCCCTCATGGATAGAGTCAGCAAGCTTATCGATGCGCAAAGGAATTTCGTTATGGATGCATCTCATGAATTGAAAACTCCGCTGACCGTCATCCAGGCCGAAATAGAGATGCTGCAGATGAAACCGAACCTGACTTCCGAGGAAAAGGAGAACCTGAGACACCTGGTAGACGAGGTGGAATATGCCTCGAAGCTTGCGGTCGACCTTACTTATCTCTCGCGATTGGAGTCGTCCGTGATAACTTTCGCGCCGATAGATTTACACCCGGTAATCACGGAAGTGGTCGCACATCACAATCCCGTTGCCCGGCGGAAGAGGGTTGCTTTAAATGTGGATGTGCAGCCGGAGTGTTTTGTCGGAGGAGACGTGGACCTCATGAAGCGAGCTCTCTCGAATGTGATTGAGAACGCCATAAAATACAGCAAGAGAGGGGACAAGGTCCTGGTCACTGGCCGTGCTTGGCCAGATCGGACGCGATTTGAGATTACGGTTGAAGACAGCGGACCCGGAATAAGCGAGGATGAACTTCCGAGGGTATTCGACCGGTTTTACCGCACAAAGAGCGCCAGGGGTGGCGGCGAGAAGGGGAGCGGGCTGGGATTGTCCATCGCCAGGCGGATAGTGGAGCAGCACAACGGAGATATAAGCATAGAAAGCAGCCCCGGAGAAGGAACACGGGTAGTGATCAGCATTCCTAGGGCGGCATAGGAGTCCGGACGCACCCTCATAACTTGGTCCCGCGAATGAGCGCACACCACAGAGAAGACAAAGCGGTATCTGGACATTAACTCAGGAAGGATGCGCCGGGACTTGGGCTCTGTCGCGTTTGTGCGCAGGGATTCGAACCCCCAACCCTCAGATCCGTAGTGTGACGAGTCTGATGCAGGATTTTGAAAATCCTGCATATTTCCCATTTTTGTGATGCGCCAATGATATATTTTAGGTGATTCAGCAACGTAAGTCGGGTGGTTTTGAGACCCTTTATGAGGACCCTTTTGAGTGGGAATGCTGGTTCAGCCCCAGCCTTTTGTTGGACGCTGCTGCTTGCATGCGAGCCTTACGTTGTAGATCTAGGGATGGTGGACTGGACTTTCCTCACTGGATGCGGTTTAACATCGGAAATGCTCTTTAGGAGCACATGCGGCCGGTATAAGAACTGGCCAACTGATGCAACTCCATATGGATGGCAACAGACGTAGCAGGACGACACGACCTAAACATTATGCCAACTGAATTGAACCAAGATTACGATAGACAAGTGCAGTTTGTTCCCCGAAAGAACTATTCGACAAATCTGATTGGTGAAGTCAGGTGATTTCGCCGAAGTCAGTCACGTCTTTCGTTTCCCGAGATATGCGACTCGGTCTTCACAGTTCGCAGGTTCGAGTCCTGCCCGAGGAGCGATAGGGTCCGATGACTCGAACCAATAGATTCGCCGGAATTCGGCGAATTTTTTTTTGACAAGTTCTTCCCACCTTTCAACTGTCCTACCGTCGCCACGCATCTTCAGCTCTATATCACCTTCCCTTTGACGTGCCCCCCAAAAAGTGGTCCAATGTTATATTAGTGGAAAGAGTAACAAAAGGACCAAAGGAGAAAACATGGGAAAGAAGCGACACACAGTTGAGTCGATTGTAGCCATGCTTCGAGAAGCAGAAGTCCTGATGGCGAAGGGCCAGACACTGGCGGAAGTCGTACGGCAACTTGGTATCAGCGATGCGACGTACTACAAATGGCGGAAAGAATATGGCGGGTTGCAGGTAGACCAGGCAAAACGTTACAAGGAACTTGAACAGGAGAACCAGCGGCTTCGGAAGGTAATTGCGGACTTGACGATAGATAACTCGATACTGAAGGAAGCTGCCCGGGGAAACTACTGAGCCCGGCAAAAAAGCGTCGGGCAGTGACAACGGTTATGGAGAAGATGCACGTATCCGAACGAAGAGCTTGCCACGTATTGGAACAGCCGAGGTCTAGGCAGAGAGGCGTACCGAGGTTGGAAGCAGCCACGGAACGACTTATAGAACGGATTGTCGCACTTGCCTGCCAGGATGGACGATATGGATACCGTCGAATAACCATTCTGCTGAGACGAGAAGGATGGCATGTGAACCACAAGCGAGTAGAACGGCTATGGCGGCAGGAAGGGCTTAAAATGCCTCAAAAACAGCCAAGGCGAAGACGTCTGTGGTTTAACGACGGGTCGTGCATCAGGCTTCGCCCTGAGCACAAGAACCACGTGTGGAGCTATGACTTTGTCGCAGAGAGAACCAGCGACGGAAGACCGTTACGGATGCTTAACATCATCGACGAGTACACGAGAGAATGTCTGGCCATTCGAGTGAGGAGAACCATCAAAGCCAACGACGTCATCGATACTCTGTCGGATCTGTTCATTACCCGTGGCATACCGCAGTTCATCCGCTCAGACAACGGGCCAGAGTTCGTTGCGGAGATTCTGAGAACCTGGCTCCACAATCTTGGTGTCGTCACCGCCTTCATCGAACCTGGTAGTCCCTGGGAGAATGGTTACATCGGATCATTCAACGGAAAGTTCAGGGATGAACTTCTCAATCGAGAGATATTTGATACATTCCTGGAAGCGAAGGTGGTTACCGAAGAGTGGAGGATACAGTACAACACCGTGAGACCTTACAGCTCGCTGGGCTACAGACCTCCAACTCCGGAAGCTTTCTATCCGGTTCAGTTTGCCAATGCCTGACCGGAACTCTAACTTAGCACTTTATAAAAGGTCAGAGTCCCCGCTTGAAGCGGGATTTCGCATGGAACGCTCAACAAGAGACAAATAGATCACTAGTCGATGCAAAGGCATCGATTCCATATGGTCTTTGCACTGTCGTCACTGATCCGGATAAGTACCGGCCGCCGACGAGATATCGTAACAAGGGCTCCCTTTAACGCTTCGGAACTGGTCCCAAACACTTTATCGGGCTCTTGTCGTTCAGCAATCAGAACGACCTGTCCCAGATATATTATGCCGCTCAATTATTTGATATATAGAATGCGGCATGCCGTAAGCGGCATCGGCGACGCGCCCGTATCCCAATCATTGGGTCGGAGATACGGCACCAGCGAAGTTAACGGGCTTACGGGCACGAGGCCAGCCCCGGAGCTTATTGATAACGATGTCTTTGAAAGATTCAAATTCCTGCTGACGAGTCAGGACGAAGTAAGCACACCTGGCAAGTTCTCCCGCTCACAATTATTTATATATGCGGGATGGAGTCCGTTGCAGAACTCGGAAAGATCATAGAACAAGTGGAGGGGTAGAAGGGTCATATTGTACCATGATACGATATGAGGAAGGAGCGAGATGCTAGGACACAAGGGCTTTGAGACGAAACTGTTCTACAAGGTGTCATTAAGGGAGATGGTGCCGGAGGATGACTTTTACAGGCAGGTGTCAAAGGTGCTGGATTTGCGATTTGTATATGAGAGATGTAAGAAGCTGTACGGTTCGACAGGCAATCCATCGATAGATCCGGGAGTGTTCTTCAGGATGTGTTTGTATGGGTATTTTGAGGGAATAACGCATGATCGGGAGTTGGTCAGGAGAGTATCGGACTCGTTGTCGGCACGACTGTTCGTGGGATATGATTTGGACGAAGAGATTCCCTGGCACAGTACGATATCGAGGACAAGAGCGAAGTTGAGCGCGGAGATTTATGAAGAGTTATTCAGGAGAGTTCTGACAATGTGCGTGAACGCGGGACTTGTATCAGGTGGGCACCAGTCGATAGATTCGACGCTTGTAAAGGCAAATGCGTCTCTTGAGAGCACAGTTCGTAAAGAGCCATCATTGACGGTAAGCGAGTACATAGGGAGAACACTGAGCGAGAACGACGAAGAAGGGCCGGATAAACCAGAGGAGATGAAAGGAAACGGAGTGGATGAAGACAGACACGGTAACAGCGGTTCGGTGAAGCTCATAGAGACAGGCGGTTATCCGAGAAATAACATAGATAGATATTCGAATAGAGATTACTATAGTCCGGTTGATCCGGATAGTCGGATAGCCTTTAAGAAGCAGAATAAGACGGACCTGTACTACGCGGAGCAATTATCGGTAGATTCATTTTGCAACGTGATAACGGCAGTTGTAGCGACGCATGCGGATTACACCGATTCGGAGGCATTGGTTGAGATTGCCGGAAAAGCAAGGGAGAATTTGGAGCGGAACGGCCTGGAGTTGAACTCGTTAGGAGCGGACAGCAATTACTACAGTGACAAGAATTTGAAGGAACTAACGGACAAGGAAATGACGGTGTACGTTCCGACTAGGTCGGCCAAGAACTCTCACGGAGGAATATCAAAAGACAGGTTCATCTATGATGAGAGAAACGACAGATATGTATGCCCCGCTGGTGAGAGTCTGTCAGTTTACTGCAGGAGGGAAGATGAGATTACTTACAAGGCCGATAATAAGGTGTGTGGGGGATGTCATCTGAAAGAAAGATGCAAGCCCGGAAAGAGAGGCAGAAGTATTCGACATTCTTTGTACTACAGTTACGTAGCTCGTCTCAAACAGAGGCAAAGATCGTTTGCTTACAAGGAAGCAATGAGGGTAAGAAAGGCTACGACAGAACCTGTCTTTGCAGACGCTAAGAATAACCATGGACTCAGACATCTTAATGTTCGAGGGTTAGATAAAGCACAGAAGGTCTTCACTTTGACCGCGGTAGTTCAGAATCTGAAAAAGCTGTTAAGATACGCGTTGAAGGAGAAGTGCGCTTCGGCAAAGTATATCCCAGCGGGAGATATGACAAATATAATCCATGGGATCCTGTTCACGTTCTCTCATCAGCCAATTTTCTGACCGCGACTTCTGCAACGGACTCCATCCCGCATTCCCATATGATAATTAAGCGGCACTTCTTGCCTTTATCGACTCGAAGGCTGAACACTCCGCTGCATCCTTTGCATCGGTACTTCTGTACTTTCCGGTTGCTGTGTCGATCCATGCTCCCGGGTCTTATCATCCTCTTTCCATTGCGGACTGTCTTTAGACTACCACACTTCGGGCATCTCATCCTGCGTCTTCTTCTCGGTCCTTTCTTCAAAGATGTCTCCATTATCCGGTTTGTGGACTGGATAATCTCGCCATCTCTAATTATTACAGCAACTTATGCCAATTCTATCAACCGAGAATTGTCACGCCTACTGCTGGGGGACACTTGACTTTAGAAAAGGAATGTATTAAATAGCCGAACCGGTTGAGTGCACGAATGTAGAAGAGCACTAAATGGGATAAGATCAATATGTTAGATTGCATATGGCAAATCATAGAGCGGTTTAGTGAACGCCTCTGAGTTTTCCGAGCTACTTTGAACTGCTAAACAGAATCTGTAGGTGCCCTAAGGGGAATCCCGTTGTTGGCCCATCATGCTAAGCGGGGTCCAATACAGTTTGAACAACTCTTTCAAGAATCACGCAAGAATAAATCACAATAACCACATGATTCAAAGTTAGCAAAGTTGTCGAAGCTCCCCTTCAAATCAATTAACTTCCCGGAGAATCAAATGAAGAAAATGTTCCTGCTGGTCCTGCTTTTGGCTGTTTCACAATTTCCCGTGAAGGCTCAAACGAACGAGAGCACAGTCACATTAGACGCTTCGGCGCAGGAGTATAAGATAGACAAAAATATCTACGGCCAGTTTGCCGAAGATCTCGGCCATCTTATCTATGGAGGTATATGGGTGGGACCGGAGTCCTCAATACCTAATATCGATGGGATCCGGAAAGATGTGGTTGACGCCTTAAGAGAAATTAGAGTGCCGGTCCTGCGCTGGCCGGGCGGATGTTTTGCGGACCTATACCACTGGATGGATGGTATAGGGCCGCGTGATAAGAGACCCGAGACGATCAACACGAATTGGGGCGGCGTGACCGACGATAACGGTTTCGGGACGGCGGAATTCCTGCAGTTGTGCAAGTTGGTCGGTTGCGCACCGTATTTTACCGGGAATGTCGGCAGCGGCACCGTGAAGGAATTGTCGCAGTGGGTCGAGTACGTCAACTCCGACAATATCAGTACGATAACTAAGTTGCGGGAGAAGTATGGACGGGCGAAGCCGTGGGGAGTAAAATACTGGGGATTGGGAAATGAAAGTTGGGGATGCGGCGGACACATGATGCCTGAATACTATGCCGACCAGGTTAGGAGATACGGGACTTACATGCACAATTACGGGAACTACAGATTGTTCAAAATCGCTTCGGGCCCGAACGGAGACAACTATCTCTGGACAAGCGTGCTTATGGGCGATGCCGGTCCGTACATCGACGGATTGTCACTGCACTACTATGCGTCCGCAACTCAACACACCGCCGCCGACTTTGATGAATCGGGGTGGTTCGACATCATGAAGAAGAGCTTGAAGATGAACGAGCTGATCACAAAACATTCCGCGATAATGGACAAATATGATCCGCTTAAAAGGGTCGCGCTTGTTGTTGACGAATGGGGTACATGGTACAAAGTCGAGCCCGGTACAAATCCTCATTTCCTTTACCAGCAGAACACGATGCGCGACGCAGTTGCCGCCGCGTGCAATCTGAATATCTTCAACAACCATTGTGATCGGGTCAGAATGGCTTGCATTGCACAGGTCGTCAATGTATTGCAGTCAATGATTCTTACGAAGGGAGACAAGATGATTCTTACCCCCACTTACTATGTATTCGACCTGTACAAGGTCCATCAAGATGCCATGATGGTGCCGGTCCAGGTACGATTGAGCAATTATGAATTCGACGGTGGGACTCTTCCCGCGATAAATTGTTCTGCGTCAATTGACAGCACGGGCATGATGCATATCTCTCTGGTCAACATAGATCCGGATTCGACTGAGAATGTGGCAGTGGATCTGAAAGCCTTTGAGGCAGATAAGATTTCCGGCAAAATATTGACTGCCGGTAAAATGAATGCACATAATACATTTGAAAATCCTAACGCTGTAAAACCTGTGCGCTTCGCAGATTTCAAGTTAAAAGACAATAATCTGGAAGTTGACATGCCCCCGATGTCTGTGGTGACCTTGGCTGTGAACGGAACCATAAGGATGAAAGCGGGTACTGCGATCGAATTGAAAAATCCGGGACATGGAATTGCCTATGACTACTACGAATTAGGGGAAGCCGAAAGACTACCCGGGTTTTCAGCGCTCAGCCCGGATTCATCAGGCATGCTTGATAGTCTCGTTTTGCCGAAGGAAGTCAGAGAAGATAATTTCGCCGTAAGGTATGAAGGCTTCATAAGAATACCCCAAAGCGGACTATACACTTTCTACACTAATTCCGATGACGGCTCCGCTCTTTTGATTGACGGCCGGGTCGTCGTGAATAACGATGGCAGGCATGCGCCGGAGGAAAGATCGGGATATGCCGAATTATCGGCAGGATACCACAGAATAGAAGTAATGTATTTCCAGGCTACCGGTGGAATGGAAATGAGCGCAAGCATCAAGGGACCAAACTTGAAGAAGCAAATTATCCCGGCAGGGATGCTGTTCACAACACACTAGGAGCAATGCTTGCTTGCTCGTGATGACTTTGCCGGATCTTGCGGAAGGGGAATGCGCAAGAGTGCCGCAGATATTTCCGAAAAGAGATGACAGGTGAAAGGTGATGGCGAACAACCCGAAAGCAGGAAGTTTGGAGAGGGACGGCAAGAGAAAAAACCGTGGGCAGGCCTTGATGCCGCAGGGGATCTGCACGGAGTCTAGGCGAGTGGGTGTAGGATCGCGTAATCCGTGGCAAATACTGGCCGTGCTTATGATGTTGGTTGGAGCCTCCGGGGCATGTCTCTCCTCGCCGTACCATCACAATTTGCGCGCGGGCGCCGGGCCGCAAAAAGTGGATACTACGAAGAATCTGGTCGGGTTTGTAGACCCTTTCATCGGCACGGATGCAGGGGGCAATACGATCCCTGCAGTTGGCCTCCCCTTTGGCATGACGCAGTGGACCCCGCAAACATGTACTTCAGAGGAGAAATGCGAACCGCCCTATGTTTACACCGATACTGTCATGAGTGGATTCAGAGGGTCTCACTGGTTGAGCGGTTCCTGCACTCAAGATTATGGGAGTTTCACGTTGATGCCCATTACCGGCAAACTGACGACAAGTTGGGCTGAATATCAGACGGCCTTTTCTCACGATGATGAACTGTCCATGCCGTATTATTACCGCGTCGGGTTACCGCGATACCGCCTGGTTGCGGAACTGACTGCAACAGAACGTTGCGCCATGATGCGCTTCACGGCCGAACGAAGCGGTGATTTCTATTTGTTGATAACACCAAACAGCGATAGAAAAAAAGGCTACGTTAAGATCGACCCGGCGCAAAACGAGATTGTCGGTTATAATCCGGCTTATCGAATTTACCAGGGGGCAGGGGAGCCTGCCGGTTTCAGCGGCTATTTTGCTGCCCAAGTGATGAAGCCTTTCGATCGATGGGGAACATTCAGCGAGGGTCACACTTTTTCTAACGACAGCATGAACGGCGGCGAAGATATTGGTGCCTATGTCCATTACAGGGTTACGAAAGGAGAACAGATACTCGTCCGTATCGGAACGTCGTTTACAAGCATCGATGAGGCCCGCAAAAATCTTAAAGTCGAAATACCGGCATGGAATTTTGACGGAATCCGAGACAAGGCCAGGGCGACCTGGGAAAAGGCCCTGAACAGGATAAGCGTGACGGACGGGTCATCCGGGAACGAGCGGATATTTTACACAGCCTTGTATCATACGATGCAGCAACCGCGCATGTTCAGTGATGTTGACGGCACCTACCCGGCTTTTTCCAAACAGTATGAGACTGCCAGGTTGGATAGTGGACACTACTACGATGACTTTTCTATGTGGGATATTTTCCGGGCAGAAATTCCTTTATATGAACTGCTGTCGCCTTCTCTTGTCAACGATTGGGTGAGATCATTTATCCTGAAAGGGGACGATGGAGGATGGTTACCGATATTCCCCTGCTGGAACAATTATACATCGGAAATGATTGGTGACCACAGCATTGCGTTCATTGCGTCTGCCTATAACAAAGGCATTCGGAACTATGACGTGCTTCAGGCGTACGGCCTCATGCGGAAGAATGCTTTCGATATTCCCGATGCGAAAGACTACGCCGATGGAAAGGGGCGGCGCGCCCTCCCGAGTTACTTGCGATATGGGTATGTCCCTCTTGAAGATCATGTGCCGTTCGCATTTCACTCCAATGAGCAGGTGTCTCGTACTCTTGAATATGCTTTCGACGATTACAGCCTGGCTACTGTGGCTGACAGCTTAGGGAAGATGTCTGATTACAGGACTCTTATGAAGCGAGCGAAGAATTATAGAAACGTGTTCGATTCATCGATAGGAATGGTAAGAGGCAGGCATATGGACGGGAGTTGGGCCGCAGACTTCAATCCCGACAAACGGGAATCGTATATTACAGAAGGAACTCCGAGGCAGTGGTCTTTCTATGTGCCGCAGGACATACCCGGCCTTGCCGCACTAATGGGAGGACGTGCACGGATGGAAGAAGAATTGGACAGCCTGTTTACAGGGGACAATTATAATCCGGGAAATGAACCGGACCAGCAGGCTCCGTTCATGTATGACTATACTCCTCACCCATGGAAGACTCAATTGCAGGTGCGCAGAATCCTGCACGATGATTACTCGGACGGCCCTGCGGGTCTGCCCGGCAATGACGATGCGGGAGAAATGTCGGCATGGTATGTCTTTGCTGCTCTTGGGTTTTACCCGGTCAATCCGGTATCGAACGATTACCTGTTGAGTTCACCTCTTTTCGGCAAGATCGAAATCCGCATCGGCGGGAATACTCCTCTCCATATTGTGACTCATAAGGTCTCGTCAACATCGAAATACATTTATAAAGTGGAATGGAACGGGAAGCCGCTTTTGTATGACTACATAAGCTTCGGCTCGCTGTTGAAAGGGGGTACGCTTGAATTCTTTCTGGGAGACCAGCCATCCAACTGGGGAAGCAAAAAAGGAGAACAGCCCGCGGGTTTGTAAACTGGCAATGTCCGAGAGTTTTCGCTGACTAGCTCAACGGATTCGGTTAACCATGAGAGCGATGTACTTCTCCTCGGTGGGGAAGGGCCGGCGAAAGGGCGCGATGGTTCGTTGGCATTATTTTCGATGAGCCGCTGAGCTCCAATAGTGTCATGATGTGAAGGGAGTTTACATTCGTGTATGTAGGGTTGTCTTCCATGCAGTGTCTCTTTCTCAGGAATAGCACCATTGACAGCATCGACTATCCGGATGTCGGGTGCCGGCGGAATCCCGCCTCCGAATCAGCTCATGCCCATGTCGGGCGTCGGATTTCCAACACGAGATCAATGAGACTGCCCGTCTTTCTCGCGGACATGAATGATTTTGGCAAAAACAGTCTTCAAGAAATCATCAGTTGGAGATTAAAAAAGCGCAAAACGCTTGACTTTGAAAAGGGAATATATTAAATACCTTAAGCGGTTTAGGAAAGAACAACAAGAGTAATGGAAGTGCCTGAGATACAATGTATTACACGATATAACAAAAGAAATAGAGCGGTTTAGTTTGTGTCTTTGATACCACCCGGCATGCCAGGATTTACAGGCGCCTTTCTGCTTTCTGCGACAAACACTTCAAATGGTGCATTATCACACCCGAACAATTCCCAGTTCCCAAAAACGAGAATGGTCGGTCGGGGAAGATACGACTCTGATCAAATAGATCGGTGCGCCATTATCGGCAAAAGGAAAAGGCTCAATAAATGATAGTGTCGCACAGCCATCTGCTCCCTGCTGGTGGCGTGCATGAGTAATCGAGAGTACTTGATTTTTGGAAAGGTGATAGCGTGGAACAACTACTCATCAAAAAGTATTGGATATTACTTCTTCTCCTAATCCCAACTACACTTTTTGCATCCGGAAAGCTAAAGGGTGTCATTATCGATTCAACGACGCACGAGCCATTGGTGGGTGCGAATATAATGCTTGTCGGGACTTCGCATGGAGCTGCTTCCGACTTGGACGGAAATTACCTGGTCCAGGCCATTTCGGCAGGTCTTTATGTTGTAAAATGCTCCTATATAGGGTATAACTCTAAGGAAGCGAAGGTAACCATCTCTGACGACAAAACTACCGAGCTTAACTTCGCGCTGAAGTATGGTGTCGGGGTTAGAGGCAAAGAGGTGGTAATTACAGCTCAAGCTACCGGTCAGGCTGCAGCAATTAACCAACAGGTCACGTCCGACAGAATTGAAAACGTCGTCTCTGAGCAGAAGATCCGAGAATTGCCTGATGCAAATGCCGCAGAGGCGCTTGGACGTCTGCCGGGAATTTCCGTAGTTCGTTCGGGCGGGGAAGCGAGTGAGATCACCCTGCGCGGTCTGAGCGAAAGCTACACAACAATCACATTGGACGGGACGAAATTGTCGCCGACCGATGCCGATTCCCGGGGAGTTGACTTGAGCACGATCGCGCAGGGGTCACTCTCGGGGATCACGGTGACAAAGGCCATCACGGCGGACATGGACGGTTCGGGGATTGCCGGCAACGTGAACTTCGAGACAAAGACTGCTCCTGAAATACGCTCAATTCAAGTAACTGCCCAGGGATCGTATGGGGCACTTGACAACACATACAAGCAGTACAATTTTTATGGAAACTATGGAGAGCGGTTCTTCAACGATGTGCTCGGCGTGCAACTGTTTGGAAACATTGAACAACGCGACCGCAGCAGCGAAAACTATAATGTCGCCTACGATCAGACGCTCCTCAAAAACACCAACTGGGGAATCAGCGACTTCACGATCCAGTATGCCCCCGAATTAAGAAGACGAAGGGGAGAGAGGTTGCTGCTTGATATAAGGACCCCGGACGGGGGCGTGATAAAATTCAATGGCGATTTCAACAGGACGGAACGCCGACTGTCGATGATTGGGCGTGACTATCCCGTCGAATGGGCCAGTCCTGAGTACACGTTCACAGGGCAGGATATCAACACGAACATTCTTACCCTGTCGCTGGAGGGTAAGAACAACGCTGCCGGTTGGCAGGTGAATTGGAATTTCTCGTTTACGCAGTCGAGCACCGACGAACCCTACAACTACAGCTTGGATTTCGTTGAGCCGTCAACGCTTGATTCAGCCGGCAATGTCACCTCGGGAATGAAGACTGTTCCCGTGTCGCTGTGGCACGGTCCATATCAAGCTCTGATCCCATATGCTGTCGACAACTTCAGTTACGCGTATCTCGATTACGCGAACATCAGGACCAGCAACAACCTTGATTTCCAGAGGACCGCCACGGTCGACATCAAGAGAGACTACTCCCTCTCGAGTCTGAGCGGTGAACTTAAGTTCGGAGGGAAGTATAACGGCCATTATCACAGGAGAAAGAGTAATTATGTTTTCGCGCCGTATTATAACGGGGCGCAGGTCATGAGCTCCATGGTGCTGCCAAACGGTTCTATCGTGCCGAAGGATTGGGCAGCTTACGGCTTTGCGAATCTTCAGAAGGCTGGCGGGCTGATACTCATGACGAATTTCATCGGCAGCTCCACCCGCAATGTGTACGGTTTGTACTCGCTAAATCCGCTCATTGATCCGAACCTCATGAGGAACTGGTACAGCATCAGCATCAATGGCATCGACCCAAATTCAAAGG
Organism: Candidatus Kryptoniota bacterium; assembly: GCA_024641705.1. Taxonomy (GTDB): domain Bacteria; phylum Bacteroidota; class Ignavibacteria; order Kryptoniales; family JAKASW01; genus JAKASW01. The sequence goes on from JAHECO010000006.1 coordinate 23,226, forward strand.
CGCGCGAGTACTCGGATGGCACTTCAGAGGATGGAACAGACTACAGTGCCATGGAAAGCGTAGGAGCGGCCTATCTCATGAACACGTTGAATTTAGGGACTTTCGCGACCCTGATTGCGGGAGTACGACTCGAGGTCGATAATGATACTTACCAGGCGTACTATACCACGGAGCCGCTTTCTATCTACTCTCTATTCAGCGACACCACCGCGGCACACACTGAATCAATCCTTCTTCCTAATTTCCATCTTATCCTTCGGCCCACAAACTTCATGAACGTCCGCCTTGCCGCCTACCGCGGCGTTACCCGGCCCGACTTCAATTACAGACTCCCTACCTATCTCCTTGTCGGCGTGGCCGCGTACGTCAGCAACCCGCTCGCGAAAATTGGGAACACCGCTTTGAGGAACGGGAGTGCTTGGAACTATGAACTCAATGTCCAGTTTTACGGAAACGATATCGGCCTTCTTTCGCTGTCCTCGTACTTCAAGCAGATCGATAATCAAGTTGAACTCCTGAACGGGCTTCCTGTCTTCCCTAACACCAATCTAGCCGACAGCATGGGCGTAAGGTTTTTAGGTGGCCAGCGCCCCTTCAGTAGTACATACTACCTTACCTATCCATATAATTCATCCAAGCCGACTTACGTGTGGGGCTTTGAACTTGAACAGCAGACGAATTTCCTTTTCCTACCCGGATACCTGAGGGGTCTCACATTGAGCTACAATCTGTCGCTTGTCAAGAACCAGACCTACGTCCCTTTTGCAAAGATAGTCTACGATACCGTCTACATTGCAGGTTTTCCGATCGCCAAACCAATAGCCCAGCTCGACGAACAAAAGAACAGATTAGTCAACTCGCCTGAGTTTTTCTGCAACGTTGTGCTGGGATACGATATAGGCGGCTTCTCTGTGCGACTGTCGTACTTTTACCAAGATAATTACTACAACGGCTTCTCAAGCGATCAACGCTCGAACCCGATTCAGAATGCCTTTGCGCGGATGGACCTTGTGCTGAAACAGACATTGAGTGAGCACCTGGCTATCGGATTAAATATCAATAACCTGACTAATTATAATGAGGGAACGAGCCTCCAGAATGCAATTACTGGATGGACACTGCAAACATCAAGCGTCAGGTACGGCACCGACGCTGACCTCTGGCTCGGGGTCACACTCTAGAGCGAACACTATGTTGTGTGCCAACAAATCTAATTCACCAAATCACATTCACTCTTCAAGGAGGATCAAATGAAAGCAGTATTACGTGTTATGTTGCCAACACTGCTGTTGCTGTCGACTGTGACAGTAGCCTTCGGTCAACATACTATGTTTCTCTCTCGGCCCACCGGTGTGACTTATCTTAGCGACATCATTATGAGAGATACTCTCTCTAATGGTGCACGCGCTGATTCACAGAGAGTTTACGTCCTTCAGCGTGGCGGGACTTGGTTCTGGGACGGTACAATCACAAATACCGGGTGGACACTGGACATCGAAGCAGCGGACACCGGGAGCGGTGGGAAGGCGATTATCTATGGCACTCCGGCAGCGGGTACCACGAGCGCGCCGTATCAATGGGTTAACGTCTCAGGGGACGTCATAGTCAAGAACGTCATTATTAGCGGATACTTTGATCCTGACACGTCTGCCTTCAATAGCTATGGTGGCCCGTTCATTTTGTTCCGTTGCGCAACCCCCGGGCCTCGGATGGAATTCGACGGGAACGTGTTCTCGAATGTGGGACAGGCCGTCGCTAGCGCCTTCGCTGCGGTCCCCACAATAAAATTCCAGGACAACATTATTGTGAACCAGGGTCTTCCACCGCGCGTCGATGTAGGCAATGGGCGCGTGGTTGATATTCGGAATGTGTCTGTTGACAGCCTTGTCTTTATCAATAATACCATTTGCTATGAATTTGACAGGGTCGCAAGGCATATTGCCAGCGTTGGTCGACTGAACCACTTCATCTTCGATCACAACACCGTCTACGAAAATGGCGGCAGGTATGGTTTGATCGCGCTTGGTGCGGTAGGTGCCAGTGTGCAGATTACCAACAATTTGTTGATCGATCCGATGGCAGTCGGATCTGATACGTGTACAAAACGCCAATCAGATTTCAAAGAGATGAACGAATGGTGGCCGGATGGAAAGGTTAAAATGGCATGGATCTACAACTCGCCAGTTACCTCAGACACTCTCCCCGGAAAGGTCGCGACAAATTGGGATATCGCCAAAAATTACTGGTATGTGACGCCGCAAATTCAGGCTGTTTGGGATTCATGCGTCAAGATGAACTGGGATCCCAGCCTTTCCGTCGGACGGCAGCTGACAGACAGCATCAAGAGCAGGATCGACACGTCGATGGCCTTCTTTAAACTAGATAAATTCTCGTTTGCAAACGTGCCGGCTCCGTTTGCTGGGACCGTTCTTTGGGCACTCAAGCCGATATCGGTGGGTGGCACAGGAGGTGCCTCAAGTGGTGGCATATATGTACCGTATGACAAGCGCCTCACCACCTACTATGCGGACACCATGGACTGCAGCTACTCAACATCATCCCCGGCCTACACGGGCGGCGGCGGCGGATTCCCTGCCGGCGATCTCAATTGGTTCCCTAACAAAAAGCAACAATGGCTGATAACGGGAGTCAAGAATATCCCCACAACTGTTCCGGCCAAGTTTTCATTAGAGCAAAATTATCCGAATCCATTTAACCCTTCTACCTACATTAAAGTAAACCTGAGGCAGGCTGGCGTCATGAGTCTCACGGTATACAATGTGCTTGGGCAAGTTGTTGAGGTTGTTGATCAGGGTTATAAACCCGCTGGAGTATATGCGTACAATATCAATATGGATCGATACGCGAGCGGAGTTTACTTCTACACGCTTCGGCAGGGACCTAACGTCATTACAAAAAAAATGCTTCTCCTTAAGTAGTGGATTAGCGCCACTGCCGTGGAAAGGACTGCCGACGAAAGTCGGCAGTCCCGTGTTATGTCAGCAACGGAACAATGGGTCAAAGGAGATATCGTTTGGCAAGGAGACTGCGCGCGCTTGCTCTGAAATACGCCCTGGTTGCGATTACCGTTTGTGCGGGAATTGTCAATGCCCAGATGGTCAATCCGTCAATTGACGACCCGAACGAGCCATTTTCCTATTACAGTAAGCCAGCCGATGTAATTGGAGTGATGGATGGTAGATGGGGAACTGAGGTGACCCCTGAAGGTTATCTGTACACGGGATATGGTGAACTGATGTTCTTCACCGGGGATCCGCCAGAACCTGTCAATCACAGGGTGAAGACACCCGCTGACGGCTATTTGCCGGTAATTTCGTACAGCTTCCAGAGAGACGGCGTTCGGTATAAGGTGACAGAGTTTGCCGCGACCCTTGACGGTAACCCCGAGAGCCCGTTAATGAATTTTGTTCGAGTAAGAATAAAGGACGCGGCAAAGCAGGAGCGCGCAGCCTTTTTTGGAGTGGGGATCAGATATCAGGGAAATTCCAACACGGAAGACGGAACGGCTGACCATTGCTTTGTTCGTCCGATAAAAATGATGTACTTAGGAGGCCCCGAACAGGCGGGTGCGGTTTTCAATCCCGGTTGGGTATATGGATTTTCAGGCGACACATTTCTCCGCTCGGACAGCGTGATGTACATTTTCCCGAGCAATCCGTCTCCAGAGCGGATGATGACTTTGATGACCAAATACAACCGTCCTCAGAATCTGAAACCTAGAACGATGCAAGTACTGCCGACGACTCCGGTTGGCGTCGTCAACTACATGGTACGTTTAAAACCCGGAGAGGAACGAACTCTCGACTTCAAGATGCCGTATACTCCAATACCGGCGGGAAGCCCGCTTGTAAATGAGTTACGCAGCGCCAGGTTTACTGAATATCTGAAAAAGACCGTGGATTTCTGGCGGAGTACTTTGTCCCAGGGAATCGACTTTGGCGTGCCTGAGTCAAAAGTAGTCAATACGTTCAAGTCAAACCTGATATATGATTTGATTGCTCGCACCGAAGAGGACGGCTGCTACATACAGAGGGTGAACGATTTTCAATACCGCAAATTTTATTTGCGAGATGCGTCTTTTATTGTCAGAATGTACCTTCTGTCCGGGTATTTCAAGATCGCGCGCCAGTGTCTCCAGTTCTTTCCCCGGTGGCAGCAGCCCGATGGAAACTTCGTTTCACAGGGGGGACAGTTCGACGGGTGGGGTCAGACGATGTGGATATATGGGCAGTACTACAGGTTCACGCGTGACAAGGAGTTTGCACAGGAGGTGTACCCGTCGATATTGAAAGCCTTCAATTGGCTGGTTAAGGCGCGTAAGTCTGATCCGCTCCATCTTATGCCGGAGACTTCTCCCGGCGACAACGAAGACATCGAGGGACACATAACGGGACATAATTTCTGGGCTCTTGATGGATTGCAAAATGTGATAGCGATTGCCAAAGGACTCGGCAAAACGGCAGACGCGGCGATGTTCCAAAGCGAGTATGACAATTTCTACCAGACGCTCATGATGAAACTTGAAGTGGTCACCTCTAGAACGGGGGGATACATCCCGCCTGGGCTTGACGAAGCAAACCCTTACGGACAAGACTGGGGCAACATGCTCACGCTTTACCCGGAGCTGCTGTTCCCGCCGTTCAGCAGGATGGTGACAGCCACACTTGATTCAACCCGCGCGAAATACAGGGAAGGGATTATGACGTATGGGAATGGCAAGTTCCTGCATGATTATCTGACAATGCGAAATACCCAGAACGAACTGGTTCGCAACGAACAAGAGACGGCTCTGAAGGAGTTCTACGCGCTGCTTGTCCATACGAGTTCGACCAATGCGGGGTTTGAATTTGCGATTCACCCTTGGGGTACGAGAGAGTTTGATGGCAATCTGGCACCGCACGGATGGTATGCAGCGGAGATTCGTTCGCTCATAAGAAACATGATGGTGCGCGAACAGCAGGGAGATCTCCATCTCCTTTCGTGTATTTCCCCCGATTGGGTGAGGGATGGACGGGAAATTTCCGTCCGCCATGCGCCGACGTATTTCGGCGAGGTAAACTTCGTTCTTGCTTTCAGGAAGGGCGGCGCGACTCTGACCTTGAACGACAGCTTCACCAGTAGTCCAGAGCATCTTGTCTTGCATCTGCCTTGGTTCATGGAAGTGAAATCGGTCACGGCTGACGGGAAGGATTTGAAGATCAGCGATTCCGAGGTAAATCTTCCGCTCAACTCCAGAAAAGTCGAGATTGAATGGGTAAGAAAAGGAGATGTGCCGGCACTGAGCTACGAAGATGCCGTCAGGAATTACGAGAAGGAGTACAGAGAGAAGTACGAGAAGTTCCTGGAAACAGGGAGGTAGATGGATCAGCGATTGTACATTCGGAATGACCGATCCTGTGAATTGCAAGTTCCTCCGAGCTTCGAAGGAACGATCCGCATCAGTTCTGCGGCTCAGACCGCCAGAGCTGCCTAAGAAGACATTTCACTAAGAAGTAAAGGGGATGCAGTGGACAAGGACAAACGACTTACCTCGCTCGACGTTCTTCGGGGCGCAGCCATCGCCGGCATGATGATGGTCAATAATCACGGCCCAACTTCAAGTGTTTATACACAAATAGAACACTCGCCGTGGAACGGGTGGACATTCGCCGACTGGGTGTTCCCCACGTTTCTATTCGTGGTAGGGGTCGCAATGGTGTTTTCTTTCCGCCATCGTGCTGAAGATGCCTCCACCAGAAAAAAACTCTACGCGCACATAATACGCCGTTCTTTAATCCTCTTTTTCCTCGGACTGATCCTGAACGCGGTTTCGTACAATAACTTTCCCTTTTTCATCCTTTCAACTATCCGCATTCCTGGAGTATTGCAGCGCATAGCTGTCTGTTATCTTGTAGCATCACTGATCATGCTCAACTCCGGAATAAAAGCGCAAGCATACTGGACAGTTGGCCTACTCGCAATCTACTGGTTGATGGTGAAGCTCATTCCGGTTCCCGGTTACGGAGCCGGTGTAATGCATCCTGCGGGCAGCCTCGTGTGGTTTGTGGACTCACATATTTTTCGGGGACACACATATATATTTGCGGCGTTCCCGGGATTCGATCCGGAAGGTCTGGTTAGTACCATCCCTTCCATAGCGACGACTCTTTCTGGAGTGCTTGCAGGACACTGGTTGTTGGCCGACAGATCGCAGGAAGAGAAAACCGTTTGGTTGTTGGTGCTTGGAAACTCCCTGATCCTTGCAGGTGCAGTTCTGGGAATATGGCTCCCGATCAACAAGAACATGTGGACCAGCTCTTACAGCGTTTTTATGGCGGGAATGGATCTCGTGTGTCTCGGAGCTCTGTATTGGCTGATCGATGTGAAAGGATACAAGAAGTGGGCGACACCGCTGGTGATTTATGGTATGAACGCAATCACTGTTTATTTCCTTTCAGAAGTCATAGCTAAACTAATCAAAATAGTTCAGCTGGGAGGAGCAGCTGGAAATTCAGTGTCGCTCCGTCATTACATCTTCCATACGTTTTTCCTGTCGATCGCCAGCCCTATTAATGCCTCACTCTTGTATGCAATTTCATTTATGCTGTTTATGTTCCTCATCTCATTGTTTATGTGGCAAAGAAAATGGTTCGTGAAAATCTGACCGGAACAATTGGATGAGAGCTGCTTACATAATCATTTTTCTTCTGACAAACCTGTCGCTACGTTTTTTATGGCCGGCGAGGGAAGGCAAAAAGGATGGCGAAAAATCCGAATGCAACATCGCTGACTTCGGCGCTATAGGTAACGGCAAATATATGAACACTATAATGATACAAGAAGCTATCGATGAAGCATATGAAAACGGCGGCGGGAAAGTTGTCATTCCCAAAGGGGTCTTTCTGACCGGAAGCATTGTACTTAAATCGGGAGTTGACCTTCATGTTCTAAGAGGTGGGACGCTTCTCGGAAGCACGAACCCTTTTGACTATAAAAAGATCAGGTCCGGTCCCGCTCTGGTTCTTGCAGATAGCTGCAAGAATATTTCAATCACCGGCAGCGGAACTATTGATGGGCAGGGGCTCGAACTGGCACTGGCTATCGACAGCCTCTATCATATCGGCAGGTTGAACGATATTCGGTATGACTATTATAGAATGCGCCCTTCGACGGCTGTTCGTCCTAAGGTCATTGATATCAGCGAATGCTCGAATATTGCAATCAGCGGGGTCACTATTAAAAACAGTTCTTCGTGGGTAGAAGAATATAGAAGATGTGAGAATCTGCGGATCGATCACGTCAAGGTAATAAGTGTCGCATACTGGAACAACGACGGGATGGATATTTGTGACTGCAGGAATGTCAGTATAACCAACTGCTTTGTGAATTCGGCAGACGATGGTATTTGCTTGAAAACTTTTTCTCCGAAATATCCGGATGACAGTATAAGCGTTTCAGACTGCACAATACGGAGCAGCGGGAGTGCGATCAAGCTTGGCACAGATTCCCGCGGAGATTTTGAAAACATCAGGATAAAGAAGATACGGGTTTACGATACTTTCCGCTCGGCAATTGCCATTGAATGTGTAGACGGTGGAAGAGTTAACAATATTCAAGTGTCAGATGTGATAGCCAGAAACACCGGTAATGCAGTGTTCATCCGTTTGGGGCATCGAAACATGAAAGCGGGAGCTGGCACAGTCAAAAACGTTACTATTAAGAATATGAAAGTGAGTGTGCCGTTCGGTCGTCCCGACATTAATTATGATTTGAGGGGACCAGCACTACCGTTTTTCCATAATACATTCCCGTCTTCTATTACGGGTATTCCCCATCATGATGTCGAAAATGTGACACTGAGCAATATAGAGATCACTTACCCTGGGAGAGGGACTAAGGGAATGGCCTACGCCCCGCTCAGCCGTCTACACCAGGTCCCGGAAGACACTTCCGGCTATCCGGAATTCTCCATGTTTGGTGAGCTTCCAGCCTGGGGTTTTTACGTGCGCCATGTTGAGGGCCTCGTAATGAGAGATGTGCACTAAAGCGGTTTAGTATATTTCGTATATGGTTTTTAAAGATTATATTACAATAAGTTAATGCTTCCATCACAAGATAATCCGGTTTAGTATATGCGAATGACCATCTCAGAAATTGCCAAGCTAGCCAATGTCTCGAAATCTGCCGTATCGATTGTTCTCAATAACAAGGCGGGGGTTTCCGAAGAAACCCGCTCGAAAGTTCAAGCTATCATTGATAAATACAATTACAGTCCAAATCAGATTGCCCAATCCCTTGCAGCAAGAGAGACCAAGAGTATAGGTCTGGTTATAAAGGAAATTGACAACCCTTACTTTGCCAAGTTGATGCGAGGAGTATATGACGCCTGCTCTCAGCTCGGCTATTCAGTGTTGTTGGGAAGTTCGGAATTATCCCCGGAAAAAGAGACTGAGATAATCAAGACGTTAGTAAGCAAAAGAGTCGATGGCTTGATCATCTCTCCGCTCCAGAACGAAGAGGCGGATTTCACTTACCTTGCGGATTTGCTGAATGACAGTTATCCCCTTGTGATGCTCGGAGTGGTGACGAACTATTCCACAAATGTCGTCGACATTGATAATGTGAAGGCCGCGTATGACGCTGTATCATACTTGATCGAACAAGGGCATACGAGAATCGGTCATTTTGCCGGACCCGCGCGATCCGGACACGGCCAGAAAAGGCTGGAAGGTTATAAGCAAGCGCTTATCGATCATAATATTCCCATCGACAAGAACTACATCGTGCCCGTAGAACCGTACACTCCTGACGGATATCTGGCCGGAAAAGAATTATTCTCAAGTAGAACCGAGCATCCCTCAGCAATATTCTGTTACAACGATCTAGTTGCGATCGGATTGATCAATGCGCTGACGGAGCTTGGCATAGAGGTGCCGGAGGATGTTTCAGTGATGGGTTTTGACAATATAGATTTCGGTGAATATGTAAGAATACCTTTGACTACGGTTCAAATGCCTGCCTACGAGATAGGCAAATCTGCTGCCAACCTGTTAGTAAAACAGATTAGTAGTTCAGCCTCTCCTCTTATTGAAAAAGTAATTCTGGATCATAGAGTGATAAAAAGAGCCTCGGTTTCAAAAAAGGTCGAGTGAATGTATATGGACGGCGATAAACTGCAGAAGTAGGATTCGATTGGGAATAATTCCTGAAAAGCAGAAGACGGCGTTATCAACCATTAAGCGAGCCAGTTGAAAACGGATTCGCGATAACAGACTTCGAGATGCCGAATTTTGAAATCCAAAATGACCGACATATTTGATAGGGCTTACGGTAAATACGGGGTCGGTGCGTTCAATGTGTTTAATGCCGAACAAATTCATGGCGTATTCAGGGGTGCTTCCGATAGCCGGTTGCCGATAATAGTTCAGATTACACCCGTCTCCCGCAGTTATATGAATCCAAAATTCCTGGAAGGGATGATAACCGCCGCCGAACTGGTTTACGAGTCCGTTGATTTCTCTCTTCACCTCGATCACGGGAATGTGGAACACTGCAGAAGTGCCATCGAATCCGGTTTCTATAATTCTGTCATGATAGACTCCTCCCGTGAAGACTTTGAAAAGAATATTTCGATAACCTCCGAGATTGTGAAACGGGCTCACGACAGTAACGTCGCGGTCGAGGCGGAACTCGGCATTCTTGGTGGAAAAGAAGATGATATCAACATGGGCTCCGATAGCGCACGATACACAGATCCGGACCAGGCAGTCGAGTTCGTGAACCGCACCTGTTGTGACAGCCTCGCCGTTGCCGTAGGTACGAGCCATGGCGCATACAAATTCAAAGGCGAATCCGGACTGAGCTTCGACGTTTTGAAGCGGATTCAATCCCTCTTACCGCGTTTCCCTCTCGTGCTTCACGGCGCATCCGCAGTGCGCGGCGATGAAATCTCGAGAATAAACAATGCCGGCGGAAAACTGAAGGCGGATGCAAAAGGAATTACAAACGAAGACCTCTTGAACGCTGTTCGATGCGGAGTCACAAAGATCAACATTGCGACCGACATGAGACTTCTCTGGACAAGAGTTCAGCGGGAGTTTTTCAGAAATTCTCCTGAATTATTCGATCCTGTGTTGCCAGGAAAGACATATATGGATGAATTAGCGAATTTCGTGAGGCGCAGATGTCAATCATTAGTCTTAAGTGAACCATGAAGATCGATGTAAAATGTAAATTGCTGGTTCACCCTGGAGCAGAAGGATCCGGCACTTATCACAGCATAACCGTTCCGGACACCGGCTGGAAACACCTTAACTTCGGCGCCAGGGAAATGCGAAGAGGTGATAAATGGAATTACGACACCGGACAGGACGAACTATGCATCGTTCTCATGAGCGGAAAGTTTTCCATTTTATCAAAGTGGGGTGAATGGAGAACCGCGAACGGTCGGGAAAATGTGTTCAGGGGACTTCCTCACGCTGCATATTTGCCGCCGAACACGAAGTTTACTCTTGTGGCAGAAAGTGATTCCATTGACATAGCCTACGGCTATACGAAAGGGGAAAACAGATTTAAGGGATTTTTCGTAACGCCCGAGGCCGTGCAGAATTACGGAATCGAACTTCGCGGCGGCGACAATGCTTCGCGACAGATAAATTCAATTCTACCTCCCGGTTCTGCATGTCATAAACTCGTCTGTGTCGAAGTTTATACGCCGTCGGGCAATTGGAGCTCTTTCCCGGCGCACAAACACGACAACCGCAAAGTCAACGAAAAGGGAAAATTGGTCGAAGCCGAATTGGAAGAAATCTACTTCTATAAGTTCGACAAGCCGCAGGGCTTTGCTTTACAAAAGGTATATACGGACGACAGAAGTCTGAATGAAATTGCGGAGCCGCACACGGACGATGTGGTGCTTGTTCCGCGGGGTTATCATCCGGTCTCCGCGGGACATGGCTACAACACCTATTATCTGAATTTCCTGGCCGGTAGTGATCAATCGTTGGCCAACAGCGATGACCCGGACCACAAATGGATTTACGGGACATGGAAGAAAATAGACGAGCGGTTGCCTCTCGTGACCTTGGAAATGAACAAATGAAAATCATCCGATGAAGAAATACGATGTAATCACTTACGGGCGTTCATCGATCGATCTTTACAGTAATAATATCGGAAGCCCGTTCGAGGAGATCAAAGAATTTGGCGCCTTCGTCGGCGGTTCACCGCTGAACATTGCGGTAGGCACGAAACGGCTCGGTTTGAATTCGGCTCTGCTCACTGCCGTCGGAAACGACATGGTTGGGAAATTCCTCCTGAACTTTTTGAAGAAAGAAGGGGTCGAGACGGCGTTCATACCCGTAAAGAATAATGCGAGGACAAGCGCGGTGATCCTGGGAATAGAGCCTCCCGACAATTTCCCGCTTGTTTATTACCGTGATAACTGTGCCGATTCCAAATTGGATATCGACGACGTGATGAAGGCAGACATCGCGCATTCGCGGCTGCTGGAAGTCTCGGCTACCGCCCTGAACGTCGAGCCTTCCCGTTCGGCGGCGTTCTTCGCCGCGGAACAGGCAGTCGAGCACAATGTCCCGGTTCTGGTCGATCTCGATTTCAGGGCGGATCAGTGGCACGACCCCCGGGCATACGGCGTAACCGCACGTGCATTCCTGAATTTTTGTAAAATGGCTATCGGGACTGAAGAAGAAATATTGGCGACGATGCTAAAAGATCCCTCACAAATAAAAATCAAAAACCAGCAGATATCCGCGCCTGAAATTACCGGTGATATTAATGAAGCGATAAAGGCGGTCCTGAGGACGGGTGTTGAAACACTGATAGTTAAGCGCGGTGAGAAGGGTTCTTCGGTGTTTCTGAAGGACGGGACCGTCACCGATGTGCCGGGGTTTCCAGTTGAAGTTGTGAATGTCCTCGGAGCGGGAGATGCGTTTGCGTCTGGCGTCATCTACGGGTTCTTGCAAGGTTGGGACTGGTACAAAATATGTCGGTTTGGTAACGCGTGCGGTGCAATTCTTGTAACAAAACATGGCTGCGCTAATTTCAATCCGACCCTTCAGGAAGCCATGAGCTTCGTTGGATCTAACGGGGGCTTTTGAGTGGAGACAATTCGTCTGACAGTCGCACAGGCAACGATAAGGTTCTTGAAGAATCAGTTTGTCGAACGCGATGGAGTCGAAAACCGGTTCTTTGCCGGTTGCTTTGGAATTTTCGGACACGGTAACGTCGCCGGGATCGGGCAGGCACTTCAGGAGAACAAGGATTTCAAATACTACCAGACGCGTAATGAGCAAGCGATGGTTCACACAGCCGCAGCCTACGCGAAGATGAAAAACCGGCTGAGCACGTTTGTGTGTACGTCATCTATAGGCCCGGGCGCCACGAACATGATCACCGGCGCAGCGGCGGCCACGATTAACAGGCTGCCGGTGTTGCTGATCCCCGGTGATATATTTGCGAAAAGAAATGTTGCGCCTGTACTGCAGCAGCTGGAAAGCTCCTCAACTCAGGATGTATCAGTTAACGACTGCTTCAAACCTGTCGCGAAATACTGGGATAGAATCAATCGTCCGGCGCAGCTTATTGCCTCACTGCCTGAGGTCATGAGAGTGTTGACCTCACCTGCCGAAACCGGCACAGTCGTGTTGGCCATCCCGCAGGACGTGCAGGCGGAAGCTTTCGATTTCCCGGTCCAATTGTTCAGAAAAAGAGTCTGGACAATTCAGAGGACCCGGCCTGACCAGAAAATAATTCGGAAAGCAGTCGAATGGATCAAACGGAGCAGGGAGCCGTTGATCATAACCGGCGGCGGGACAATTTACAGCGGCGCCGAGGATGTACTAAATAAATTTATACAAATCACCGGAACACCGGTAGCGGAGACTTTCGTCGGCAAGGGCGCCGTACCTTATAATAGGCCTGAAAACCTGGGCGCAATCGGAGCCACCGGAACTCAAGGAGCGGCCGTGATGGCTGAGGAAGCCGATCTGGTTATCGGCATAGGTACCCGCTACACCGACTTCACGACCGCCTCAAAGACCGCTTTTCAAAATCCCGATGTAAAATTCATAAATATCAACGTTGCCGGATTCGATGCGTACAAACACTCGGCTTTGCCCGTTATCGGCGATGCAAAAGTGTGTCTCGAAGAAATTCTGAATCTGCTTGGACAGTACAGGACGGAGGAAAGCTGGAGGCAAAAAGCGGTTGCCTTCAATAAGTTGTGGGATGAAAAGGTATCCGGGTACTACAAAGACAGAAGGCAGCTTCCCGTAAGCCAGGTGGAAGTCGTTGGTGCCGTGAATGATTTTGCTGAACCGAGAGACGTTGTGCTTTGCGCTGCAGGAAGCCTCCCCGGTGATCTTCACAAACTGTGGCGCACTCGTGACAGCAAGTCGTTCCACCTAGAGTACGGCTATTCGACGATGGGATATGAGATTGCGGCGGGACTCGGTGCTAAAATGGCTTGTCCGGACCGGGAGATCTACGTCATGGTCGGTGACGGCAACTACCTCATGAACAATCATGAAATAATCACCGCAGTCCAGGAGGGAATCAAGATCACAATCATACTCCTGAACAACAACGGTTTTAAAAGCATAGGTTCGCTTTCCGAATCGATCGGCAGTGATCGTTTTGGAACGGAATACAGGTTTAGGAATCATGGTACAGGACAGCTCGACGGCGGCAATCTGCCGGTCGACTTTGCCGCGAACGCGCGAAGCCTCGGAGCAAACGCAATTGAAGCAGACAGCATCGAGTCGCTTAAGAAAGGGCTTGCTGATGCAAAGAAGACAGATAAGACGACGGTTATTTACATAGAAACCGATTTGAAAAAAGGCATAGATGGTTACGCGTGGTGGGAAGTCGCGGTCGCGGAAGTATCCGAGATGGATTCCGTCAAGGAAGCCCATCGGACTTATCTGGAGAACAAGAAGAAGCAAAAGTACTATTTATAGCGAAGGCTGGTTTGGTAAATGAAGAAGCTTAACAACTATATCGGCGGCCAATGGATCGATAGCAAATCGGATCAGTACATAGATGTTGAAAATCCGGGGACGGGCGAAGTCATAAGCCGGGTACCGCTCGGTAGCAAGTATGACATTGATTTGGCGGCAGGGAAGGCTGCGGCTGCATTTGAAACCTGGAAGGATACCCCTGTCGAAAAGAGGATCCAATATCTGTTCAGGATGAAAGCCGTCCTGGAGGAAAATGCCGACAATATTGCCGAAATCTGTACGCAGGAGAGCGGGAAGACGTTAGCGGAATCGAAGGCCGAAGTCGTAAGGGCTGTTGAGAATATCGAGGTAGCCTGCGGGATACCTACAATGATGCAGGGCGAGTTTTCGGAGGATATCTCGGAGGGTATCGATGAGTTTGTGATCCGCCAGCCTCTCGGTGTCGCCGCCTGCATTGCTCCCTTTAATTTTCCCGTAATAATTCCTTTTTGGTTTTTCCCTTATGCCATAGCCTGCGGGAATACGTACATCGTCAAACCATCGGAGAAAGTGCCGGGGACGATGACGCGCATTTTCGAACTTCTCGAAGAGGTGAATTTACCTGAAGGTGTTTTGAACCTTGTGCACGGCGCCAAAGAGACCGTTGATGCCATTCTCACCCATCCCGGGATAAAAGCCGTCAGCTTTGTCGGTTCGACGAAGGTTGCACGATATGTCTACTCGAAGGGTACCGAGAACGGCAAGAGGGTACAGGCACAGGGAGGTGCGAAGAACCCGTTAGTTGTTATGGCGGATGCCGATCCCGAAACAACGACCAGGATTATTGCGGACAGCGTCTACGGTTGTGCAGGACAGAGATGCCTCGCGGCTTCGACGGTCATACTTGTAGGCGAGGCAAAACAAAAATTCAAAGACAGAATTGTTGAAGCCGCCAAGTCTAAAACTACCTGCTATGGAATGGATGAGACGTCGCAGATGGGTGCAATAATCACGAAAGGAAGCAAGAATCGAATTGAAGAGATAATCGAAGAAGCGCGGAGTAAAGGCGCGAATCTTTTGCTGGACGGGAGAAACAAGAATGTCGGTGGTTTTGAAGGCGGCAATTACATCCTTCCCACGGTAATAGAAAATGTGCCCGACGATTCTGAAGCGGCGACAACCGAAATATTCGGCCCGGTGATGAATCTGAAATATGTCGACACATTGGATGATGCAATTGAGTTTATAAACGGCGGTAGATACGGGAATGCGGCGTGTATTTTTACGACAAGCGGTCCTGCTGCAAGAAAATTCAGACACGAAGTCACGGCCGGGAATATCGGGATTAACATAGGAGTTCCCGCGCCGATGGCGTTCTTCCCGTTCAGCGGATGGAAGGAATCATTCTTCGGAGATCTGCACGGACAATCGAAACACGCGGTGGAGTTTTTTACTCAGACAAAAGTCGTTATTGAACGCTGGCACGATGAATGGACCAGAAAATTTTAGATTAATAAACCGAATGGAGTATGATAAAGATTGCTAATGCCCCCTGTTCATGGGGGGTCCTTGAATTCGAACTTGAAGGCAAAGCCCCGGACTACGTCCAGGTCCTCGATGAGATGAAGGAAACCGGCTATCAGGGGACAGAATTAGGTGACTGGGGATTCATGCCGACGGATCCCGGGAAATTAAGATGGGAGTTAGAGAGACGTAAGCTGAATATGCTCGGCGCTTTCCTCCCCGTTTTGCTGAAAGACAAGTCCAGGCACAAGGAAGGAATCAACGCCGCAGTCAGGACTGCATCACTGTTGAAAGATGCCGGTTATCCCGATGCCTTCATAGTATTGGCCGATGACAACGGAACCGTGCCTGAACGCACAAAGAACGCCGGACGAATTACACCCGAGATGGGGTTATCGAAAAACGAGCGGAAGATTTTTTGTGACGGCGCCATGGAACTTGCACGAAGAGTAAGGGAAGACACCGGATTAAGAACAGTGTTTCACCATCATTGCGGCGGATATGTCGAAACGGCTGAAGAGTTGGAGACCCTGATGAGTTCCACCGACCCGGAGTTATTAGGATTGGTTCTTGACATGGGGCATTACAAATTCGGCGGGGGCGACCCCGTTGCAGCTCTCAGAAAATATGTGAACCGCATATGGCACGTTCACTTCAAAGACTGCGACGACAACGTCGCGGCGTTGTCCCGCAGCCAAAAGTGGGATTATTTTCAGTCTGTCAGAAACGGCGTGTTTTGCGAACTCGGGAAGGGTTCTGTGGATTTTAGATCGATTGTTCAAGAATTGCAGAGAATTAAATACAGTGGGTGGATTGTCGTAGAACAGGATGTTTTGCCAGGAATGGGAAGACCTAAGGACTGTGCGCGGCACAACCGCGAGTATATTATGACACTTGGCTTATAAAAACCTCGAAATAAGGTAAAATGAAAAAGACGAAAATTGGTGTGATCGGTACGGGGCGTATCGGTAAAGTCCATACTGAGACAATTGCCGAGAGTATTCCCGAAGCGGAAGTCATTGCAATTGCAGATATCAATATCTCCACGGCGCAAAAATTGGCGGACCGCTTTTTGATAAGGTCAGTATCGGGTAATTACCGCGATGTGATTACCAATCCCGAAGTCGATGCGGTTTTGATTTGCTCACCGACAAATACTCACGCTCAGTACATCATTGAAGCAGCAAAAGCGGGGAAACACATATTCTGTGAAAAGCCGATTGATCTTGATTTGGATACTATTCAGAACGCATTGGATGCAGTCGAGGAATACGGTGTCAAATTAATGGTCGGCTTTAACAGAAGATATGATTCGAACTTCAAGAAGATTAAGCAAATGGTTATTGAAGGAAAGATCGGCGAACCTCATATTTTGAAAATCACTTCAAGGGATCCTGCCCCTCCTCCGCCGGATTATATTGCGGTTTCTGGAGGCATGTTCCTGGATATGACTATTCATGATTTTGATATGGCGCGCTTTATCGTCGGCAGCGAAGTCACGGAGGTATTCGCCGTTGCCGGAGTAAGGATCGACGAAAGGATCGGCCTGGCCGGTGACGTTGATACCGCCGTGATCACTTTGAAATTTGAAAATGGCGCATTGGGCGTAATCGATAACAGCAGGCAGGCGGTTTATGGATATGATCAGCGCCTCGAGATCTTCGGCTCCGAGGGCATGGTTAAGGTGGATAATAACGCCCCGGATAATCATGACTATTACAGCAGAGACGGCGTCCATTCATCGTTGCCGCTTAATTTCTTTATGGATAGATATATTGAGGCATACGCAAGCGAGATCAAGGAATTTTGTCGGGCCGTTGCCGAAGATCGTCCTGTTTCTGTCGGTGGAAAGGACGGCCTACTATCCGTAGCGATCGGATTAGCTGCAAAAAAATCACTGGCAGCAAAAAGGCCGGTCAAGGTCTCTGAAGTGTTCAACGGGACAAGTCACGACGTAAATGCGGCCCACAGAGGCTGAACCTGTTGTCAAAATATGTAAACGACGTCGACTCCCAAGGCGATTACCCGATCGAATGCTCTGCCTTTTCTCTTATGAGGAGGACGAGTCGTTGCCGCGGTGGGCACGCCCGAACTGATCCGTCCGGTAGAGAAGTGCATGGAGGAAGATGGAGTGCAGGCATGTTCGTCCCCTCTTTCCTCCATGAGACCTCCATGTGAAACCATGATTGGACTCCAGCCGGTCCGATGCTCAGCATCGCTATGGCAACTTCAGTGCGAAGGTGCCAGCAAGCGAGATTTCCGACACTAAGGAGAACAAAATGCAGAAACTGAACCTCAATCCACTGCCCCTGTTTTTGCTCGTATCGATTTTCTGCGTGCCATCCTGGAGTAGGGAAAAGATTGATCGAACCACGGTGCAAGGGAAACCGAAATGCAAAATGGAGAATCTCGTTCAGTATGCCAATCCTTTCTGCGGCACGGCCAAAAACGGGAATGAATATCCGGGTGCGACTATGCCGTTCGGAATGGTCCAGTGGAGTCCCGACACGGGACCCCAGAGGCGGATGGGGGGGTATAATTACTCGGACTCGCTGATTTACGGCTTCAGTTTGGATCATCTGAGCGGGGCCGGCTGTTTTTATGCTGGCGACTTTTCCTTCACTCCTATTTTGGGAACGGAAAGGATCACGCCGCCTATTGGTCGGACGCCATGGCGGATGTGGAACAATTCCAGGTCGGGAAGCACGGGCGGGGCGGCTCCTCCTGTCGGCCAGGCTGTATTCGCTGAACCGTTCTCGCATGCAAACGAGAACGCAGAACCCGGCTACTATTCTGTAAGACTGAACAACGGAATCAAAGTGGAGCTCACCGCAACCGTGAGAACCGGTTTTGGGCGATTCATCTTCCCGTTGAATGCGTCTCCGACAATTGTGATAAATGCAGGTAGTAACGTAAACGGCACTTCTGAAGCGTCCGTCCAAATCGATCCATCTACCCGCTCAATCAGCGGCGCAGCAACGGGTGGACATTTCTGCAGTAAGCAATATGACGCGAGAACAATCTATTTCTACGCCGTCTTTAACCGGGCCTTTGCCGTCTACGGTACCTGGGGTGATTCCACCCTCCTTAGGAATCAGACTAACAGCGAGGGGATGACCGCGGGCGCTTATGTCGGGTTTGATCCTTCCGGGGGACGCACGGTTCTTGCCAAAATCGGGATTTCCTACGTGAGTGTGGCCAACGCCAAAGCCAATCTGGAAGCTGAAAATCCGATCTCGCGTTTCTCATCAAGAGATTTCGACGCGGCTGTGCAGACCGCTAGTCGAATTTGGAATTCGTGGTTGAACCGTATTCAGGTTTCCGGTGGCACGAAAGCAAACATGAGGACTTTCTACTCGATGATGTACCACACGCTGCTCGGACCGACTATCTGCTCGGATGTGAACGGAGAGTATGTCGGCAGTGACGGTAAGGCTCATGTGATGAAAAATGGCCACCTGATGTATACTGATTTTTCAGGGTGGGATATTTACCGGAGTGAGGTCCAATTTCTTGCTATGATCGCACCCAGGCATGCAAGCGACATGGCACAGTCACTTCTTCTCGACTACCAGCAGGGAGGTACTTTCCCTCGCTGGCCCGTGCCAAATATGGACAGCGGTGTCATGATGGGAGATCCGGCGGCGCCCACGATTGCTGGCATCTATGCGTTCGGCGCGAGAAGTTTCGATGTCAAGGATGCGCTTAAAGGTCTTGTGCGTGCCGCGACCGACACCTCCGTTATGGCGCCGCTTTCCCATACATATGAACGCGACGCGCTCGGCGATTATCTCAAACTCGGTTACGTTCCCGAGCACCAGATTGGCGGGTATGGCAACGTTTCAATGACGCTTGAATACGCTTCTGCCGACTTTGCCTTGTCCCGGTTGGCTGAGTCGCTCGGCGATGAAGCCGACGCCGGTCTCCTTCTCAGGCACGCGCAGAACTGGAAGAACCTGTACAATCCAGAAACCGATTATATCCAGATGCGAAGACGCGACGGCTCGTGGGCCCCGGGTTTAGTTCTTGATTCTACCGCTTACGATCATGATCTGGCATTTGTTGAGGGAACCGCCCCGCAGTATGTCTGGATGGTCCCTTTTAACCTGAAGGGCCTTGCGGAGAAAATGGGAGGAGAAAAGACCGCGATTGTCCGCCTCGATTCCTTTTTCATGGTGCTGAACGGAGGAGTCAAGTCGAAGCCTTACTTTTCTAAGTATGCCTACCTGGGAAATGAAGTCTGCCTTGAAACTCCATGGATTTACGACTTCTGGAGCCGACCGTATAAAACACAGGAGATAGTTCGCCGGGCTATAAGGGAACTGTACTCCTACAAGCCGGTAGGTTACCCTGGCAACGACGACCTCGGAGAGATGTCATCGTGGTACATTTTCGGAGCACTAGGCATGTATCCCGAACTTCCCGGTTCCGATATCCTCGTCCTTGGAAGTCCGCTATTCCCGAAAGCCGTACTTCATTTGGCTCATGGAAAAGTAACCATCATCGGCCATGGTGCAGCTGATAGTGCTCCTTATGTCCACGGTTTGACTGTCGACGGAAGGAAGTGGAATAAGCCATGGATCATATTCACCGATATTTCGAAAGGTGAAACGTTGAAATATGACCTGAGCCCGACTCCCGACAGGAAATGGGGAAGCGCTCCCGGGGACGCTCCGCCGTCGTATCAATAGCACCGGAGAGAGAGTCCAGACTTTATGCGAATATTCGACATAACGGATTACGGAGCTATCGGCGACGGCAAAAGAGACAACGCCGATGCTATTCAGAAAGCAATAGATGATTGTTCCCAGTCGGGTGGAGGAATTGTCAAAATACCGGGGAACAATGTTTTCTTGACTGGCCCATTCAATTTGAAATCATACGTCAACTTTCAGGTTGGACGTGACGCCACGCTCTTAGCCAATCCCGACGAATCCGCTTATACGAAGAGCGCCTTCAAGGACAACTTCGCTGAGGGGAGTATTTGGATAGGCGGTGAGAACGCAGAGGGAGTAACAATCAGCGGAGAGGGAATTTTAGACGGCAATGGAATTGCCTTCATGGGACCCGAAGAGAGAGCTGCGTACGTCCTTAAGAAATTCCACACGATCGATCCGCGCCCGCATTTGTTTACTCCCGTAAATTTTAAGAATCTTGTGATACGCAATGTCACATTCAGGAATTCGGCCTACTGGTGTCTGCATCTAGTCGGTTGCTATGATGTTGCGATCTTCGGAATTCGTATAATGAATAACCTGAAGATCAGAAACTCGGATGGCATCGACATTGACCATACGAGGAACGTGCGTATACGCGATTGCTATATCGAATCGGGCGACGATTGTATCTGCTTCAAAACCAGGAGAGAGTATAAAGAATACGGCCCTACTGAAAACGTGACCGTCTCAGATTGTACCATGACATCGACTTCATGCTCGATCAAGTTCGGCAGTGAAAATGTCGATGCAATCAGGAATGTGGATGTGAGGAATTGCATTATAAAGTCGAGCAACCGGGGTATAGGCATCCAGAACAGAGATGAAGGCACAATCGAGAATCTTACATTCAGCGATATCTCTGTCGAGGGACGTTTGTTTGATGATGTATGGTGGGGGAAAGCAGAACCTATTTATGTGACGGCTTATAAGAGGAAAGCAAGTAAAGGAAAGGATTCGAATCTAAGATTCGCCGAAGGCCAGACTGAAGGCAAAGTCGGTGAGGTGAAAAATGTCGCCTTTTCGAATATCGACTGCAGGAGTGAGAATGGGATATTTGTCGGTGGTGAAAACAAAAAAATCAATGACATCCGGTTTGACGGCGTAAGTGTTGAAGTAGAGAAAAAGACGGATTATGCCGGCGGTGTTTATGATCTACGGCCTTCGGAATCGGTTGGGTTGCTGAAGAATGATACGTCAGGATTCTATTTGCTTAATGCTGAAGCTGTCTCGTTGAGAAATTGCTCGGTAAAATGGGGAGAGAAGAAAGCGCCCTATTTCAAGCATGCTATATTTGCGTCGAATACGTGCGACCTTGGTATCGACAATTTCGCGGGTGAAGGTGCCCGGGATGGAATTGAGCCCATTAAATGTGTTGATTGTGAAAGAGTATCCATTAGGTGAAAGAGTAGCGTAAATATGTTCGGTCTTCATTTGGCAGACATAGCTGTAATCGCTGCCTATTTCCTGGCACTGATTGGGATAGGTGTCCGGGCAAGCAAACGGATTAAGAACCAGGAAGATTATCTCTTAGGCGGGAGGAAATTCGGGAAGCTTGTCCAGACATTCGCTAGTTTCGGACAGGCCACTTCCGCCGACCAGCCTGTCGGAGTCGCGACCACCACTTTTCACAATGGAGCCGCAGGAACATGGAGTTCGTTGCTGTTGGTATTTTTTACGCCCGTGTTCTGGATTACATCGCCATGGCTGCGCAGGATGAGGCTGCTGACGATGGGGGATTTTTATGAGGAGAGATACGGCTCAAAGAATATGGCAGCAACGTATGCGATAGTTGCCACTGTCGGTATGATGGGATTGCTTTCTGTCGGTTACACCGCAATGAGCAAAACGATATTGGCAATTACTCCCAAGGAAGTTTCCGAGTATACGGTCAAAGAAAAGAAAGAATACGCTAAAGCCCAGGAACTGAACAAACTGGAGGAGAAAAATTTCGCCTCTCTGAACAACGCCGACAAGGCACGCCTGAGCCAACTACGTCTTTTGAGTCCGCAGAGCGATTTTTCGTATAACAGCGAATCGATGCTGGTCTGGCTCGTGTGCTTGGTCACCATCTTCTACGCTGCGATAGGAGGATTGGAAGCGGCCTTCTATACGGACATGCTGCAGGGAACTTTCATCATTATCCTGTCGATTATTCTAATACCTTTTTCATGGCTGAAGATTTCTCGCTTGTACGATAACGGGCATATGGCATCAGCGCTGAGAATTCTTCATCAAAAACTACCCGAATCGTTCTTTCAAATATTCGGCTCGCCGAGCCTGATAGATTTCACGTGGTATTTCATTATTGCCGCTTCACTTGTCGCAGGCATAACCGTGGTAACCCAGCCGAACCAGCTGGTCACCAATGCCGCGGCAAAGGATGAACATGCTGCCCGGTTGGGTTTCGTAAGCGGCGTGTTCATCAAAAGGTTTTGTACGATTCTATGGGGTGTGGTCGGCCTTTCTGCTATCCTGCTTTACTCCGGGAAAGTGCAGGACTCCGATTTGATATGGGGATACGCCACGCACGATCTCTTGGGGCCGGTCGGGTTCGGACTGATTGGTTTGATGGTTGCTTCAATGATGGCTGCTTTGATGTCGGCGGCGAGCGCCCTGATGCTTACAGTGTCAGGCTTGTTGCTGCACAACATATATCGCCCTTTGGTTAAGGATAGAAGTGAAAGACACTATGTTTGGGCCGGAAGGATTTTTGGCGGATTGTTCCTGGTCGGCGGGGCTACTATTGCTCTTCAATTCAATAATATATTTGAACTACTAAAATTCATTTGGGCGTTCTTCGTGATTTTCGCCGCCGCGTTCTGGCTTGGCTTGAAATGGCGGCGAGCTAACAGGCAGGGGGCATGGTTTTCTATTATAGCGACACTATTTGTCTTTTACGTCTTCCCTCTCCTTCTGCCCGCTGTGTTTCCTTCCCTGAGATTCGACAAGAGCATGCTTCTGGAAACCCATCCGCGTCCGGTCTTGCGTACATATATGGCCAGCGAAATTGATGTCGAACAGAGGAACAAAGAGATTGCGAGTTGGCAGGAGTTGGATTCTTTGCACAAAGCAATTGGCGTGTGTCCGCAGGCGTTAAGTGCGGGCGAGAAATTTTCGAAAGAGTATCAATTACCCTCGAAAGCGATTTTCTGGTCGAAGCAACCTTCCCTGAACAAGGATGGCGTTATGGAAGCGCGCGGTTATCTTTATCCGGAGCTCATCTTGCTTCAGTCACTTGGCCTCAATCTTCAAAGAGAACCGTATGCTGTCAGCGAGACCATTACAATGTTGATTCCGCTTGTGTTTCCGTTCCTGATCCTGATCATCGTCTCATTGTTGACCCCCCGAAATGACGATAAGGTAACCGAACGATTTTTCCTGAAGATGCGAACGAAGGTCAGAGGCCTGGGGCCTGTTGTAGATGCAAGCGATGTAATGACAGCATTCAGTAATCCCGAAATGACTAAGAAGTTGTTGTTGTTCCCCAAATCAAACTTGGAAATTTATAGATGGAATAAGCAGGATCTTGTCGGCTTCCTGATATCAATTGTCATCGTATTCATAGTCCTTGGCACGTTGTTCGCCGTAGTGACAATCTATTAGTCGAACATCAATAAAAGTTCAATGAAGGATTGAGGCCCATGAAAAGTTCAGTCTATTTCAGAATCGTCTTGTTGCTTTTATCGGGTCTGCTCCTGAATGCATATGCTCACGGTAGGCATGAGGCAAGGTCCCCTGCAAGTGAAGTTGTAGCCCCAACCCCGCCGATGGGGTGGAACAGTTATGATGCGTTTGGAAGTACCGTCAACGAATCCCAATTCAAAGCTGAAGTTGATTTCCTGAAAGCCAATCTGCTTCAATATGGCTGGAAGTATGCGGTCATTGACTATTTATGGTTCAATCCGACCGGCGGACCGAACATTCATCTTCACAAGGACGGGCGGCCGACAGATTCATTAGCTATGGATGAATATGGAAGGCTCCTGCCCGCCGTCAATCGCTTCCCATCGGCAGCGGGTGGCAATGGGTTCAAACCGCTTGCCGATTATACCCACAGCATGGGCCTCAAGTTCGGCATTCACATAATGCGCGGAATTCCAAAGCAGGCGTACTGGGACAATGCGCCCGCGAAAGGCTCAGCATACACAGCTCGCGAGGCCGCGGATACTTCCTCGTCCGACCTGTGCGTGTGGAATAACAGCATGTATGGTCTGGACCCTGACAAACCTGGAGCGCAGGCGTATTATAATTCAATTTTCGATCTCTACGCGAAATGGGGAGTCGACCTTGTCAAAGTCGACGATATTGCACATCCTTATCGCAATGGTGAAATAGAAATGATACGCAGAGCCATCGACCAATGTGGAAGGCCGATGGTCCTGAGTCTGTCTCCCGGCGAAGCGCCGATATCTGAGGCCGAGAATCTTCTGAAGAATGCGAATATGTGGCGAATATCGGGTGACATGTGGGATACGTGGAAGAAACTGGAACACAATTTTGAATTGTTGAACAAATGGTCTCCCTACATTAAGAAGGATCATTGGCCGGACGCGGACATGCTCCCCATCGGGCATCTATCGATAAAGAATTCTTCGGTTGGCGCCGAACGGATGTCCAAGTTCACGAAAGATGAAATGTACACGCTCCTGACTCTCTGGTCAATTGCGCGTTCTCCCCTGATTATGGGAGGTGAACTGCTGACCAGTCCGAGATGGGTTATCTCTTTGCTGCAGAACAGGGAGGTCATCGCGGTTGACCAGCACAGCACTGACAACCACCAGGTATTCCGGAACGACAGCGAAGCGGCGTGGGTGGCTCACGGCCCGACCGCCGGCATAAGATATGTAGCACTGTTCAACCTGGAAGACACGGCGCAAACCATCGATTTCAAATTTGATTCAGCCGCCGGCTTCAAGGGCACGTTCAGTGTCCGGGATTTATGGAAGGGCGAAGATATAGGTACTGCTGAAGCGCATGTGAGCACCACGATAGGTGCGCATGGCGCGGTCCTGTATAAATTGGGGAAAGAACAATCCAGGTAACACATATATCGAAGGTGGCATTCGCTCACACTTGTTCCCAGCTAAACAGGAGTACTCAGAGGATGTCATTGAAACAGAGTTGCCGGGAATTGCCTGCACCGGGAGTAAGTTTGATTAGAAATGGTTAACACGATGGGAGTTATAAAATGAAGCGAGTCTTCATATGGGCCCGGAATACAATTCTGCAGCGGAAACTTCCTGGACCGCTTCCAAAAGGCAGGGGCGGGGCAGCGTGCAAATTCAGGACAGTTCTCCCGCACGAAACCCATCCGCCACGCTTCTGCCCAGACATAAAAACGATTTGGCCACAATTTTCAAATTCTCCTTACTGAAGCAGCTTCCGCGCCAGCAGCCGGAAAAGAGCTTCAAGCTCCCTACCAACGGCCTAAGGCAGGGAAGAAGTCGACAGCGGTGGATATCGGTAGATGATCTTACGCCGTTGCCCAGAGAGGCCGCGATAGTCATTAATCTCATAAAGTCTGGGTTGTTCGATTATGATAGACCTGAGTAAATACGGGGTATGGTTTGTAACGGGAAGCCAACACCTATACGGGCCCGAGACATTGAAGCAAGTCGACAAAGATTCGGAAGGGATAGTCAACGGATTGAACAGATCGGGGATCATCCCAATCAGGATAGTGTTCGGCAGGAGACCTGAACGTCGTTTCCGCTTAACGTGCAACCCCACGCTCACAACCTCCCGTAATTTTGATAGGCGTCGCAAGAAATTCTGACGAACCTCTTGACAAACGGAAATTGTGAAGTTATATTACTGCGCAAATGATTGCGCAGTCCATTTTTTGCCTTATTTTTGAAACGGAGTTGTAGTGGCTTCAACCTTAGAAGACATCGCGAAGAAGGCCGGCGTGTCAGTATCTACCGTCTCAAGAATCCTGAACAAGAAGTCGAAGAAGTATCGGATTAGCCCCAAGACCGAGAGCCTCGTCTTGAACTTAGCTAAGGGCCTCAACTATACCCCCAACCAGTTGGCAAGAGGGCTCAGACTCAAACGAACTCACTCAATTGGCTTGATCGTGCCAGACATTTCAAATCCGTTTTTTGCGGCGGTTACACGAGCTGTGCAACGGGCGGCCCACGAAATGGGTTACAGCTTGGTCGTATGCGACACTGATGAAGATGAATCACAGGAAATTGCCCACATCAAAGTGCTGAGGAGCAAAGGGGTGGATGGCATGGTCGTTATGCCTGTAGGGCAGAACGGCTCTCATTTACAGCAACTTATAAAAGATGGACTGCCGCTTGTTGTTCTTGATCGAATCTTTGACGATCTCCCGTGTGATTCCGTCGTAACCGACAATTATAAGGGGGCTTACGAGGCTGTGGATTATCTCGTGAAGAACGGGCATTCCAGGATTGCGCTTATTCAAGGTTTACCGAATACTTACACCAATAAAGGGCGTCTGAACGGATATCGTGATGCGCTCAAGGCTAACAACATTGCGCCGGACCCGAGGCTTGTCGTGGGCCGTGACTTCCGGCAAGAAAGTGGTTACGTTGAGACCAAGATCCTCCTCAGCTTGGAACCTCGTCCTACCGCAATTTTCGCGACGAGCGATCTAATTACACTTGGTTCCCTGGAGGCGATCAATGAAGAGGGTTTGCGTATCCCGCAAGATTTATCAGTGATAGCATTCGACGATATCGACCACGTGAATTTCTTCAAAACACCTGTGACTACTGTCTCCCAACCAAAGGAAATCATTGGCGAAGTTGCTATCAAACTGCTGATTGAGAGAATTAAGAACCGTAACAAAGGTGAGTCGAGACGAATTATGTTGAGCCCCAAGCTTGTCGAGCGTAATTCCGTGCTCTCGCTGGTGAGACCCCAAGTAGTCCAGCTCAATCTTTCATAGCCACAAATTCGCTCTTTTCGTACAGGAGAAGCAATAGCTGTGATGCACAATCGTTTGCGTAACAACCTGGCGAAACCCGCAGGACGACGTGTTTTAACGGGTTTTTCTGGTTTCCAACTTTCGTTTGCGCACTTACACGGGAAGACTGCCATGAGGAAACCTCTCGAGTTTTTGTTGGTTGCAGCCCTTTTTTCTGCTTTTTCGCTCAGTTGCAACAACCAGAGCAATACCCTGGCGCCATATGTCGGAGCAAGAGGGCTGCGGATGGTCACGGTGACCCAGAATTTTACGCCTGACATCCAATGGCTCGGCGGCCGCGTCGCCGCGGTCGGGGTCAACAGGGGGACCAGGGCGTCAATGGACTCGACATTGGTCTGGCTTATGGATGCTCCGACAGATAGCATCACTTACAAAAGCTCATCCTATGTGACTTATGGATCTGTCACTGATAAAAGCAAAATCCAGTCGTTGGGAGGGACATACCAAGACAGCCTCAATAATGAGGCCACCTATACATTCTGGATTGCGACAACGGACGCATTTAATGCCAACCTTGACTCCTCGAGCAGAACAGAGTTCAGCTTTGCCGACACTACATTAAGTATGCAGTTGTATTTAAGAGGGACTGCGGGTGGCGAAACCGACTCTCAGGGCAACCTCGCCACTACTCTGGCAATCTTGCACGAGCAAACCCTTCTGTCTGACAAATACGTCATCGAATGGACTCCTGCCACGCATGCATACCGAAGAATAGGCATCAACGCGGCATCGTTTGGGTCCTTTACTAATCTTGTCTGGCATGTTGTTACACCGGACTCAGTACCCGACAATATAGTGTCTCCTGTTGTTATTGGAGTCCCTCCCCCCGGTACACAGGAGGCTGTACCATGGTCCGGATTTCAGAAAGGTCAGGTATACATGGTCTGGATGGTGGACAGCACTTGGAACGGTAGCTTTGCACCTTCTTCTCAGGGATATGCATGGTACAGAATCTTTGCCTTCTAACTCATTTGTAATGAGCACGAGAGGCTTATAATTGAAAAAAGCATTGATAATTCTTGCGGCCGTTGGCTTGACTCTTCAGTCAGGATGCGGAAAGAAGACAGAGCAAAATCCTGGTACGAAGGGAAAAGTGACTATAACCTTCTGGCATAGCTTCGTTTCATCCACCGTGCCGGCACTTGATACACTAATCGCGACCTTCGAGAGGGAGAATCCAAAGATAGTGATTAATGCTCAATATGTGCCGACCGGTGATGCCCTCGTCCAAAAACTCATAACAAGTGTACAGAGTAATACTGCCCCTGATATCTCGTGGATACATTCTGATTTTCTCCAATACTTGGTGGAAGCAAACGCTATTTATCCCATGAAGACGTTCATTGATGGGCATGATAGTCTGACGGCTGAAGACATGACGGACATCTATCCGCCACTTCTTCAGGCAGCATCCTGGCGTGGTACGCTATACAGCATGCCGATGGAGGCAACGGATCTCGCGATAATATATAACAAAGATATGTTCCGAAAAGTCGGTCTTAATCCGGAGCGCGGGCCCCAGACATGGCAGGAACTGGTAGATTACGCAAAGAAGCTCACTGTCAAGGTCGGCGATTCCCGGCAGATTGGATTCTTCGTGCCGGTATACCCGGCTGCCGGCCCGCTCGGTGCGTGGATGGAGTGGCAGTGGATGCCGTTCCTATGGCAAGGCGGTGGCGATGTCATTAATCCGTCGCAGACACAGATCCTAGTGGATAATCCGGGAGGTGTCCAGTCGCTGGCCTTGTGGAAACAGATCTATAATTTCCAGGATCAGAGCAGGTTCACTGTCGATTACGACGCGGCGTTCGTTTCGCAGCAGGTCGCAATGATATTGGACGGCCCATGGGATCTTCCACGTTATCAAAAAATTCTCACAAATTTTAATTGGGGTGTGGTGCCTCTCCCCGCCGGGCCTGCAGGCCGGGCGACTATAATGGGAGGAGAGTATCTCGCGATATTCAGGCAGACCAAATATCCGCAACAGGCGTGGACGTTTGTGAAATGGCTACTGAGACCCGAAGTGCAGGCGCTGTGGTCCATGAAGTCCGGTTATTTGCCGGTTCGCAGAGCTGTGATGAATCTTAAGGGCTACCAGGAATTCCTGAAGGCTCACCCCAGATTTGCTGTGTATGTGAATGAGCTCAAATACGGCCGAAGCCCGCGTTCGATTGACTACAGTGGACTCGAGATTACCCGTAATATTGCCGAGGCAATTGAAAAGGCAACTCTCGGGAACTCGGATCCGAAGAAGGCTCTGGACGTGGCGGCAGAGAATTCCAACAAGTTGCTTCAAGCGGGCGGAGGAAATTGAGATCAGCGATGCGAGAACTAACCGTGAGAACAACTTTGGCGCGCAGAGTTTAATAAAATGAATCTTCGCCCAAACATGGAAAAGAGAGGCAAAAGAAGTGACGGAAGGAGCGCTTTCTTCTTCCTCTTGCCAACTCTAGTGATCTTTTCTGCATTCATTCTTATTCCGGTCGTCTTTTCATTCTTCCTTAGTTTCCAAAAATGGAACATGTTCAGCCAGACCACACGGTATGTCGGATTCGACAATTATCTGAGAGCTCTCAGCTCAGCAGACTTCTGGGCGGTTCTTAAGAACACCTTTGTATATACTCTCGGAACCGTTCCCCTGAATATGCTTCTGTCCCTTGGAGCGGCAATGCTAATAAGCAAGAAGATTGCAGGGAAGAAGTTCCTGCGAACTGCTTTTTTCGCTCCCGTGGTGGTATCTCCCGTGGCCGCAGCCGTTATCTGGAGATGGATATATGAGCCTAATTTTGGCATTCTGAATTACGTCCTTCATTTCTTTGGGGTTCCCGCAATTAATTGGCTAAACGATCCGACGGCTGCAATGTTTGCTTTGATTGTGATGGGGGTCTGGAAGACAATGGGCGTGAATATGGTCCTATTTTCAGCAGGCCTTGACGGAATTCCGAACCAGTACTACGAGGCGGCCGAAATTGATGGTGCAGGTCCCTGGCGAAGGTTCTGGAGAATAACTTTGCCGCTTTTGGCACCAACGACTTTCTTCATATTGGTAATGTCTATGATAGGTTCGTTCCAGGTCTTTGATTTGGTTTACGTGCTGACGTCCGGCGGCCCGTTGGGATCCACCAAAGTATTGGTTTTCTACATCTACGAAGAGGCCTTCAAGTATTTCGACATGGGCTATGCTTCTGCGCTTGCCTATGTCCTGTTTGCAATAATGTTCGTGTTGACCCTCATGCAAGTAAAGTTCATGAAGAAACGAGTTGATTTTGCCGTATAGGTCAGAGCAATAGGAAATGGCAAGCACCAAGAAAGTTTTGTCTTCGACTCTGTCGCACGCTATAGTGTATACTGCTGCACTCATAACCGTAGCACCCTTCCTTTGGATGATACTTACCTCTTTCAAATCGCTTGGGGAGATATTGAAGTCGCCGCCGACAATCCTTCCGGCGAAATTTCATTTTGATAATTATGTGCGGGCTTTCGACGCGGCCCCGTTTGGTCGCTATTACTTCAACAGCCTTTTCGTTTCGGCTTGTGTTACAGTGGGTCAGCTTATCACTTGTTCCATGGCTGCTTTTGCATTCGCGAGATTGAAATTCAAAGGACGTGATGTCATCTTCTTCCTATTCCTTGCGACCATGATGGTCCCGGGTCAGGTCACCATGATACCAAGCTTCATGATATTGTACCGACTTGGTTGGATAAACAGCTACAAGGCGTTAATTGTCCCGGGTCTGGCATCGGCCTTTGGCACCTTTCTGCTGAGACAATTCTTTATGACGATACCGCGCGAGCTAGAAGAGGCGGCATATATTGACGGCTGCAGCAGATTTGGGGTCCTGTGGAGGGTAATCATGCCGTTGGCTAAACCTGCACTCGCGGCTCTTGCAGTTTTCACCTTCATGGGCGTGTTCAATGATTTCCTGTGGCCGCTGATAGTAATCAATTCGGAGTCGTTGAGGACAGTGCCTCTGGGACTCGCGGTGTTCCGAGACAGGTATACCTCTGAATGGGACAAGTTGATGGCGGCTTCAGTCGCCGCAACTGTACCTATCCTTCTAATTTTCTTCTTCGCACAAAAGTATTTCATCAAGGGAATAACGTTTTCAGGATTGAAGGATTGATTTGAAAACCGAATCTCAAAATTTGGTGCTATGTAAAAGAAGTTTATCGAATTCATTCGGCAAATGCCTCAAACCAACCATTCGTGCAAAACAAAAAACAGGAGGAAGTAAGTATGAAGACCTCTATCGCACTAAGCGTCTGCTTGCTAGTGTTTGCCGGTGCGCAGGCATACGCGCAATCCACCTACGGGAGTGGAGTGAAGGTGACCGTATCGTACGTTGCTCCGGGGACCATACATCTCGATTCTCTCGGGAGCGAGGCTGCATGGAAGAATGCCCCCACTTTCAACCTCACTAAATACTGGAACGGTTCCTATTCAAACCACCCGACTGTAGACGTGACACATACGGCTAAAGTGTTGTGGACCCAGGACACTCTTTACGTTTACACTTATTTTCAGGGCTATCTGCCGTTCTATTGGGGAACCGCTGGGAATCCATGGCAGGGGAACCAGGTGTTGATCGGACTAGATGGAACGTTCGCGGATGATACCACAGTTGATGCCGGATACGCTGGGTGGCCGCAAAATGCCCCCGACCATGGAGCAACTACGTATAAGATTTGGAAGGGCGGCATTACTCTCAACTGGGGGGTCAACGCCTCGGATACGGGCTTCGCTTTCGTTGCGGATTCGATTGATACAACCAACTTTATTTGGAAGACTGTGAGTGCCATCTATCTACCCCAGGCAGCTCCCGGTAACGAGATAGGATTCAACATCGGTGGAGCATCAGCAGATTCCGGTTATGCGAGTGGAAATGGTGGCGACGGTGCCTACGCATACTATTCGTGGAGCGTCGTAGATTCGTCTAATCCCGGGACTGCAGGCGGCGACGTGATGAACAATGCCGCGAGTTTCGGAATCCTTTCCCTCGCGAATGGACCGACCTACGGTGCCACCGGCGAAGGTGCGACGGCATACATACCATACGTAGCTCCGGGAACAATCAGCATTGGCAATCTGGGCGCCGAAACCGCGTGGACAAAAGCTCCGAGTTTCAATCTGACCAAGTATTGGAATGGTTCATACTCCAATCATCCGACTGTAGATGTGACACACACGGCGAAGGTACTCTGGACTCAGGACACACTTTATGTGTACACCGATTTCCAAGGATACTTGCCTTTCTATTGGGGGACGGCTGGCAATCCGTGGCAGGGTAACCAGGTGCTAATTGGCCTGGATGGAACTCACGCCGAGGATACGAGCATCGACAATGGATATGCCGGTTGGCCGCAGAACGCTCCAGACAAGGGTCCGGTCACTTACAAGGTTTGGAAGGGCGGCATTACCCTCAACTGGGGTGTCAATGCTTCAGATACCGGATTTGCGTTCGTCGCTGAGTCTATTGACACGACCAACTTCATTTGGAAGACTGTGAGTGCTATCTATTTGCCTCAGGCGGTTTTGAATAACGAAATCGGGTTCAACATAGGCGGTGCGGCAGCCGACTCCGGGTACGCGAGTGGAAATGGTGGTGACGGTGCGTATGCCTACTACTCATGGAGCGTCGTCGATTCGAGTAGTCCCGGAACTGCCGGCGGTGACGTGATGAACAATGCAAAAAGTTTTGGCCTTATTCATTTCACGCTCAACGGGACTCCCACTGCCGTGAGGGAACCGAACGTTACAAACGTGCCCCCGTCGAATTTCAAATTGAGTCAGAACTATCCTAATCCATTCAATCCATCGACGGTGTTGGATTATTCTGTACCAAGATCAGCTCACATCACAATCACGATATACAATATCCTTGGACAGAAGGTAGCTACCCTGGTGAATGCCGATCGGGCGCCTGGCCATTACTCCGTTGTGTGGGAGGCCGCCCAGTTCAGTAGCGGCGTGTACCTCTATCAATTATCGGCCGATGGAAGGACAATCGCAACTAACAAAATGATCCTATTGAAGTGAGAATATTAGGCGTCCTGTAACAAGTGAACATGTAACGCTTTGGAGTCGCCCTGCTGTTTGTCAAGATGCAGCAGGCGACTCTGAAGCCTAAACCTTGAAACGAGCGATCAAATGAAAGCCGCCATACTTGAGCAGCCGGGGAAATTCAGCGTCAACTCACTGCCAATTCCTCCATGTGAGCCCGACGAGATACTTATAAAATCGAAAATCTGTGGGATCTGCACTTCGGAACTTGATATGTGGGAGGGCAAAGCTGTTGGACTGGAGTTCCCTCGGTTCATCGGCCATGAGGTTGGCGGGATCGTCGAAGCAGTCGGCACAAAAGTCAAGAATTTCCAACCGGGTGACCACGTTGCTGTCTGGGCCGACGGAAAGGGTTACGCGGAATATCTGGCGATCAAAGGAGAGTACGCGTATAAACTCTTGGACGAGACACCTTTCGAGTATGCTCTGGGCGAACCGATCGCATGCTCGACAAATGGAGTACGAAAAGCGGATCCACAGCTTAACGATAGTGTAGCCATTGTGGGATGCGGTTTCATGGGTCTCATCATGTTACAAATACTAAAAGTCCGGGGAGTCGGGAAGATAATTGCCGTTGATTCGAGATCGAGTGCCCTCACGCTCGCTTCTGAGCTGGGTGCAACCGATACCATAAACCCTAAAGAGAAAGACGTCAAGAGAGAAATTCAGAGTTTGACAAATGGGGTAGGCGTCGATATAGGTATTGAGGCTGCCGGGAATCAACGTACTCTCGACTTGGTCACTGATCTTGTCCGGATGGAGGGAAAGCTCGAGGTATTCGGATTTCACCAGGGGCAACCGAGGACAGTCAATTGGGGATACTGGAACTGGATGGCTTTTCAAATCATAAACGGACATGTGAGAAGCCCGCGAATATACGTCGAAGGTATGAACATCGGGCTCAAACTCCTGGAAAGTGGCAAGCTCAAGATGGACAAGCTGGTTACCGACAAGTTTACTCTCGATGAGATTAACAAAGGGTTTGAGGCTGCGTCTGCCAAAAGGGAAGGCTTTGTAAAAGGGGTAATCGTGCTATGAGATCTCGTTTGGATTTCCACATGAACCGCAGGGGCCTTGTTCGCGATTGGTCACTGAAAGGAGGAAAACCGATGAATTCACAAAAGGATTCTCGTGGTGTCAAGAATGAATTCTGTTGCCTAAGCGTGTTTTGCTACTTCCTGATGACTGTCGTATTTGTCAGTTTCTGCTACACTCAGGCCTTTGCAGGCAGCACAGGAAAAATCGCAGGAAGAGTTTTCGACGCGAAGACCCACGAACCTTTGGTCGGTGTAACCGTGCTCCTAACCGGGACGACAATCGGAGCCTCAACCGACCTAAACGGGAATTATTTTATAGCCAATATACCGATTGGAACCTATTCTGTCAGGGCAAGTATGGTGGGTTACATGTCCGAGCTTGTCAAGGACGCGAGAGTCCTTCCGGACCTGACCACCACCGTTAATTTCGACCTGCAAGTAAGCGAGGTCAATACGAATGAGGTCGTAGTAGAAGCTACCCGGCCGCCCGTTCAAAAGGACATTACAGCTACCCAACTTTCTGTCCGGGCCCAAGATATCCAGGCAAGGCCGGTTGCGACCTTCTCTCAAGTGCTTGCTTCTCTTCCAAGCATAGATGTATCAAATGGCGTGATGACCATGAGAGGTAGGCCTATCAGCGAAGTGGCCTTCATGGTTGATGGAGCGAGACTAAGGAACCCGCTGGATCAAAACCCTTTCACCGACATAAACTTGAGTGCTATTCAGGAAGTCCAGGTTATAACCGGACCATTTAACGCCGAATATGGAGAGGCTCAATCTGGAGTGGTCAACATCATTACGAAGGAAGGTGGAGACAAATACACTTTCTACTTGGAGGGACGATTGCCCCCCCCTCATAATCCTAATTGGGGACCGTCGTTATACGATTTGAACACTCCACTATACTGGGATAATACTCATGCACGTCACCTTCAGTGGTGGATACAGTACCCGGATCAATGGGTTGATCCAAACGGAAACCCAGGCAGCAGCCCCCTTTGCATTTGGACACCGGAGCAGGCATATAAAAATTACCTGCAAACACATCAACCATTGACCGACTATACCAGCACACCCACATATCAGATCGAGTCCAGTTTCGGCGGGCCAGTTCCGGATATCAAGGGAATGCATTTCTTCTTGACCGGGAAGTACCTGTCAGAAGCGCCGACTTACGGAAATACGTTTCGGAAAGTTGGGATAGTTACCAATTTCACCGGCAACGTATCGTATGAGTTCGGGCATAATATGAAATTGCTCTTCTCCAGCATGTATGCCAATGATCTTACGGGATGGGGATTTGGAGGAACCACCGACAATTTCTATGCGCTTAATTATGGCGTCAATTCGAGGTACGCTTACTATGATTTTCCGGGTTTGCCAAAAAACCAGGATGATTATGAGGAGCTGAAATTTTCCCAGGTGGTTAGTTCATCCACAATGTACGAGATACAGCTGTCAAAAGTGCATGCCATCAGAGAAGTAGGCACGTTTCCTAACGACACGCTCGGGTTTGCAGCAAGCGGTCCGACAACTGATAATCTGAGAGCGGTTGGTTCCCTGGGGAATCCCATAATTGGAGCTTACCAGGACAACATCGGATACCACACAACCGGCTACTACTACCGATACAATGACAGCAACACGGATTGGACACTGAATGCTTATTTGTCTTCACAGATAAATCCTAAGTGGGATTTCAAAACGGGGATTCACTTCGACTATTACAATTTGAATCACGATGATGTCTCAAAGTTGCCTGACCGGACTGACCATAATATTTACAACCCCTTCCAAGGAGCAGCTTATTTGGAAACCAAGTTGGAGCTCGGCGGCATGATCATGAACGCGGGCTTAAGATGGGATTTTTATGACCCCAACAGCGTCGCGTACGATAGTCTGTTTGACCCACTGGTGGGTCCTGTCAGTAAGGCGCCTCTCTTCTCACAGCTCAGCCCCAGATTGGGGATCTCTCATCCCATAGACGAATGGACTGTGTTGCACTTTTCTTACGGTTGGTTCTTTGAACGTGGTCCTTTCGGCGACTATGGTGAGGGCAGCAGTCCGGACCAGCAACAGGGGAGCTTGACCACGTTTATCATAAATGGCACTAATTATCCGTGGGTTCTTGGCAACAGAGATTTGAAACCATCTAAAACTGTGGCATATGAAATCGGCATTGAACGAAATTTCGCGAACTTATTTGATCTGGATGTTACGGGCTATTACAAGGACATTTCTAATACGATAAGAATTGTCACAATCGCGACTCCCCTTGGCGTCTACGCCACAAACGGAAACGGTGACTACGCCGATGTTCGCGGAATAGAAATCTCTCTTAATAAGCTGTATGCCACTGAACCTTGGGGTACAACTTGGGGGTACGCGAACTACACTACTGAGCTTGGTATCGACGGCAGAAGCGGCGCACCGACGGTTATATCTCCATCCGGAGTAAAGTATTCTCCGAGCGGAGACTTCATCCAGTATAACGACCCCATACTGAAATTTGGATTGTATTATCAGACTCCGGACGATCTGGGTTTTCTTAACGGCGTTTTCAGCGGCCTTCGGCTTTCATTCGAGTATCAAGCCATATTCCCAAATCCAGAATTAATTCAGGATTACTTTGTGTATAACGGGACAAAATATGTACGCCCGGCATACAAGAACGGAGATATGCGATTGGAAAAAGACTTCACCCTGTTCAACGGCGGCTCGAAGCTCGGATTGTACGTGGAGGTCGACAATGTATTCAACGACAAGTGGTTGAACCTCTCGACTTTTCAGAGCGCGTCCCTGGCTGATCAGCAGAAGTTCGCGACCAGCGGCTTCAAATACATACCCACGATGAACGCCAACGGCTCTCCTATTTCACCTTTGGCGATGTACGAGAATTTGCCCCGGTCTCTTGTGCTTGGGGCTTCAATCCAACTCCAGTGACAAGATAAAGGGTGTACCATGAAGGGATTTACTAGTGTGAGCTGTAAGGCGTCAAGCGCGAAGAAAATAGCCCGACTAATTTCCGTCGGCCGTATTCAACTTTTGACACTTGTGACGGTGCTGTGTCTCTCAGGGCTCGCGTATGGGCAGCTCCAGAACGAAGTGTGGCTTGAAAGAGGGAACCTCTGGGAAGACCTGCAAAATGATGGGTGGATTGGCAATCTAGGCTCCTGGGATTATCTGACTCCCGCCCCGTTGGGTTTGTTTCCGGGATTCCCGGGTTACAATCAGCCAGTCGGCAATGAGGAGGATGCGGTCGATACCTACGAGAATTGCAACTTTCATAATTTTCGTAGCGGCATTTGGATCACCGTCCCCGGCATGGAAGAGCCCGGTCTCCCTCCAGCCTATACTCCTACATCCGTACCTTACGAGGTTTACCTATCAGGTCTGCAGGACCAGACTTACGGAGTCGCTTCAGTTAGGGCGCCAATTATACTAACAGAAAATCACGTCGACACTGCCACCTACAATCCGGCTTTGCCAGAGGAAATGAGTACTGCCACCTGGAATACCGATGTCGGTATAACGGTGACGTGTCGCAGCTACGATTGGAGTTTCCCGGGATATCGCGACTTCATTATCTACGACTATGTTTTCAAGAATACAGACAGTATTGTATCGAATCAGACTCAGCAGGTCGTCTCAAATTTTCCAAGCCAGACTCTTAAAGGTGTCGTCTTCACCCTTACTTCTGGCATCTCTGTATCGACAAAGAGCCAGATAAACTTTCATTCCGAGCTCACTGCCGTCCAGGCTGGAGGTTTCGGCTGGCAGCCCGGTTCGTATCACGATTACTATCATCACACTGATGATAACACGCTTTTCTTTTCGACCAATTACAATGGTGGTGCCGCCCCCCTCTATTGGTGGGATCCATTCCCGTTGAAACCCAACAGCGCTTGGACGCAAAAATTCGGCAATGAGCTCGAGAGTCCTGCCGCATTCGGTTGGCTCTGCTTATACGCGAGTCCGACCGGTGGCACACCAAGAACCGTTATGGCACCCGATTTTTGGAGAATTGATTCTCACAAGGGCGGAACCTTCCAAGGAAAGGACTTCGATCTCGAGTTCTTTCGTCTTTCGAGTGGAGTACCGAAGCAGGAATTCTATCAGGTCGCTACTACCCCGGATACACAGGCAGCCCTTGGCAATAAAGGGAATAGGCTCAACTTTTACACTCTTTCATATGGGCCGTACAATCTTGCACCTGGTGACTCTGTGCGCATAATTCAGGCCGAGATAGCAGGTGTCATGGACTATCACGAAGTGACCAGTGGCGATTCCAGCCATTGGTTTCCGGATAGTACTATCGCCGCAATAGAAAGAAACGCAACCAACGCCAGGGACGCGATCAAATGGGGAATGGGAGCGACGGTCGATGGGATCCCGATCGCAGCCAATGTCCCTGCTCCTCCGCCCGGCCCTCACGTCAATGCCGTGAATGGATCCAGAGGTACGCAGAAAGCCATAATCGACGTAACATGGGATAGACTTGCGGAGAATTCAACGATTAAGGACGGTGCCGGCAATTCATGGTTCAGCGGCGCTGCGGATGTGGACGGGTATCGAGTTTACAGGTCGACCGACTTTCAGTATGTCAGCGATACCCAACCATCTACGTTTCGTGGTGCAGCTTGGAACCTTATCGCCGATATTCCGAAAGCCGACTTCGGTAACTACTGGAATCCATCATTGAACGAATATGAATATCCGGATTCATCGGTTCAGTTCGGAGTCAAGTACGGCTATTATGTTGCCGCGTACTGGAAGAAGCCTGCGCCATGGACTTCAGTGAACGGCACCGTGGTGACCAATCTCCCCCAGCTTCAGAATGGCGACTACAATTATGTCGCCCCGGCATCAGCCGCGGCAGGGCCGGTCACCTCTTTTGATATTTACGTCGTGCCCAATCCGTATGTTTATAATAGCCCTCTGCGAAGCTTTGGTATCAACGATCCTTTCAAGATTGAGTTCCGAAATCTTCCCGCGAAATGTGTGATTCGGATCTATACGATTGGCGGTGATTTGATTCGCACAATTATACATGGTCCAGACAGTCAGGGGAACGAGTACGGAACTGAAGATTGGGACCAGAAGAGTGATTCAGGTTTGCTCGTTGCGCCCGGTTTATACATTTACAATGTCCAGTCGACAACACCGGGGCTGGATAAATCATTCACCGGTAAATTGATGATAATAAGGTGAAAAAGATGTCGGCACAAGACGAAGAGAAAGCGACGCGGGCCTCCAACCAATGTTGGACTGCGTCGCAGAGAACCCTGAGGTTGAGGTGGATTATGAAGAACGCCTTCCGGTTTGGCCTGCTTATCATCACAATAATTTCCACGTCCTCGCTGGTTTATGGACAGTCGTTCAACAAGGGAGGCAGAACTGCTTTGCAGTTTCTGAAAATAGGAATCGGGGCGAGGCAAGCGGCATTAGGTGAGGCGAATATCGCTGCTGTCAGTGATGTGAACTCGATTTTCTGGGATCCCGCCGGTCTGACGGGAATAAAGAGCGCCGAGGCGTCTGCAGATTACACATCTTGGTTCGGAGGGATGAATTACTACGCCGGGGCCGCAGGTTTTCGGATCAAAAACATCGGCGTGTTCGGTTTGGATTTTGCCAGCCTGAGCTACGGAAATATACCGGAGGCGCTGGTTTCAGTGCCGAGCGGCTCAAACGACACTCGGACAGGTAATACTTTTACCGGCGGAGATGTCCTACTCGGCGTTGCCTACTCGCATGATTTCACGGATCAACTTTCCATTGGAATTGCAGGGAAGTACCTGCGGGAAAATTTATTCACTTACACTACAAGCAGTCTCGCTTTCGACGTAGGGACACTTTACAATGTGGGCTATAAGAATATCCACGTAGCCATGAGTGCACAAAATTTTGCCGGCACGGTCAAGTGGCTCGCAAATAGCAACAATACCTCTGGGTACGAACTTCCGCTATTGTTCCGCATCGGGATGTCGTTCGGACTCTTGGGGGGAAAAGATGCATTCGTTAACGTCGGGGACCTGAACCGCATGGATGTAAGCGTGGACGCTGTTCATTCGAATGACTATTCCGAGAGACTTGACGTGGGTGGTGAGTATGTGTTTGATAACTTTCTTTCGTTGAGAGCTGGCTATCGGTTTAATTATACAGAGGGAAATCTGTCCCTTGGCTTCGGCCTGAAGACCACGATTACTGGCGTAAGCATGGAGATTGATTATGCGTACACGCAATACACCTATTTGGAATCCCCGAATAGGTTAACGGTCATGTTCGATTTTTAAAACCTCAACAAGTCAAGGAGAAACACCACGAAGAGTCTGCAATAATTGTCGTCATCAAATGGAGATGTAGGAGATGGATATCAAGACACTGCTTAACGGGTTACAGCTGGACAAGAAAACCTTCAAGAACCCTCCGCCGGAGATGGGTATTTTACCATTCTGGTTCTGGAATGGGGAAATGGATGACGACGAGATGGAGTGGCAATTACGGGAATACTTCAGTAAGGGTGTACCCGGAGTGTTCATTCATGGAAGATTCGGTCTCAAAGTCCCTTATCTTTCGGATAGGTGGTTTGAGAAGGTAAAAGTCGCAGTCAAGAAGGCCAAGGAAATAGGCATCGACACTTGGGTATATGATGAGATGAATTGGCCAAGCGGTACAGCTGAAAGACAAATCCCCACGAAATTCCCACAACTACGGCAAAGGTATCTCGAATTGGTAGCTCTGCGGGTGGACGGGCCGCTGTTTAATTTTCTCGAGGCTACAGACAATCGATATGTCAACACCGGTGACTCTTATCCGATCGCGGCTTTCGGTTGCACTGAAGAAGAGTTCCAAAACGGTATCAGAAATCCGATAGACCTCACTCAGAATCTTTCATTTGACAAAGTGATTCCCTGGGAAGCACCGCCCGGGAAATGGCGATTGCTGTATTTTCTAGAAAAAGAGGCGCCTTACTACATAGATGCATTGGATCCTGCATCAACTAAGAAATTCATCGAGCTTACGCACGAAAAATACAAAACTGCTGTAGGTTCGGAGTTCGGTAAGACAGTCCCTGGATTTTATACCGACGAGCCTGCTATGCACTATTATCATGTGGGTCTCGACAATTACGTTGTCCCATGGACAAGGCAGATGTTTAAGGTGTTCAGAGAGAAACGCGGCTATGACCTGCGTCCTTATCTGCCCGCGTTGTATACAAGCATGGGCGAGAAGACGGCGAAGATCAGGTACGACTTCTGGAGAACACTCACCGAGCAGTACTCCGAAAGTTATTACGGGCAGCTCAGGAAATGGTGTAACGATAACGGACTCATTTTCACAGGACACTTGCTTTTCGAGGAGTGGATCAGGTTACATGCCCGATGTGAAGGAAACCTATTTGAGCATCTCAAGCATATGCACATTATCGGCGTGGACCATCTCTATCCCAAGATAGGCACCGAACAGGAGCCGGACCAACATGTAGCCCTAAAAATGGCAAGCTCTGCGGCACACATATTCGGCAGCAAGCGGCTCCTTTGCGAGTCGATGGGCGGAACGTACTGGGATTGTTCGCTCGAGCGGATGAAATGGATTTTGAATTGGGAATATGTACTGGGGGTGAACCTCTTTAATAACCATGGTTACCACTATTCCATCGAAGGCGAACGAAAGCGAGATTGGCCTCCTTCGCAATTCTATCATCATACATGGTGGAAGTACTACAATCGATTTACCGACTATTCCGCTCGGCTTAGCGATATTTTGTCGGGTGGCACTCACATAGCCAAGGTGCTCGTTCTTTATCCACTCACGAGCATCTGGACGAACTATGTTCCCCAGGAAAGAAATGCCATCGGCAACGTGATCGAGGCGGACTACAACTACCTTGCAGATACTCTGCTCAGACTTCACTACGACTTCGATTATGTCGACGAAGAAAGGCTTTCCGCTGCGAAGATGGTGGACGGCAAGATCAGGCTTTCGGATGAGGAATACTCGGTTCTTGTCCTACCACCGGTTACGCACATCCGTAAATCGACACTTGAGGCAATTAATAAATTTCTAAAATCCGGTGGAAGCGTGGTGGCGGATACGCTGCTGCCGGTCGAGCTGGTCGACGGTCCAGCTAAAGGTGCCACAAAAGACATAAAGAAGCTCTTCGCAGTTGATCCGGATGAACTTCTCGCAAGCTTTACTGCAAATGGCAGCTCAGGGAAAGGGACGGTGCACAAGAATTCCAGGGGGAGGACCTTCGTGATCAGGGGTGCAGGCCTGCACAAAAGCAAATCGCGGGACGAACTTGGAAAGATACTCGCGAAATGTATTCAACCGGATGTGACGATAAGCGATCCGGATGTATTCTATCTT
The DNA here is from genome assembly GCA_024641705.1 of Candidatus Kryptoniota bacterium. Lineage (GTDB taxonomy): Bacteria > Bacteroidota > Ignavibacteria > Kryptoniales > JAKASW01 > JAKASW01. The sequence continues at coordinate 65,849 of JAHECO010000006.1, forward strand.
CACAGAAGGAAAAGCGGCCATGACATTTATTTCCTTGTAAACACAACTAAGACGCCGAAGCAAGGAGTGGATGTTTCGTTCGAGGTGGTGGCGCGACCGGAGTTGTGGGACGCTGAGTCAGGCGAAACGCGTCCGATACATGTTTACAACGTGAGCAAGGGCAGGATGTCACTCACATTGAATTTCGCGGCAGCAGAAGCGAAGGTGATCGTGCTCGGCGGGGAGATCGACAGGCGTCATATTGTCAGGACAAACCTCGACGTGACGAGCATCAGCGGGTCCGCGGTTGAGGGCTCGTCAAGTTCAAGTACCCCTATAACTTTGGAGTATACCGCGGGCAAGTCGATTCTTACGAAACGAGTGAAGCCGTCAAAACCGCTCAAGCCCATCTCGTTTGGCAAGAGGGCTTCATTTGCAATTGAGCAGGACAATGTGCTTGCACTCGGGAGTTGGAAGATGTCTGTGGATTCAGACAGCAAGAACTCAGAAGAGTTTGCAAAAACTGAATTCGATGATTCCTCGTGGCTATCCGTTACAGCAGGAGCCTGGGAAATGCAGCTCCCCCAGGAGCGAGATGCTCAAACATACCCGGTCAATTTGTGGTATAGGACCTCATTCTTCGCCGACGAGGTTCCAATGAATATGAGGGTCTTGATAGACGGGTTCAGCGGCAGCGGGTTTAGACTTTTCATAAACGGTACGCAAGTCAGGGACCCAGGGAAACGCAGCTGGCTGGATGCCGAGATTAAGGAAATCGACATAAGCCCATTCTTGCTAGTTGGCAAAAACAATGTCACCGTCAATTTGAAGGTACAGAAAAGGACAGATGGGATCCTCGATCTTCTGAAGATAGTGGGGAAGTTTAAAATTTCCGAAAGTAAAGGTGTGTACCATTTGTCCCCGGCTTTGAGTACGATAGAATTTCGCGATTGGGCAAGTCAGGGACTACCATACTTCTCCGGTACCGGCAAATACACTGCTGAGGTCGATATTCCGAAGAAGTACCTAACAGGACGGTTATTCCTTGAAGCCAATTGCGGCGAAGATGTATTGGAAGTCAGCGTGAACGGGGGTCATCCGCTCACGGCTCCGTGGCACCCGTACCGGATTGAACTCACGAAGCTGCTGAAGTCCGGCAAAAACGTCGTTGAACTAAAAGTGACAAACTCGCTGATCAACATTCTTGAGGGAGTTCGAAAGAGTTCAGGTCTTCTCGAGGCTCCCAAAATAATATGCGAACCAGTATACAGAATAGAATTGAAATGATGAGAAGAAGAATTGAATGAGTCTGTGTTAGTTGTTGGCAGTGCTAACATGGATCTTGTTGCAAGAGTCAGAAGGTTTCCCAACCCCGGCGAGACGATCCTTTGTAACGACTTTGCAATGTATCCCGGCGGGAAGGGTGCCAACCAGGCGGTTTGTTGCGCCAAGCTCGGTGCCCGTGTCGATTTCATAGCAAAAACGGGAGATGACATTTTCAGGGAAAGACTTATCCAAAGCCTCAGTCGTCACGGCGTCAGGACAGCGCTTATTTCCAGTGATGGTTCAGCTTCCACGGGTGTAGCATTGATCCTCGTGGAGGATGGAGGGCAAAACGAGATTACGGTTGTTTCTGGAACTAATATGTTGCTTCTCCCAGCTGATTTGGAGGGCCATCCGCGTCCTTTTAAGGAAGCACGGGTGGCTCTCCTGCAGCTAGAAATTCCGCTCGAAACTGTGATGAAGGCGTTGCAACTGGCCAAGATGGGGGGTGCCATTACTATCCTGAATCCAGCCCCCGCTCGCGATTTGCCCCTCGCGCTGTTGAGATTTATAGACGTTCTGACACCGAACGAGACCGAGTGCGAAATGCTCTCCGGGATCAGAGTGGTCGATGAGGACAGCGCGGAAGAGGCAGCAGTGAATCTCCTCCGCAAGGGAGTCAAAAATGTTGTTGTCACGATGGGAGATAAAGGTGCTCTGCGAGTTAATGCGTCGGGCTCGCGCTTTTTCGATGCACTTCGTGTCGAGGCGGTCGACACGACAGCGGCAGGAGATGCCTTTAACGGCGCGCTTGCCGTCTCTCTGGGTGCGGGGAAGACGTTGGATGAGGCGATCGGCTTCGCAAACTCAGTAGCTGCGTTTTCCGTGACCAGAAAAGGGGCGCAGACCTCAATGCCGACAATGGATGAGTTTAACGAGTTTCTTAAGAGTCAGGAAGATTAATGCGGATGTGCGAACGTCAGGGAGACGTATTTCACCATTGCAGATTCGATGCGAGTGAAATGCCGAGCTGGTTAGCTGGCTCTGCATTGTCTCGTACACCAAAAACCAAAGAACGCTAAGACCTACATGAAGAAAAACGGGACTTTAAACACGTCGCTGTCGCGGACGATAGCATCTATGGGGCACACAGACAAACTGGTAGTGTGTGATAGTGGGTTGCCCATTCCGCGAGAAAGCGACATTGTCGATCTCGCGCTGACCATGAACATTCCGAGGTTTATCGACACAGTACGTGTGATTCTTGAAGAACTACAGATTGAGCAGGCAATTATTGCAAAGGAGCTCCCGCAAAGGAACAAAGAAGTCTATCGGGAGCTAATGACTCTGCTCAAAGGCGTGAAAGTTATTGAAGTTTCCCATAATGAATTCAAAAAAATGACGCGCGACGGCGGTAACATATCCTTCGTAAGAACAGGAGAGGCCACTCCCTTTTCGAACGTAATACTCGTGTCCGGCGTCGTGTTCGGCTGACAACGAGTTTCAGGCAGGAAATTTCAGATGAATTATGGACTCTTCGGCAGCCTTGGCTGGAAAGTTTCCGAGCTCGGATTTGGTGCTTGGGCCATTGGAGGAGACATGTGGGGCCCGCAGGCCGACTCGGACTCTATCGCTGCACTGAACAAAGCAATTGATCTCGGGGTCAACTTCATCGATACTGCCCAGGGTTACGGTATGGGACACAGCGAAGATCTAATCGGCGCCGTCTTGCAGGGACGGAGAGAGACTGTGTTCGTTGCCACCAAAGTCCCGATGAAACCAGGGTCCCCCTGGCCGCTCCCTCTTCTCGCAGATTCCGAAGAAATCTTTCCGAGGAAATACGTTATAGAGGAGTGCGAGAAATCCTTGAGGAGGCTCCACCGGGATTATATCGACGTCTACCAGTTCCATACTTGGTCCGCGAACTTTAATCAGCAAACGGAGTGGTTCGAAGCGGTGTGCAGGCTGAAGCAGGATGGAAAGATCAGGGCCTTCGGAGTATCCGTCCCTGATACAAATCCAGAATGTGTGGTGGGAGGCGTCGCTTTGGGCAGGGTTGACGCGGTCCAGACGGTTTACAATATCTTCGAGCAGTTCCCTCAGCAGAATCTTTTCCCGGTTTGCACCCGGGTGAATGCTGCTGTGATCGCCCGGGTGCCGTTTGACGAAGGCGCCCTGACTGGAAAATTTACGGATTCCACCGTGTTTGCCAGTGGGGATATACGTAGCCGTTATTTCCGTGGAACAAATCTGAAAAGGGTTGTGGAACGCGTGAATGCAATCCGCAGATTCAAGGAGAAGCGTTATCCGGATATCAGCATGGCTGAGTACGCCCTGCGATTTTGTGTCAGCTCACCGGGTATAACCACTGTCATACCAGGCATGCGAACACCCGCACAAGTAGAAGAGAACGTGCGAGCTGCTCAAGCCGGCCCCCTCGACCTCGACGAGATAGCTGGACTGAAAGCTCATTCCTGGCGGAAAGACTTTTGGCACCAGGAAGAAGTTTGAAGTTTGGTTGGAAATTTAAATCACAAGGAGTCTGGAATGATTAAGTCCGTTTCTGTCACGATCCTTTTATCATTGCTCGTTACGGTTGCCGCAAAATCGCAGGACAACAAATTTGTTTACAGGGATCTTCTGAAGAAGCCTAACACTCTTTACTGTCACATGGCTGTCGGCCTCTGCGAAGACTATCCGCCCGAGACAACCGCGCCCGCCAAGATCGAAGGGGACATGAAAGTCATGAAAGCGGCAGGGGTGAAGTTCCTGCGATTCGGAATGGGATGGGACCACATCGAGACCGCAAAAGGAGAATTCAACTGGTCGTTCTGGGACCAGTTCGTCAAAATTGCGGTCGACAAATACGGAATGACACTCATTCCATATTTTTGTTATACCCCGAAGTGGAACTCCACCGGCGACACTTCGAATTACTGGAACCATACGCCGATGGATTACAACGAGTTTGGCAAGTTCGTGTACGAAGCTGTGAGCCGATACAAGGACAAGATAAAGTCGTGGGAGATCTGGAACGAAGCGGACATACCTGATTTCTGGTCGGGGGACGTAAAAGACTACGCGAAGCTCCTGAAGATCGGATCGGAAGCGGTACGCAAGGCGGATCCGAAGGCAATTGTAGTGCTTGCCGGACTCGCTTGGAATACGAATTTTACCTATGCGCTCTTTCACGATTACGGTATCAGCAAGTTCGTCGATGTCGTCAACATCCACAGTTATAATGAGACGTGGAGCGGCCTGCCGCTGGAGCATTTGTATGATCATATAGAAAGGATCTCGGACATCGTCAGGCAGTACGGCAACCACCAATCGATCTGGCTTTGCGAAGTAGGTTATAGTGATTGTCGAAAAGGCGCATACGTTTCTTACAATTACGATGCGAAGTATAAGTATGAACATACACCGGAATACCAGGGTAACGATCTATTCAGGACGTTGACGCTTATTATGTCGACCGGGAAGGCAGCAGCCGCGGCATGGTATCGGATCGAGGACCTCCCTGTAGGCACAAATGTGATCGGAGACGTGAATAATGATTTCCTCGGTGTAGTCAACACGAAATTTCGACCAAAACCCGCTGAGGGGGCTCTGAAATTTTTCGTTAAATTCTTCCATGAGAAGAATAAATGCATAGACGAACAAGTCACTATAACGAGGAAGATCGGATCAAACAGCGTCGTCCACGTATTTGAGAACGAGGATGGAAGCGTATCAATTGTCGCATGGCTGCAAACTCACGTCCCCGGAACGTACGAGCAGACCGACAATGGAGACCTTAGGGATGGGCGCATAGAAAACATCAGCATCTCTATCCCGATGAAGCTTTCCACCGATGCTGTCGCGTTTAACGAGTTGGGGGACAAACTTGCGAGTCCGCACGTCTCGGCTGAGTTCAACAGCACGGTCGTCGACAGTCTCTCGCTTAAGGGTGGGAAAATCTATATCATTCGAATCCCCAAGTAGGGAGGGCATTTCGATGGCTAAGCTTATCAGCAAACATATAACTCGGAAGAACTTTGCGAAGTTCGGAAAGATCGTAACGGCGCCCACCGGTGTGCCGACATCCGAAGGAACTAACTACAAGTTCTGGTCGGACATCGCGGATTATAATATCCGCGGAGAAACCGAAGTTGGGATTTGCACGGTGTATCGCCAGTCCGGAAATTCTGTTTCGAGCGTTGAGCAGCACAAGATGACGCCGGAAATCCTCATACCGATCGACGCTCCTTTCATTCTGCCTCTGCTTGCGGAAGGGAGGCCTGCTAATGAGATGGAGGCATTCGAGGTGAACCCCGGCGAAGCAGTGATTATTAATGAGGGGGTCTGGCATGCGGCGTGTCTCCCGGCTGGCGCTGACAAATCGTCGTACTTTGTTATCTTCCGCAAAAACACTCCTCACGAAGATGTCGCTAATAAATCTGTCACGACAGTGACAATCGAGAAGAAATGAGGTCCGTTATCGGTAGGATAATTTCAAACGAAATACGGCTTGAGATGCGCGCCAACGCACCGGGAATGCTCACGCTTGTGAACAAGAACACGCATGAGATTGTAGCAAAGTCGACACGGATGGAGTTGCTTGTCCGCACACCAGACGAAATATCTGAGCCGGTGTTCCTATCGAACGTGACGTCAGCTGAAATTTCCGACGAATCCTTCATCAGGCTGAAGTATGGCGACAGATCGTCGGGATATGAAGCCTTGTTGACCATCTCAGGGTCTGAACATGGAATAAAATTCGATATTGATGTCAAGTCTCCGAAAGTAATTTGGCTTGTCGAATGGAAGATTACCGGACTTGTGCTGGAAGGTGTTGTCGTTCCCGCGCTCGGAGGGCAGATCCTTACCGAGGAGATGCCGCCCGGACAGTCGGTCAGTTACAAATATCCATTTTGGTGGAACGCTCAGTTCGTTTTGGGCCAGACCGAAAAGGGCGGCATATTGCTCGGCTCGCGTGACCCCAGTCCCGATCTAAAGATGCTGAGGGTCACGAGAGACGCGGCAGGATTTGGGTTAGCACTGGGCTTTGAAGCGCCCGGACCGCTCCGGGAAAAGACGCTGAAAGCTGAGTGGTATCTGGACTGTTATCATGGCGACTGGAAAAGTGCGGCGGTCAAATACCAACACTGGATGGAGAAGGCGTTTCGGGTAGAGCCGCTCGACTCGAACAAGTATTTCCCTTCATGGGCAAAGTCGATAGACTTCGTGCTGGAAATATGGGGAATGAGAAAGGACCGGCCTCAACCTCATCACACTTTCGGACAAATCGCCGATAGGCTGAAGGCCTGGCGGAAGCTTCATCCTCCCGAACGGACGCTCGTCTATCTTCCCGGCTTTGCGGAAGGAGGGATAGACTCCAGAGCTCCTGATTATAATCCGAGCGCTGAACTCGGGGGAAAGCAAGGGTTCAGGGATCTTGTCGATCTGGCGCACACTCTCGGTTACAAGGTCATGATACACACTAACGTGCTTGCGCTTACTTACAGCCATCCTTTGTTTCCATCGCTGAAAGAGCATCAGGTCGTAGATGTCTTCGGAAGGCCGCAGGGTTGGGCTCTCGACATGGATGGCGATTGGCTGACAGAACCGTATTTTGCTTACGTCAATCCCGGCGCGAAGGCGTGGGGAGATTTAATGGAGAAAGTCCTCGGTAATCTGATTAGGGAATTTTCTCTCGATGCTGTGTTTCTTGATCAAACGCTCCTCGCATTCAACGTTTCGAAGGGGCCGAACTTCGTTGCGGGAATGAGGTCGCATATCGCTCGCCTGCAAAAGTCGTTTCCCGAGATTCTCTTCGCTGGAGAAGGAATGCACGAACAGGTGGTAAGCGTGTTACCGATGGCGCAGATACACGGCATTGACAGCATAACCGAAGTCCACGGGCTCGAAGGCGTAACACGCTGGAAGAAGGCGCACCCAATTTCGACATTTATTTTCGGCCGCTACACCCGTTTCGTGGCTCATTTGTTGGCAAAGCATCCTTCTAATCCAATATTTCATTTGCAGGAGAAAGCTTACTCGGAACTCGGTGTGATACCGGCGCTTTGTCTTTACGACAACGACCAACCGATCGATATGCCGGAGGTCAGGAGAATGATTAGGCGTGCGTCTAGGCTGATGACGCACACGAAGCCAAACCAGGAGAAGAAGATTGGAAAGAATTAAGGCGGCCGTGATTGGCACCGGGTTCATCGGGCCCGCACATATCGAAGCGCTAAAGAGATCCGGGGGAGTCGACGTTGTCGCCGTCGCTTCTGCTGAGCCGGAAAAGGCAAGGGCGATCGCTGACGAATTTGCCATCACAAGGGTCTATACCGATTGGAAGGACGCGGTCGCGGATAAAGAAGTACAGGTCATTCACAATTGTACCCCGAACAACCTCCATTACCAGGTTAACAGGGCCGCTATTCTTGCGGGAAAGCACATAATCTCGGAGAAGCCGCTGACGCTGAACTCACGCGAGTCAGCAGATCTTGTCAAGCTGGCGAGAACACAACGCGTCGTAAACGCGATCGACTTCAACTATCGGTTCTACCCGCTTATACAGCAAGCAAGGGAGATGATTCTTCGTGGTGAACTTGGAGCAATCTTTCTCGTACACGGCCATTATCTGCAGGATTGGCTTTTCTACGTGACAGATTGGAACTGGCGGCTGGACACAAAAGCCGGCGGGTCGTCGCGGGCCGTGGCAGACATAGGATCCCATTGGTGCGATTTGATGCAATTCGTCACCGGGCAAAGAATCGAGAGCGTTTTCGCGGAACTTGTAACCGTACACACAAAACGAAACAAACCGGCTCACTCTGTTGAGACCTTTAAGGGCAAGGAGTCACACGGCGACGGTGAATTTGAGTCCGTCCCGATAAAAACCGAGGACGCTGGGATCGTGATTCTCAAATTTGAGAACGGTACGCGCGGAGTGTTCACTGTCTCGCAAGTAAGCGCCGGAAGAAAAAACTATCAGTCTTTCGAGATCGACGGCAGCCGGAAGTCGCTGGCATGGAACCAGGAAGATCCGAACCAACTGTGGATCGGTTACAGGGAGAAGCCGAACGAGATCCTCTTGAAAGATCCGTCGCTGATGAGTCCAAGAGTCAATAAGTACGCCCATTACCCCGGCGGCCACCCGGAAGGCTATCCTGACGGCCTGAAGAATTTCTTCGGAAACGTTTATGATTTCATCAGGAGTAAACGGAACCCCCTCAAGGACCGACCCGACTTCCCGACTTTTGAGGACGGACATTTTGAGATGAAGCTCGTAGATGCCGTCCTTAGAAGCAACAAGGAGAAGAGATGGATCCAGGTGTAAGTACTAACCGTCAAAGGCGTTGGAGGAATTAACATGAAACTTGGTTTTCTTACCGCTTGCCTGCCGCAGGTAGGGTTGACTGAGCTTGTCAAATGGGCTTCAAGCAAGGGGTTTGAAGCGCTCGAACTCGCTGCATGGCCGGTGAATTCCAGCCGCGATTACCAGGCGCGCCAGATAGATGCGGCTCGCTTCACGAAAGAAGAAGCGAAGCGAGTGAAAGATCTGTTTGCTGAATATAAGATGGCAATTTCAGCAATGGCATACTACGACAATAACCTCGATCCCGATTTGAAGGTGAGAAAACATCATCTCGATCATTTGTACAAGGTAATCAGTTCGGCTTCGCTTCTCGGTGTTCCATACGTCGGTACATTCGTTGGGGGTAGACCCGACAAGGAACCGGGCGAGATTATCAGAGAAATCGGCAAGGTATTCAAAGAGATTATGAAGATTGCCGACGACAACGGCGTGAAGATTATGATCGAAAACTGTCCCATGGAGAACTGGCAAAGGTTCGGCCTTCCCGGCAACTACGCTTATTCGCCGGAGTTGTGGGACGCGCTGTTCAATGAAATACCAAGCGACAGCTTCGGATTGAATCTCGACCCATCTCATTTATATTGGCTCGGCATAGATTATATCCAGTGTATCAAAGACTACGCCCCGAAAATCTTCCACACTCATGCCAAGGACGCGGAAATACTTATCGATGGGAAACAAAGGTACGGAATTTTCTCACGCCAGATCGAACCAACGCCCTGGAAGTCGGGTTGGTGGAGATACAGGATGCCGGGACTAGGTCAAATCGACTGGCAGAAGTACATTTCGGCACTTCAGGAAGTTGGTTACGAAGGAACTCTTTCGATTGAACATGAGGATCCGGTCTGGGAGGGATCCGAAGAGAAAGTGAAGCGGGGACTTGTCGCCGGCCTGAAGCATTTGTCGCAATTCGTGGTATAGGCATTGGCAGCCAAGAGAGGAATAAGAAAAGGTAGAATGGAAACAAACGATTTATCCCCAAAGGAATGCATTCTATACGGCGCCCAATATTACCGGGCACCTTCTCCCGCCGAGAGTGACTGGGACAGCGACCTCAGGAGGATGTCGGAACTCGGCTTCAATACCGTGAAGTTCTGGCTGCAATGGCGTTGGAACAACCCACGGGAAAACGAGTTTTATTTCGACGACATAGATAAGCTGATGGCGCTTGCCGACAAACATCACCTGCGTGTGATGCTAAATACAATTTTCGATGTTGCACCGGCTTGGATTTACAAAAAGTACCCGGACGCCTCGATGGTTACGCTGGATGGGAGGATGATCGGTCCACAGACACAGCCTCACAGACAAATCGGAGGGCTCGGTCTCTGCTTCAACCATGACGAGGCGATGGAATACATGTTCGCTTTCCTCCGCGAAGCCGTGAACCGCTACAAGAATCATCCCTCGCTTGAAATATGGAACGTCGGCAGCGAACCGGAGCTGACGAGCAGCATGAGCGAGATGCGGCTCTACGCAGATGACTCGAACAAAATGGGGGACATGCTCTGTTATTGCAACAGGTGCCGGAACAAGTTCAGAATCTGGCTTCGTAAGAAGTACGGGGAGATCGGGAGGCTGAATATTTCATGGAACAGGAATTACTTGTCATTTGAAGACGCAGAAGTTCCGATGACCAGGAATACATTTAACGACCTTTCCGACTGGCGTATGTTCTTCGTCCACACACTCGGTGAGAACGTAAAACGCAGATTTGAAGAAGCCAAAGCGATCGATGCGGGAAAGCACAGGCTTATGTGCCACCATGTTTTCGTCCAGGGATTTCCCGTCGTATCTACGGCCAATGATCCCTGGAACGTGGCGCGATTCGGCGACATGCATGGCATTACTCAAATGGACGACCCGATGATGGTCGATATCCTAAGATCGAGTGCTCATGATAAGACAATAATCTCGGCCGAAATGCTGATGCTTCCGGGTTACACTCTGGATCTTCCGCGGACAATCGATATGAACGACATAAAGAGATTTGTCTTTAGCGGGATTGCGGCGAACTTGAAAGGTTTTCTCTTCTGGCAGTTCCGTCCTGAACTGCTTGGGAGGGAAGCACCCACGTGGGGGTTGACTTTTCCCGACGGCCGGGATACTCCATGGCTAAAAGCGTTTGCGGAAGTCGGTAGGGTAATTCAAAAGAACGGCGATCTCTTCCTGCATGCGCGTCCGCGGGAAGCCGAAGTCGCTCTTCTATACAGCCCGGAGAACCAGATATTTGCATGGGCTTCGACAGGTTCGGAGATGAATGTGACGCGCTCCCTCCTTGGTGTGCACAAGGCGCTTTATAACAGGAACTTCAACGTGGACTTCGTGCATCCGACGGATTTCGAGACGGGATACTTCAAGAAATACAAGGTCATATATATCCCCTTTCCTTACCGAATCGACAAGAAAGTTGCTGAATCGCTCGAGTCGTGGATTAAAAGCGGTGGAGTACTGGTGGCGGAAGCGTACTTCGGCGGTTGGAACACGGAGCTTGGGCGCCATTCGGACAAGATTCCGGGATACGGCTTCGATCGGATATTCAAAGTGATTCAGGGCGTCGTTGAGCCGGCAGATGTGTCAATGTCCTCTAATATTGTATCAAAGAAGAAGCTGCCCGGTGCACCGGCGGGGACTCCAGCCGCCTGCTCGATCGTGAAAGAAGCGCTCATTCCTAAGGGCGCAAATGTCCTGGCGGAGTTCGAAACGGGTGAACCAGCAATAACTCTCTCTGAGTACGGAAAAGGGAAGGCGATACTGATAGGAACGTATCTTGGGCTGTCATACCATCGTACGGGAAGTGATAAGTCCGGTGACCTGATCGCGTCTCTCGTGAAACATGCGGTGAAGATCGAAGGACCGGAGGTCATAGGAAAATCCCGCGTAAGAATCGACGTGTTAGAAAACAGTGGCGAACCCGTCTTCGTGATTTTCAGGAACCTTAGTGACAGGACGACGAAGTCTACGTTTGCGCTGCCGTCATTCGATAAGTCCGCTTTGATTGAGGTCTTCAGCGCAGAGAAAATGAAGCTGCGAGTAAACAAATCTACCTCTGCTGGTGAAATAATCTTGAAACCGCGCGAAGTGAAGGTCTTCCGTGCCTAGTTTCCCTGGCATATCGCAATTCGAAAATGAATACCTGCGTCTTCGCTGGAACCTTGCCGCGAATTTGTTCGACGGCTCGCTTTATGCATTTGGAATGAGTTTCGTCACGCTGCACACAGTACTTCCGGTATTGGTGGAGAAGATCGGCGGCAGCAACGTCGCCATCGGCCTGATCACCGTCGTCTGGACGATCGGGTTCAATTTCCCGCAGATCTTGGTGGCTAATTTCGTTCAGAAGTACGAACCAAAGAAGACACTCATGCTGATTACCTCTATGGCGCAGAGAATCCCCTGGCTGCTCCTCTCGCTTACCTGTTTCTTCCTGATCGGTAAGGTCAACAAGCCGATGGGACTCATCTTGTTCTTTGTCCTGTTCGGGCTGGCCGCTGTCGGGGGGAGCATAAACCTCACGGCTTGGTTTTCGCTCGTCATGCGAATAACTCCGGTTCAACTTCGTGGCCGCATGTTCGCAGCAAGGGCTATCGTGGGCGCCATCCTGGGCATCATCGGCGGAATTCTGGTAACCGAGATACTTGGAGCTGTCTCATATCCTGACAACTTCGGGTTACTTTTTCTCATCGCATTTACATGCATGATGCTCTCTTACGTTTCCCTCACTACGCTTGAGGAAGGGAAGAATAGGCCGCGGTCGCCAGGCATGGATTACGCAAGATTCTTCCGTGCGCTTCCCAGGATACTGAGTTCAGAACACAACTTTCGTAACTTCATGATTTCCGATTCATTACAGATCGCTTCTACCATGGCGGGAGCGTTTTATATCGTTCATGCCATCCAGAAATTCTCGCTCTCTTACATTTATGCCGGCACATTTACCGTTGTAAATATGGTCAGCATGATAGTCGGAAACGTGTTCTTCGGATTTATCGCTGACCGGTTTGGGCACAAACTGAATATCATCCTTGCCGGTCTCTCAGCTTTCGGGGCGGCGCTCACCGCGATAATTGCGCCAAGCGTTGAGGCCTACTTTTTAGTGTTCGTTTTCTGGACTTTCATGAACGGGCTAAACGGAGTCTCCAGGCTTCCGATCATTGCGGAGATATCACCGGAAGATGAACTTCCGACCCATATAGCGCTGGCAAATATGATCGATTCGCCCTTTGCACTCACTGGCATACTGGCGGGGTTCATCGCCAACTTTTGGGGATACGACCTGGTCTTCGCGGTGGCGGCCCTGCTGGCAATTACCTCAGTCGTATGGCTAATCGTCACCTTCGAGGAGCCCAGAAATAAAGTCTCGAAGCACCCAGGCTCAGGTGCACCCGTGTTGGAGAGAATCATTCCATTCAGTGAACCGGACCTAAGAATGAGTCTCTCCGAGTGAAGATAAGAATCGGGACCTAACATGGATCGCAGGAAATTTCTAAGGGATACCGCTCTGGCGGGAATCGGGACGGCCATTTCAACACGCAAATTGTTTGCAGCTCCGATGATACTTACACCGAAGCGAACGCCGGCCCGGACTGCGGCCGGACAAGTTGCATTCAGGCCCGTTTATGTGCAGAAGAGTCTTGGACCGAACCTCCTGAACTGGGCTTACGCGACTGATTCGAATTGGGACACTTTCCATTCGAACATCAATGCTGACAACAAGGGAGTCTACATCTCCGACACCGAGGGACATGAGAAGTTCGGCGTGAATGTTCGCTGGAACGTTGAGGGATTCGGCTACACTTTCATAACTGCCGACAATGCAGGTGAGTTCTATGAACTTCCGCCCGAAGGCAAGACACTCAATTTGAACCTCAATTACGAGCTTGCCGCCAGCCGTGTTGCCCGGAACAGATTGAGATCAAGCCTGCACAGTCGCGACGGATGGCAGGCTTCGCACGAGGCTGCCGGATTTCTTGCTCTGTCGGAGGAATACCTTGCTGAAGCAAAGAAACACTTGGGCGACCATGAGGAAGTCGGCGGACTCTCCCAGAAGTCTCTCTATTACGCGTTATGGGGGAGCGAAATGCTCGAGCTCGATTATGCGAAGTCCCAAATTCTGAAGAACGGCCCCAAACCGGGTTTCTTCTTTGGATGCGACGCCCGCGCGTTCTACCAGATGTACCAGGATATTTTCGTTCCTCTGTTCACCGACATCTTCAATTACGGCACTATTACATTTGTCACCAAGGGGGACGGTATTATAAACGATTTTGAGCCGAAGGAGGGAGATTTGCGCTTCGGAATCAGAGACTTGCTCTACGATAAGCTGAAGCAAAAGGGCTTGAAAGTCGAAGGGCGGTTACTCTTCTGGTTCCATGAATGTTGTACTCCCGAATGGCTTAAGAAGAAGACATACCCTGAATTGTTGCGCTATGTCGAGCGGCATACAAGGGAAGTTATCGGCCATTACGGCGAAGGGATGTATGCCTGGGAAATTGTTAATGAGCTCCATGACTGGGCGAACGAGCTTCAGCTGAACAACGAGCAGACCGTAGAGTTGACCAAACTTGCCTGTGAAGTTGCGAAGGACACTGCGCCTAATGTGCGCCGGCTGATAAATAATTGTTGTCCATTTGCAGAATATGTCCAGATGAAGCAATGGTCGGGCGAACCCGCGAAATATAACCAGCGAACGCCTGTCCAGTTCATCAGAGACCTTGTAGATGCAGGTGTTGACTTCGACATAATAGGTCAACAAATGTATTTTCCCGAGCGAGATCTGCAAGACATAATTATGATGGTCGAAAGGTATGAACAGTTCAACAAGAAAGTACAGCTTTCAGAAATCGGTGTGACAGCAGGTCCTACAAACAGGTCGGTGAAACTCGCAACCGTCGGGCTGCCGACCAAGCCTTATGAATGGCATAGGCCGTGGGATGAAGAGATGCAGGCAAACTGGTTAGAGGGAGTTTACACTCTCGGTTACAGCAAGCCGTATATCGAAGCAGCAGACTGGTTTGACTTCGTGGATCCATTCTCCTACATGGAGAACGGCGGACTGCTCAGAAATCCTGAAGGTGACAAGAAGGCCTCTTATTATCGTCTCCAGAAAATTGAAAAGGAATGGGGTGGACTACCTAAGAGCTAAAAAGAGACGAAGATCTCCAGACATTGGCTGCAGATGCAGACGCGTACAGGTTATATGTGACAATTAGCGGTGAGTGAAATGGGAAAATTGACAAAAGGTGAATTGATTTTCAAACCGTACTTCGTGCAGAAAAGAGTGGGCACAAATTTTCTGGATTGGGCTTATGCGAGCGACGTGAACTGGGACGCCTTCCATTCAAATATAAATGTTGACTCAGATGGTCTCAAGATTTCAGATACTGAGGGCCACGATAAATTCGGTATCAATGTAAAGTGGAACACCGAAGGATTCGGTTACCTTTTTATCACGGCTGATAACGGCGGGGAATATTATGAACTCCCTCCTGCGGGCACTACCAGGGAATTGAACCTCAATTTCGAGATGGCTCGAAGTCGTGTCGTCCGCAACAGGAAACGATTCAATAGATTCTCCTCTGAAGGGTGGATTCCGTCTCCTGAAGCGAGGAAGTTTCTACAAATCTCCGAAGAATACCTGGAAGATGCTTCAAAGCTGCCCTCCGATGAAGGGAAACGTGCTGAGCTCTCGGAAAAGGCGCTCCTTTACGCAATGCATAACAGCGAGCAGATAGAAATTGAGAGCGCGTGGAGCCGGATCGCGAGGGTCCCCTTCCGTGAAGATTTCTTTATCGGCTGCGACGCCCGCGGATATATGCAAATGGATATAGAATTATTCTTTGAACGATTCATCGAATTGTTTAATTATGCTACGATAACCCATTACCTTGTCAGTGGAGTTTACGACGACTTCGAACCAATACGGGGCGAACTTCAGTTCGATCTCAGAGACGTCGTCCTTCGCCAGCTGAGAAAGAGAAACATAACGGTTGAAGGCCGTCCGCTTTTCTGGTTCTATAAGACCACCACCCCGGATTGGTTGCGCAAGATGAATTATGATCAGCTCCTGAAGTATGTGGAATCGCACGCGCGGGAAGTGGTCGGACACTACGGCGACGAAATGTACGCCTGGGAAGTCGTCAACGAGATGCACGATTGGGCGAACGAGCTCCAATTGAATCCGGAACAGCTCGTCAATGTTGCGAAGCTTGCGTGCGAGGTAACGAAGGCGACCAACCCGAAGGTGCTCCGGCTTATAAATAATTGTTGCCCTTTCGCAGAGTACGTGCAATTGGGAAAATGGACTGACCTTCCAGCGAAATATCCGCAGCGGACGCCGTACCAGTTCATGAAAGATCTGGTCGACGCCGGCGTCGAGTTCGATATCTCGGGTATTCAGATGTATTTCCCCTACCGCGATTTATCCGATACGATTATGCTCATCGAAAAATTCGAGTCCCTGGGGAAACCGATACACGTTACGGAGATCGGGACATCGTCAGGGCCGTCTGCGCTTTCGGTACAAAGCGGCAAACTTGAAATATCTCAGGACGCATATGCATGGCACATGCAGTGGGACGAAGAAAACCAGGCGAATTGGCTCGAAGGCACTTACACTCTCGCGTACAGTAGACAATCGGTTAAATCGATAAGCTGGTACGATTTTGTCGATCCGTTCGATTGGATCCCGAACGGAGGTTTCTTGTCATCGGCAAAAGGAGAGAAGAAGGCCGCATTCGATCGGCTGAAATCCCTCAAGAGCCGATGGCAGCAGGTTTCAATGGCTCCAGGCAGGGGCATGAAATGAAAGAAATGTCGAGAAGAGATTTCCTGAGGACAGGTGCAACCGGCGCAGCTGTGCTTGCAGCCTCGCCTTTGCTAAACAGATTCCCCGGCGCCATTACCTCTTTGCCGCGCTTGGCGAAGAAAGGGGACCTGGTATTCGTTCCGCATCCACATCCAGCCATGCCGGCGATCGATTTTGTATATGCTTCCGACGAAGAAGACCAGCCGTATAAATCGACAATGTACCCTGGCAGCGAAGGGATCGTGGTCCCGGAAGAGTTCGGTGGCCGTCGTTTCGGCGTCAATCTGAGATGGTACGTGGAAGGCTTCGGTTCTATCTGGCTGTGCGCCGATAATGAGGGCGAGTTGTATAGTCTGAAGGAAGCATCGGGCCGAAAAACCTTTAATCTGAATTTGGAGATAGCCAAGAGCCGGGTGAAGCGGAATGCCGGAGTTTTCGATGACTACAAAAAATCCGGAACGGCATTTTCGGAGGAAGTCAAAGGACTTATGGCATTGTCGGAAAACTTGCTTGAGGACGCGGTGAAGTCGGCGGCTGACCAAGAGAAGTCGACACGACTGGCGGACAAATCGCTTTTGCATGCACTCTGGTGTGGCGAGAAGATCGAACTCGAAAATGCAAAGACCTGGATCGCGCGCAAGAAAATCGATGGTGAAGGGTATTTCGGGTGCGAGACGCGGCAGTATGTCTGGGTCAAATCCGAAGCTTTTGTGAAGAGATTTCCCGAGCTTTTCAATTTCGCGACGGTCACTCACTATGTGTGGGATTCATGGTATGAACTGTTTGAGCCGAGTGAGGGTGAATACAACTGGGGGATTAAAGACGACATCGTTAATTGGCTGTCAAAATCGGGGATCACGATAGAAGGGAGACCTTTGTTCTGGTTCCATCCGAGCGTCACACCTGAATGGATGAAGACATTCGACTTCGCCCAACAGAAGAAATATGTTGAGAAACATGCTCGTGACCTCGTCAGCCATTACGGAGACAAGGTCCTCGAATGGGAAGTGATCAACGAATATCATGATTGGGCGAATGTTTTAAATAATACCCCTGAACAGATGACTGAAATTGTGCGGTTAGCATGCGATACAACCGCCGCTGCCAACTCGAAGGTCAGGAAAATTATCAACAACTCCGGCCCATTTGGAGAGTATGTCGCTCGAGGCATGATGGCGGGCAACATGGAGGCCGACCGACCGCTGAGAACTCCTTTTCAGTTTCTCAGGGAGTTGATCAAAGACGGAATAGATTTCGATGTTTTGGGAATACAGGTGTATTTCCCGGACCGGGACCTTTCTGATATAGCACGGCTTGTAGACCGGTTTGCGACACTTGGGAAGCCCATATACATCACCGAGATCGGCGCGACGTCAGGCCCGTCAGCCGCATCTGTCGGTTCCGGTCAACGAATTCCCCAGGGTCCCTATTCATGGCACCGCCACTGGGACGACGACCTTCAGGCCGAGTGGCTTGAGGCGGTCTATTCGATTTACTACAGCAGGCCTTTTGTAAAGGCTGTAAACTGGTACGACTTTGCTGATTTTCGCACTTATATTCCGAATGGCGGACTAGTTCTTGAAGATTGTACGCCCAAACCATCCTTTGACCGACTGAATGAGATCCTTACTAACTGGCATATTAATCGCCGCAAACTATAAGACGGAATACCGATGATTATCTCAGGTGCTCCAAAACCACGGAAGTTCAACATGCCAGCTGTTAGCGCCGGCTTCTCGGCGAGTATATTCAGCCCTAGCATATTGCTCTTGTCGCTGGTTCTTTTTCCAGTCGGATCCGTCTTGGGGACACAGGTGACGATTTATCAGAAAGATGCCGTTGTCTGGGGACAGTCTCAGGTAATCACGGGAATAGCGACTGGTGTCACTACGAACGCTGCCGTTCTGTACCTGAACGGTACACAGTTTCCGTTCACTCTTCAGTCCCCTGGAAATACCTTCTCCGTTCCCGTGTGGATTGGGAGAGGTTTGAATAATATAATCGTGAGCGTGGACAGTGCAGGGGAGACATTTTATTCTGATACGGTTCGTTTTACGCTAGGCTACACTCCAGTCCCCGAACTATATGCATACGTCACAATTTCGGGAAGGAACATAACCCTCCATTCGTCCGTCGTCTCGAATCCCGATACCTCAATTATGACATATATGTGGGGCCAGGACGCCGATAATCCGTCCCAAGTGGACCTTGTTAGTTCAACCGACACGGCGCTGACTTTTTCGCTTCCTCAGGGCGCTCCGCTGGGTGAATACTATTTCACGTTGACGGGATACACCAACACGAACGACACCCTGACAGCACGGACTTACTTCACAGTGGACACATCTGGTATCAAGCCTTTCGACATTTATACCGATCACGCGGCTTGGATTGACAGCTCTGTTGTATACGGAATTACTCCGTACATTTTCGTCTTCGAGGGGCGATTCAATGATATCACGAAGAAGATTCCGGAAATCGCCTCGTTGGGCGTAAATACGATCTGGATCCAGCCGGTTTACCAGACTCAAAACGGAGGGCAGGGATACGATGTGACAAATTATTTTGCGGTCCGCCCCGACCTGGGTACGTCAGCTGATCTTCATACTCTCGTGAATACTGCGCATCAGTACGGCCTGAAGGTGTTGTTTGATTTTGTCCCGAACCATTCATCTGTCTACCACCCGTACGCGCAGGACGCGATTAATTATGGACAGGATTCTCATTACTACAATTTCTACGAGCGACAGAAAGATTCCGCTCCGTATTCGAACAATGAAAATCTTACCACGATTGGGGAAATGCAGTTCGTTTACTATTTCTGGAACGAACTGATGAACCTGAATTATGATAATCCTGAAGTACGGAACTGGATCATCCATGCAGCAGAATATTGGATAAAAGAATACGGTATAGATGGATACAGGTTCGACTCGGCGTGGGCGGTCGATGCAAGGGAGCCCGGATTCATGGATACGCTTCGCCTTGCACTAAAAAGAATCAATCCGTCAGTCATGCTGCTGGGCGAGGCAAAAGCTTCCGATCCGGCTACCTTCGATGTCAACGGGTTCGATGCGGCGTACGACTGGACAAGCAGTACCAGCTGGATATCTCAATGGGTGTTCGAGACTTCGTACAGCACAACTTCTAATCCGACCATTTTCAACAATAGTAATCAGAACGCCAGAGCCGCGCTTCTGCACAACGCCCTTACAAACAACGGCAACAGGTATTTGTCCAAGGCTAAAATCTTCAGGTTTATCGAAAACAACGACACTTACAGGTTTCTCCCAACTCATGATCTTCCCAGAACGAAGATGGCCGCCGCGCTTGAATTTTCTCTTCCCGGCATTCCGTTGATTTATAACGGTCAAGAAATAGGCTCGCCCGGTTACCCATACACCAGCAGTTACATCTTCTCGGCGAGTTCATCGATAATGTCGCAGGACAACTATGGCCTCTTCTCGTATTATCATAACCTTGCGCATATCAGGACTTCGCTGCCCGCACTTTACTCCAGTAACTTCCAGGAATTGAGCGTATCCCCAAATGCTTACGTCTACGCCTACAGGCGCTGGCAAGGACATCAGAATGTCTTTGGAATTATTAATATGGGAAACGCGTCTGTATCGGCGACCATCCAGCTGCCTGTCGGCTCTTTGAATCTCGATTCGTCGAAGACTTACTACCTTAGCGATCTACTGAGCGGCCAGCACTATCCGGTCACGTCCGGTGAGTTGTCGTCATATAATGTCTCGGTCGACCCGTACACTACATGTCTCTTTATACTGGCGGATTCGGAAGTCATACTCGGTATCAGATCGGCGATTGCATCAGCGCTACCGACGAAGTTCGAGTTGGACCAGAACTATCCTAATCCGTTCAATCCCGCCACGTTGATCGGATTTGATTTGCCGCGCTCGGGTAATGTGGTCATGCAGGTTTACGATGTCCTCGGGCGGCGCGTTGCTACACTTCTGAACGGACCTGAGACGGCAGGGCACCACGATGCCGAGTTCAACGGGATGGACCTCTCAAGCGGGGTTTACTTCTGCGTCCTTCACTACGAGGGGTTGCAGAAGGTTATGAAAATGCTTCTTCTCAAGTGATGTTCCGTAGTTTTATGAAGATAGATGATTTTGGAACGCCGGCTAAGAATCGATGGAAGTCCCAGGGACATTCATAGGAGGGTACAATGAACCCAAATAGCAAAGCGGGAGTCAGGAAAATAATCAAGGACGAAATAATGAAGAGTGGTGGTATACTGCGTTTGAAGCCGGCGTGGGTTGCGAGGGACTTCATTCCTCCCGGACGAAGGCTTGGACTCCCGCAGTCCGATTATGAGCTTGGGCCACGAGGAGGGATTTGCGAACGGTGGCTTGCATCGACGACGAAAGCAGATAACAAAGTCGGGGTCCCGAACGAAGGCCTGAGTCTGCTCGACATTTCTTCACCTTCTGGCATCACATTAAGAGAAGGAGTGGAGTACGCTGGTGACTTAATCATGGGTAAGTGATACGCGGCTGCACATTCTGGCCTCGGGAGGCTTGCCAAAATCTTCGACTACGCCGACAGGTTGCCTCTTCATATACACCAGATGCAGAAACATGCGAAGCTGGTCGGAAGAAACTCGAAGGAAGAGGCCTATTACTTTCCGGAAGGCGTAGATATGGGTCCTCATCCCGAAACCTTCTTCGGAGTGCACCCTCATATCGCGACAAAAAAATGTACCGCGTCCTGCTTCCTCACCTTGTGGAGTGGAAGGACGACAAGATCCTGCAACACTCGTTCGCGTATCAACAGAAGCCCGCCGACGGATTTCATGTCCCCGCAGGAACGCTTCACGCACCCGGTTCGGCCCTTACAATCGAACTTCAGGAAGACTCTGACGTTTTTGCCATGATGCAGGCGGTAGTCGGATCCACTCCTATCTCGAAAGACCTCCTTTACAAAGACGCCCGACCGTCAGACGTGAAAAAGTACGGCGAGAGAATCATACTGGAAATGGTGAACTGGAAAATTAGCGGTGATCCGTATTTTTATGAGAACAGGCACACTCCTCCGCTCCTTATAAAACCCTCCAGGAATTCAAATGGCGAGGAGTCTTGGATATACTACAATGCACGGAAGTTCAGCGGTAAGAAGATGATCGTCCATCCCGGCAAACGGTACATGTCCCGCGATGCCGGCGTTTACAATATCCTTGTTTGGAGAGGCGTTGGAATTTACGGAGGGATTAACGTCGAGGGACAAAACCCCGATATGGATGAATTATTGGTCTGCCACGACCGTGCGGTTAACGAGACAGAGGTTTGGAATACGGGAGATACAGACTTGGTCGTCTTCAAATTCTTCGGACCGGACATCAACAGGGATGTCCCTTTCCTTCCTTCTTATCGTGGGCGGGCTAAGTAAATTTATGCTCGGTTGATGTCAACCGTTGACAAGACAATCCATCCTGCGATTCTTAATTTAGTATGAGATTATTAAGGGAAGTTGGTCGTTGCCAATTCGCTATCGAGGCGCAAATTGAGATGACCAACCAGCTTCCGCAAATGTTAAGTGAGGACACAAGGAGGAAGGACAAATGCTGACACAGACTAAATTTCAAATTCCCAAGGCCAAAAAAGAGCAATATAAAAAAGACGGGTACTTCTTTTTAGAGAAGGTAATCCCGGACGACACGTTGAGGACGCTTCGAGCCGAATGCGATTTCCTGATCAGAGAGCAGGAAGCTGAGATGGACAAGCAAGGGACGGACGTTCTCAATCTCAGCAGGAGAAACAGCAGATACTTCGTCTTTCTTGCGTACAAGAATCGCCCCGAGTTGGGTAAGATCATCTTTAGCGATCTCATGGCGGAGATTTGTCGAGCGACGATAGGCGACACGGCCATGCTTTTCTGGGAGCAATTTGTTGTCAAAGGAATGGACAAGAAGGGGGCGGAATTCACCTGGCACCAGGATTCCGGCTACGTGGATCGATCTCATAAACCGTATTTTAATGCTTGGATTCCCCTGGACGATGTCACTGAGGAAAACGGTACTATTTATCTCCTCTCATACGACAAGGCCGGGACTAAAGAAAAAGTCCCGCATAAGTCGGTTCCTAATTCCAGCGACAGGGTGGGTTACTTCGGAAGTGAAAAGGGTGAACCCTTCATTGCACCGGCAGGCTCCATAGCCGTTTTCTCGAGCACCACTTTCCACAGGTCGGGTGCGAATTTCACGAACAAGATGAGAAGGGCTTACGCAGTCCAATTCTCCCCTGAAACCATATACGAGCCCGATGGTTCTCTTAAGGGACTTGCTGAGCCTTTTTTACAGAACGGAATAAGAATTCGGTAGGTATCTAAAGCCGGCAGGATTTGGAATGACCAAGGAAAGAGCTTCCGCCAGGAGCATTTATTTTCAACCTGCCGGCGTTTCAAATTCAGATTAACCCAAACGCACTTCTTCGCACCCGTATTCCTTG
Source organism: Candidatus Kryptoniota bacterium (assembly GCA_024641705.1). Taxonomy (GTDB): domain Bacteria; phylum Bacteroidota; class Ignavibacteria; order Kryptoniales; family JAKASW01; genus JAKASW01. The sequence continues at coordinate 88,737 of JAHECO010000006.1, forward strand.
AGCTTGCTGAGCCACTGCGAAGCCTGTTCCGGAGCAGTCGTGGCGATGTCTGATAGTTCGAAATTTAATCCGATCCGCTCCGCTTTACCCTTCCCCATGCTATGATATGGAAGGACCTCGATTGCCGTAAGGTTCGGGTACTTCTCCGTTAGCGCATGAATGCCGGACAGATGACTTTTCGTGTCGTTCACGCCTGGAATGATGGGGCACCTAAGAATAATATTTGCCTTCTCATTGTAAAGGAAATTCAAGTTCTCGAGAATTAAACGATTCGAGACCCCGGTCATAAGTTTGTGTTCGTCCGGGTCGGTCTCCTTGTAATCGAAGAGAAAGAGATCGACATAATTGAGCAGCTGAGCAAATCTATCAGTGGGCGCGTGGCCGCAGGTCTCGATGCAGGTATGGACATTGTGTGTCTTCGCGGCTTCCAGGAGTTCGAGCGTGAATTCGAATTGTGCCATCGGCTCGCCCCCTGAAACTGTCAAGCCGCCGCCTGATTTCTTGTAATAGGCATGGTCTTTCAATACTATAGAGATGACGTCGTTTACAGTCCAGAGCTTTCCATAAATCTTGAAAGCATCACGAGGACAAGCGTCCACACAATCTCCACAGGCGTTGCATAGATTGAAGTTCACTCTGAGCTTCTCATTGACCGAAGAGAGCGAATTCGTTGGACATGCCACTACGCATTCCATGCAGTTCGTGCATTTGCTCGAGTCAAAGGAAAGTTGCGGCTTGTAAGACTGCGACTCGGGATTATGACACCACTTGCAGCTCAGTGGACATCCCTTGAGGAACACCGTCGTTCTTATTCCGGGTCCGTCATGCAGTGAGAAGCGCAGGATATCCAGTACCATCCCCGTGTCAGCGAAAGACACTCTCAATCCCCCCCGTTCAGTACAGCGTTCTGCTTAGAATGTCCAGCTGAACATCCCTATCGAGCTCGACAAATCGAGCACTGAATCCACCGACTCTGACGAAAATGTGGCGGTAATTCCCCGGATTCTGCATGGCTTTTTCAAGATCCCCCTTGCTGACCACTGTTATCATAGCTTGCGTTCCGCCTTTTTCGAAGTAGGTCTCAAGCAACGCCTTCAGCTCGGGGCGCTTATTGACAAAAAGGTCTTTGCTGAATTTCATGTTCTGCACCGCGCCGGCATGTATCGACGGATCCGGCTTCACAATTGAATTAAGCATCGCAGTTAATCCCTCGGCGTCGTTTCCGCTTGACGGTGCATTGCCGTTGTTCATGAAGGTCTTCGAGAGCCTTCCGTCAGCGGAAGCGGCGGTCTGGTGGCCCATCAACGTGTTTGCGCTGTTGTTTATAATCACCACCGAATATGAATGGAGACCCGTCTTCTTCTTCTGATCCCTCACGTAATTGCAGACGTGATTATGGACCCTGAGCAGCATATCGTCGGCGGCTTCGTCGTCGTTGCCATACTTTGGGCATTCTCGAAGTTCTTTTCGTATTCTCTCGTGTCCAACGAAATTGGAATCCAAAGCTGCGAGCAGTTCTTCAGGAGTAACGGTCTTTTTCTCGTATACCAGCTGCTTTATCGCCGTCAGACTGTCCGCTGCGCTTGTATTTCCGTACGTCTCAAGCGTACCGCCTAGACAGTGAATTCCTCCGGAGAAGATTGCCTTCCCGCGCTCCATACAATCATCGTATAGCATCGAGGCAAACAGGAAAGCAGCCGATTCGCCGGCAACTTTGTATTCAAGCTCTTCTTGTCTTGCCATGAAGTCGACGAAGAATTCCACCTGTCGTTTATAGGCCGCCCATAGCTCCTCGAAATCCTTGAAATCCTTGAATTCACCGAGTGCTAATCCAGCAACCTTCTCCGTCAGCGGGTCCTTCCCGTTGTGCAACGTTACTTCCAGAGCTTTCAGGAGATTTATGACACCGCTGGGTGTCCCGAAACTCTTGTGATCTATTATGTACTCACCGCAACCGAACGGAACGTACTGTTCGGCTTCACTAATACTTACTTCAAATCCTTTTGCGACAGCAGGGATGTTCACATCGTCGTTGTATATGATAGGGAAGGTGCGGCCCTCTCCGATCACCTCCAGGGCCTTCTCCATCAGTTCTGGATTCATCCCTTGGTAAATGCGAAGCGACAACTGCGGCTCGATTTCCTTTACCGTCCGGGATGCTTCCATGGCGAGCAACGCAAACTTGTCGGCACTCTCAATATTGGGCCGGCCCATCCCGCCTATGATAACGCGGCCATGCACCCTGGTATTCCGATCGGCCATCAATTGCCAAAGTGACTGGAGGAGCTTGAGCGCTTCTTCTTCGCTCAGCATTCCTGATCGCAGATCGTTCGCGTAAAAGTCACCGAGATACACATCCATCCTGCCATAATTTCGTATGTCACCAACCAGCGAGTAAAGCCAGAAGAGTTGAATTGCTTCCCGAAGTGTTTTTGGCTTTGATACAGTTATCATCTCCAGAGTGGTTGCTATCTTCAGGAGCTCTGCGCTTCTCTTCGAATCCGTAATTCGGACATCTGCCGCTTTTTGCTCCGCCGTTTTCTGATAGTACTTGCATACGTCTACAAGAACGTCTACCGCTATCTCCATCGCTTCGAACAGCCTATGGTCTCCTCCTGACTGCACCGCCTTCGCTCTTGAGTCACGAATCTTCCGCAGCAGACCGGGGATACCGAGTACCATCAACTCCTTGAAATTCACGTTGGCACCAGTCAGGCGATAGAGCGGAAAGGCTATGCCGGACGAACCCATCCAATCATCTGAAGGGAGATACTCCGCCATTTCTTTCGGATATGAAGCGCGAAGTTTTGAGGAAGTGTCTTCATGTTTCCAAAACGCTGCCATCTCCATGATGGCATCTTTTCGTTCGGGAGGAACGAGCCCGTCCTCTATAGCTTTCATAATCTCGTCCGGCTGACAGTAATAGCCAAATGCGGTGGGTCCCCACTCATCCATACTGAAACCGACGCGTCCATGTTTTATTCTACCTGCGAACAGGTCGTCATCACGGATAGCAGTAAAATAAGATGGATACTCCGCCTTGAGGCACATGGCTTCTCGGATCGCCGGGTGTGCGTCGGTGAATCTCTTATAAGTTTCGGTAAACTTCAGTTCAGTAGTGTAAGCCCCATCCGACGAGTTATAAGTCGTCGGTTGAACGGCGATCTCCGGTTCACCGGCGCTGTTGCTGTCGGTAAGTTTAGCCATGTCCGTCCCTCCATCTTTGAGATGACAACCTTCTGAGGTTCAAAATCGGATGCACAACAAAGTCTAACTCTTTCGATTTATTTGAACATCAGTTACATTCTATTGATATTATTAAACGTTGCTATTGTCATTACGATGAAATAATAGCCACTTTGAGACGCATTGTCTTGTTGCAAAATGACATAAATATTGTTCCTAATTGACATCGGAATTTTCAAGTTGAGAAAATGACGGATCCGACCCCGCGACTGTACACCAAAGATCTTCTGGATCCAGAAACCGAGATCCATTACGCGCTTCATAAATCGCTGCAAGGCATAACCATTGCGCATCGTCATGAATTCTATGAGATTTTTCTCATAGTGAGGGGCGAAGTAACGCACAACGTGAATGGCACCACCGCAATCCTGAAGGAAGGCTCCATCGCATTTATTCGCCCGGATGATATTCACTCCTACGAAAAGAGCGGCAATAAGGAGGTTTACCTAATAAACGTCGCGTTTCTGCGGGAGACGTGTGGAGAGCTGTTTTCCTATTTAGGTCCTGGTTTTCCTTCGAAGGAATTGTTGGAGTCTGAATATCCGGCCGTGATTATTTTGCCGAAGAGCGAGAAAGAGATTGTTCAATCTAGACTCGAGCACCTGAATACACTGCCTAGGACCGACAAGCCGCTCATCAGGACAAGTCTCAGAATTTTGCTGGTCGAGATCTTCACCAAATACTTTGCGTCAACTTTCAGAGAAAGGAATGGCAATGTCCCCGAGTGGATCGATTGGCTCAGAGAAGAGATGAGCAAGAAAGACAATTTCACTAGAGGAGTGACAGCGATGCCGAAACTGGCCCTCAGAAGCAAGGAACACATCTCCAGACTCTTCAGGCGGCATTACTCGCAAACGCCCACGGATTTCGTGAATGACCTCAGGCTCAACTATGCCGCAAACATGCTTGCCAGCTCCGATGAGGAGATTATCCAGATTTCTATGGATTCGGGCTTCGAGAGCCTCAGCCATTTCTATCATCTGTTTAAGAGTAAGTTCGGTGTTTCTCCCCAAGAGTTCAGGTACGCGAACCACAGGAAAAGTATCCTTTAGTTCTTTGCGCACGAAGCCGCTTTTCATACCACCATCACCCCGATCCGCCGCCAGAACTCAGTCCAATCTGTTCGTAATCCTGTTAGCTTACTTCGATCGATCCTCTCGAGTAATCCAGTTTAAGACGGGCGCACACATTCACGTCTTCTTTTTGCAGCAGCAGTTCCTGTCTAATTACGCCACACAACAGGTAATCAACTAAAGAAGAGCGCAGTTTCATTCTGCGTGCTGAAGAAATGGGCACGCGTCGTGTCGAAATACATCTTCAGCTCCGTACCCGGCTTCGGATCGATAACTATCGTCACTCTAGACACTATCTGGCTCGTCCTTGATTGGAAGTATAAGTACACTTCATTACCCATAGGCTCTGAGATCTCAACCCTCAACGGCCATGACGAATCCAGTTCACGTTTCTTGCCCTCTTCAAGCACTATATGCTCGGGCCTTATACCAAGATAGACTTCCTTCCCAAGGACCCCGCTGAGTCTTGGCTCATATGAGCCGGGTATCTCCAGTCTAATTCCCTCACCCGTCTCCTCAAAGTAGATTTTCCCGTTTTTCTTTATTTTCCCCTGGAAGAAATTCATCGCCGGCGTTCCTATAAAACCGGCCACGAACTTGTTTACTGGCCCATTGTAAAGCTCCAGCGGCTTCCCGATCTGCTGCACGACGCCGTCCTTCATCACAACTATTCGGTCTCCCATAGTCATGCCTTCTACCTGGTCGTGCGTAACATAAATCATCGTCGCGTCAAGTCTGCCGTGAAGCTTCGATATCTCCGCACGCATCTGTACCCTCATTTTCGCGTCAAGGTTCGATAACGGCTCGTCAAACAAAAATACCTTCGGCTTCCTTACTATCGCTCTTCCGAGAGCTACCCTCTGTCTCTGGCCTCCCGAAAGTGCCTTCGGCTTTCTCTTTAGATAGTCCCTTATTCCGAGTATTTCCGCCGCCTCAGTGACTCTTTCCTCGATCTCAGGTTTAGAGTACTTCCTCAGTTTCAGTCCAAAGGCCATATTATCATATACTGTCATGTGCGGATAGAGAGCGTAGTTCTGGAATACCATCGCGATATCCCGGTCCTTCGGAGGCACATGGTTCATCAGCCTGTCACCGATGTATAACTCTCCGCTCGTTATTTCTTCCAGTCCGGCTATCATCCGAAGGACAGTTGTCTTTCCGCATCCCGACGGCCCCACAAGCACAAGGAATTCTTTATCCTTGACCGCGATGTTTATATCCTTGGCGGCGCTTATCCCGCCCTCGTATGTCTTGCACATGTTGACTAGTTTCACTTCCGCCACGTTGTTCTCCTTGCAATTTATGAAATTACACTAATAAAGTGATCCGTAACCACTTAATTAGCTGTGCCTGTCGCCGGGCCTGTTCACTTGGGGTTGCCAAGCCCCCACTCCAATTCAAGACCGGCGTGCCAATCGCAGATGTACGAAATTGATGTTCAGGGGGGATTGTATCACGTTGACAATATCCAACCAGGCAATGCCTTCCGTGAGAAAGGTCTTGATCAATCATTTCATTCATCACGGTTAGCGGAGCGGAACACGTCTACTCCAGCGTCAAATAGGAGCCTGGCATTATTACTTACGAATTTGAACAGGGATGGTCGGCTTCTCAGGTTCATCTTGAAAGTTACTATACTCAGTTCAATCGGAAAAGGCTTCGAAATGTGAACTGATAAACACTTTTGCTACTCGACCTTCATTCAAACCGTTGCCAGGACAGGGATGTGATATATAATTTCCTGACCTCTTCCCGATTGTTATACCAACGCTAAGTTAGTAATCCGGTCAGGCACGGTTGCACGACGTAGCAGCCAGCTACAAAGGGGAGCAATGTACCCGTCTCAGCAATAATATGCTGGCGCGTTTTTTTTCAATAATAAAACCCAGCAGAGTCTGGATGAGTATCACACAAATTGCCCGTATCTTGTCGATGGGACGGCAAAACACTAGAGCCAGATTAGAAACTGAAGATACTCAGGTCCAGTGGGTCAAGAGTCATAGAAGACCAAACTGTCACTTCACGCAGTCGCTAAGTCGCCGATATGGAGCCGGTGGGCGGCTGTAATATATCGGACCCTGCCGGACAAATTCTAGCTCACTTCAATAGAGACTTCAGCGCCTCGTAAGGCGTCTTCCCGTTCAACGAACCATGTGGTCGATTGAAATTGTAGAAATCTTCCCACGCCTTGAGTTTCTTTTCCAGGTCGACATCCCCCTTGTAGGTAAGGAGCTGATAGAACTCATCCTGGTCAGTACGATGAGAACGTTCGACTTTGCCATTGAGCTCCGGTGATCTTGGCTTGATATAGATATGCCTCATGCCCTTGTCCTCCACGTGCCAGTGGAATAGCGCCTGGAACTCATGCCCCCGGTCAGTCCGGATCGTATGGATGCGAAACGGGAATTTATCGGTCACATAGTCAATGAAATTCATCGCGTTGGTCTGGTTGTGCCGCATATAGATCTTGAGAGCTCTCATGCGGGTGGCGTCATCGATGGCCGTGTACTGAAAACGGCGTACCAGACGGCCGCGTTTGCACTTAAGGCTCAAAATCTTCACGTCTACCTGGACATGATGCCCTGGGACCTCTTTGGCGTATCTCTGTGTGTGAATAGCCCGCCTGCCCGCGCGCGTGTCAAGCGGCTGAGCCCGTGACGAACCAGCGTACGGTAGACACTTGCGCAGGATGTTTTGATGCCATGATAGCGTTCGAGGTACCAGCATATTCGCTGTGGGCCTAGACTATAGTCCTTTCTGAGCTCAATAATCTTATCGACCGTCTCAGATGACAACGCTTTAGGATGGTGTAAGGCTACGGGTCTGCTCGGCATTAGTCCGGCCATGCCCTTTTGCCGATAGGCTCTTCTCCATCCGTAGAACGTAGATCTTGACACTCCAAACTCCCTGTAGGCTTCAGCATCCTTCCTGCATGCTTCCGAGTAGTCTAGGATGACCTCTTCAACGCTACATTCCATCTCTTTCCCATAGGTCTGACCTCCGATCTCTCCATAACAATCTAACAAATTATGTCCACGAAGGTCTGATACTGCTACAATCAATCACAAGGTACTGTGAGGCGTTGGACAACGTAACGCCAGCCGATGTGTACTACGGAAGAAAGGAGGAGATACTTACATGAAGAGAAAAGATCAAACGAAGGACACTCAAACGTAGAAGACTTTGCGACTTATCACAAACAACTGCTCAAAAGCCGTCTCTAAACAAAAACGCTGATTTGCCCGCTTTCATATATGACTTCGAAGACGTGCAGTCGCCCCCTTGTGGACTAGCCCGGGTCCAGTCGCCGATGTTTGACCGGCCAACTGACTCGGCATCAACCTAACTTGGGGGTGGAGGTTCATCCGTCGTGTAGCACGGATTATGATCGGGCCAGTGCTGTACCATGATGCCGTCCAAGGAGAGGGAAATCCAGAGAAGAGTGGTGACAATTTGGGGACAGTTTCTGAAAAAACCGCGAATTCAGTGCGCCTGGAGGGATTCGAACCCCCAACCCTCAGATCCGTAGTCTGATGCTCTATCCAATTGAGCTACAGGCGCAGCATTATTAAATTAGCAACTGAACGACGAATTTCAAAGAATGTAATTCCCGGGCACACTGGCGGTCCGCTATCGGCAAATGTTTTGTGCGGACCGGCTGAAACCAGTTCGGTTTTCTTGCATCAAAAAATAAGAATGGAGAGATCATGGCAGAAAAATCCGCGGTAGTTAGACAAGTCAGAGGGATGACGTTCGCCGGACTCACAGAGTCGGGCCACTGGGTCACTGTTGACGGCCCGCCCGAGTTCGGGGGGAGCAGTGCCGCTATCAGGCCGAAAGAGCTGATACTTATTTCGCTCGGTGCGTGCACAGGCAGCGACGTCGTTTCGATACTTCAGAAGAAGAGGGTAAAGCTCGGAGGCTTCGAGGTCAGGTTGAAAGCCCAGGTCGCGGAGGAACACCCGCAGGTATACACGAAGATACATATCGAGTATGTGTTCTACGGCGAAAACCTCTCTGCCGCGGACCTCGAGCGTGCCATCGACCTATCCCAGAACAAGTATTGTCCGGTGAGCGCGATGCTGAAGAATTCGGTAGAGATAACCAATTCGTACGTCGTCCTTCCGCCCGACGATTTTCACGCAGTCAAACCAGGAACGTGAGATAAGAAAGTGATCACCCCACAGCCCAAAGTTGTAATCTTTACAACCCCCACCTGCAGTTTCTGCAGGCTCGCGAAACAGTATTTCAACGAGAAGAAAGTCAGATATACGGAGATCGATGTCGCTCGCGACCAGCGTGCCGCACAGGACATGTTGAGAAGAACCGGACAAATGGGAGTACCAGTTATCCTCATCAATAATCGACCCATCGTGGGATTTGACAAACCGAGGATCAACCAGATGCTCGGCATAAAGGACTAAATAAACTTGGAGACCAAATGAAAATTCAACCCCTGGACGACAGAGTCCTCGTAGAATTCGAAGAAGAGAAAGAAGAACGAACCTCATCCGGATTGATCATACCCGACACGGCGAAGGAAAAGCCGCGCACCGGTATGGTCGTCGCCGTAGGGACAGATGAAGACCTTCAATCAAAAGTGAAGGTGGGAGATAAAATCCTGTTTGCCAAGTACGGCGGGGAAGAGATCCAGATGGAAGGGAAAGACTTCCGGATAGTTCAGCGCAGCGACATTCTCGCCGTATTTAAGAACTAACCCGTTTCGATCGAGCGGCGGCTTGTCCCGGTATGAAACCGGACGCCGCCGGTCTATTTCAACTTAAGCTTCTTTATCACCCGTATAGCCTCGCCTACCACGACGGCCGAAGACACGTCCTGCGGGTGGCCTTCTGAGAGGTCTAGCCCGCACCGCGGCAATCCGTCCACACAATTACTGAACTCCCGCAAGGTCAGGAGCTGTGTCAGAAGCTCCCTTAGCTTCATGTTTTCCTCATTGAACGCCTCAAACGCGCTACCTGCCTCAGCCAGGTAAATGATAAGGAGGTTGCATGAGTGCCCCGGCATTGCATGAAGATGCTGCCCGCCGAGTGATTCGAGAAACCTCGAAGAAATATTCCTGAATACGATTTCTTTCTGCTTCGCATCAAGAGGCGAGAACGGCGACAGAAGAGGGATCACCATATCGGATGTCAACTCGCTGTCGGCGTTCATGCCGATGTAAGCCCCACCCCGGTCGAAAAACGTGGCGAAGTATTCCGACTCGATCTCTGCCGCGATATCGGCATAGCTCGAGAGCGACTCGGTAGGAGACTTGCCCTCGTCGATCACCTTCAAGAGATTATACCAGAGTGCATTCGCGGCAGCATTTGAGACGATGGACTGCAGACCGCCCGGCTTGCCTCCCGATACATCGATCAGATGAGTCCCCTTGAGCTTTGTTACTCCCTGGCTCCCCTGCAGAAGAATTTCAATGCCGTCTTCCATTATCGGAAGATAGCGCCTTAGACATTCATTGCTCCCTTCCTTCTCGGCGCATCTCTTGAGGGCCATGGCAAAGTAGAGCGAAACTGTCGGGTCATCGTACTTGACTTGTGTATCCAGCTCCTCCATCCCCGACGGCAGGGTACCCCCCACTTCAATCGTTACCAGATCATAAAAGAATTCCTGCTCATAATTATGTTTCTGCGAAACATCGGCGATGCCGCCTGCTGAAATGAGCGAATCTCTTACGGACAGCCCGCCGTACGGGTATCCGCTTATCACGACGGGGCTTCTCGTGATCTTGTTCTTCACAAGATGATTGGAGGCCGCGTCGGCAAGATGGACGTATCTTTTTGGAAGTCCGCTGGATTCCCTCAGTTTGTCCACCGATTCAATGTAGTGGGCCTCGATCTCTCCGTAGTCAAATTCGGCGAGATCGCGTGTGGACGCGGCAAGCGTCAGGCTTCTGCCCGGCTCAAGCTCGGTTTCCCAGAACCCTATGTTGAAAAGGTCCTCTCCGACTTCCTCGTACAGCCCGGCGTCGTGGGGGTAGATAAAGTCGTAGTACCAGTGAGATTCCGGGCTTGTGGCGTAAATCTGAGACAGTTTAAGGTATAACCTGGGTAGATTCATTTCGGATATGATCCGGACTCCGTCGGGAAGTTCGTCCACCAGGAATCCGTCCCCTGCCTTCCTGATAGAGTCTCTCCATCTGAAACTGATAAGCGGGAGGAGGCGAAGTGTCATTGTTTTCTTCGACCCGTTCTCGTAGTGCAGGTAAATCGAGCTGGAGCCCTTAGGCATCAGCAACTTCTTGATGATCTGGCTCCCCTCGAGGTCGAAAGTAACCTGTGGAAAATGGTCGAAAACAAACTTCGACTGCAGTTTGTAGCCTTCGGGGAAGACGGTACCGGGGTAAGTGTTTGTCGACAGCATAAACGATTTGCCGTCGATGATTACTTCCTCGTCTACCTTGTTCAGAAGCGTGAACCTCTTCAAAGGAGAGTTGGTCGACACTGTAAGAAGAGAGTGCTGGCGGCGCGTATTCATGAACGAAATCGTGCTGCAGGCGTAACCTCCATCCCCGTCCGATAGCAGCCACTCTTTTGTCGAGGAAATCTTGAAATCACGCAGCTGTTTTTGAGTGTAGCTGATCATCTTTCTAAATATAAACAAAGTCCTATCAAGTGAAAACTCGTCCAACCTTCAAGTAAAATTAGAAGTGAGCTTGATTAACTTCTTGTCGGACTATAAATTCCTACCAAATGAGGAACGTCCGAGCAGTCTTTTTCTCGATTCTGGTGCTTCTGGCGCCGGCTATATCTTTTTGTCAGGTTGCAGGCGGAACCGTTGCCGAACAGCAGGATTACTCGTTCGCGGTGGGGCTGTATCGTGACGGCCAATATCCGCTGGCTCTTCAGCAATTCAAAGCATTTCTGAAAAACTACCCCGCTTCCCAGCGATCAGACGAAGTGACATTTCTTGCGGGTGAGTGCCTTCTTCAGGAGAGGATGTACGACACTGCTCTGGGCTACTACCAGACGGTGATGGAGAAATCCCCCGGTTCCACCTATTTCATGCGATCCCAGCTGCGTTCGGGAGAGATCTATCTCCAGCTTCAGAAACTGGACAGGGCCGAGAAGCTTCTCAAGAGCGTCCTCTCGAGTTCGACCAGTGATGATGTGAAGGGAGAAGCCGCGTACAAGCTGGGCCAGTTATTCGTTGCCAGGGGCGACTACGACAACGCCGTGAAGTATTTCGATTTGACTTACGAGGGATATCCCTCCTCTCAGTTTGCTGACTACGCGATGTATGGGACAGCCTGGTCTTACGGGAAGATGTCCGACTTCGCCAGAAGCAAACAGATCTTCAACTCTCTGCTCGCTAAATATCCAAAAACGGCCCTCATTGCGGACGCGACGGAAAAAATTGGGGAATGCGATTTCTTCACCGGAAAATTCGATAGTGCGGTGGTCGACTTTGACGGGGCAATCAATGGTACCTCCGACGGTCAGATTCTGGAGTCGGCGCTGTACTATCAAGCCAGGACGTACGTCGCATTGGGACAGCCGGACAGTGCCAGAGTCGTTTTCTCGGAATACTTGCGGAAGTTTCCTTCGGGGGAACATGCCCAGAATGTTCGTGTCCTGTACTCAGGCCTTCTTATCGATGCCAGGTCCAACCTGTCTGAAGCACTGAAATTGCTCGATGAAATAAAGCCCGGCGACCCAACTTACTTCAATTCGAGGCTGGAACTTGCGAGGGCTTACGAAGCTTCAGGCTCGGCCGACTCGGCAGAATCGACGCTGCTAACGCTGGCCAAATCAACGAAAGATGTCAACGAGACAGGGCGGGCGTATTTTCAGCTCGGGAAATTCTACTTCCAGAACAAATTGTACAAAAGGAGCCAGGAGGCGTTCCTCCTCGCGTCAAAGGATCCTGGTCTCTATGCCGAATCCATGAAGAACGCGGCGATTTCTGCCGCCTCGGAAAACGACTATGCCGGCGCGAAACTCTATTTCCTGAATGCTATTTCGAAGCTGAAAGGGCAGGAGTCTCTGAACGCGCACTTCGACTACGCGGCCGCTCTCTACGCGGCAGGAGACTACCGGGGGGCGGCGCAGATCTACACCACCGCTGCCGATATCGCCGGTCCTGACAGTTCAAGAGGTCAGGCCCTTTACATGGCCGCGGAAGCCTCTTACAGGGCAGGGATGTATGCCCAGGCGATCTCCAACTATCAAGAATATATGAAGGGCTTTGCCGGGCAACCAAGAGCTCAGACCGCACTTCTTGGGATAGGATATTCTCAGTATTTTTCCGGTGATTTCGTCGTCGCGGCCGCAACCTTCAAAGATTTCATAAGCCGTTATCCCTCCTCGCCACTTATATCCGATGCCTATCTGAGAATGGGTGATTGCTACTACTACAACAAAGACTTTCAACAGGCACTTAGCGTCTATCAGGACGCCGCGGCCCGGTTTGCCGGCGATACCGCATCGGCTTACGCCTGGTACCAGGTTGGACAATCATATTTCAGGATGGGACAATCCAGTCAGGCCATGAGAGCCTTCGAGCTGGTGTTGAACAAGTACGCCGGCTCGTCAATCGCCCCGGAGGCCCGCTACGCGATTGGGTGGGTCTATTTTTCTCAGAAGGACTATGCCGACGCGATAACGAACTTCAGCAAAGTGGCGGACAGCTACCCGGGTACTGCCGTCGCGGCGCGCGCACTTTACAGCAAAGGGGATTCCTACTACAACTCGGGCAATTACCAGAGTGCTCTGATGAGTTACAGGCAGCTCCTCGAAAAGTACCCGACCAGTGTCTATGTGGATAATGCCATTGTTGGGATGCAGTATTGTTACACGGTCCTCGGCAGGACTGAGGAAGCTGAAAGCGTGATAGATAATTTCGTCAAGGACCATCCCGACCTCGCGAACGTTGACCGGATCTATTACAAGAAAGTCGAGTATGCGCTGAATCAGAAGAGCTACTCCGAGGCCGAGAAGGACCTGCGTGAGTTCATGATAAGATTCCCGCACAGCTCTATGGCTCCCAGAGCGCTTTATAACCTCGCCCTGGTAGAAATTCATCTCGGAAAAAACAATTCTGCCGTAGGCTTCCTCTCCGACCTGATCTCCAAAAAACCCCGCACGGAATATACGACGGCGGGGCAGGTGAAGCTTGCCGAGATTTATACCACGCGGAAAGGGTACGACGAGGCCGAGAAACTTCTCTCTGATGCGGCCTCAGCCGGAGATGATTACAGCACCCCCGCTCAAGTGGATCTCGGGAGGCTCTATCTGATGAAAGGCGACACGCTCAGAGCGGAATCGAGTTTCTCGAAGGCCGCGCTGTCACAGAGCGATTCCGTTAACGACGCAGATAAGGCGGAGGCAAAAGTGCTCCTGAGCGAGATATACTTCGGCAAGGGGCGCGCAGCCGACGCGATTTCGCTGGCGAGTTCCATAGCCAAAACGCGGGAAGATCTCATCGGCGCGCGGGCGCAGCTGCGAGTCGCCGAATACTATTGCAGCTCCGGCGACAGCTCCAACGCAGTGCTCGCATTCCTTCGTGTCAAATATGTATTTCCCAGCTTCGGTGATATCGTAGCCAGGTCCCAGCTTGAGCTTGCCGGCTGTCTCGCGAAATTCGGCAACACGAGCGGCGCTAAGTCGCTCCTTCAGGAGTTTTTGAAGGGAAGAAGTGAAGATGTGTTTACCAAAGAAGCCCGGGAAGAATTGAAAAAGTTGAAATCCAGTTAGGAGAATCATATAGGTGAAGATGAACAAGACCGCAGTATTCTACGGCATCCTGATAACGATTATTGTACTTGCACTCATAATCTCATCCGATCTGAACAAGACCCCGGATCTGAAAGCTAAATACGCCGACTTTGTCACGGAACAGATTCTCTCGCAAGATACGACAAACACTTTCGGCGATAACCTCAAGGTGCTGCGCGGTATTCATTCACGCAATCAGCTTCTCAACGTAATGCGTGGATTCACAGAGGCGCTCGGCGTTAAATGCGATTTTTGCCACAACACCGATAATTTTGCCAGCGACGAGAAGATACAGAAGAGAACCGCGCGTGTGATGATCAGGATGGTTGCAGACATTGACAGGAGTTATCTCGATGGACCGCGCATGGAAAAGGTAACCTGCTTCACGTGTCACCGCGGTGCAAGTATTCCAAAGCTGGTCGTCGAGAGGTGAAACTGAAAGGGGGCATAATAATAATGGCGCTGGCGGCTTTCGTGGTGACCGCGAGAGCACAGGGAGTGGAGTCCCCGCCTGTCACCAGCTTCAAGCCGGACACGGCGATGCCGAGCGTCAAGGTCCCCGAGTTTGTCATCACAGGTAAAGCGCGGATCGAACTCCCGAAGGCAGACAAACCTACCGTGCAGATCGACTCCTCTTACTTCCAGAACAGGGAACTGCAGGGAGTCGATATCTCAGTCCCTGTCTGCCGCACTCTGGGCGACAGGTCCGAAGGGACCGGCAGCTCATCTTCAGGGCTTTTCATCCGTGCATCGATCGGACACTATTCGACCGCGAGATACCTGGTTTCGGGGGACGCGGTCGTGGGCGGATTCAACTTCAACGGAAGCGTGGCGGGTGATTACACCTCCGGATTCATCCCGAACACTTTGCAGAGGAGGTTGTCGATACAGGGCGGCATATCGAAAGAACTGGACTTCGATGGCGGAACTAAGTCGAACAACTCCATGAATCTCGGATACATCAACTCTGCTTACTCTCTCTACGGCGTAACTCAGCCCGCTGTCTTTCAGAGGACCATTAACGATGTGAAGTTCGGATTGAATTCCGATATGTACCTGAACGATCTCCCGCTCGCTTTTTCGCTCAACTTCGACAGATTTGCGTTGGCGGATATATGGGACAACACGCTATCCTCGCTCAGAATCAATGCGAGCACCCAAATCCAGTTTTCCTCCGGCTGGATGGGCTTCAACGGCGGACTCTTTTTCGGGAACCACACTCTCAGTGCTTCGCCAATAAATCCGATCCTTCTATCGGCAAGTCCGCTTGCTCCGCCGAGTCTGGATCGCTCCCTGTACGATATCGTCATCGGTGCCAACTACGGCAACACACTTTTCATGGGAAGCCTGTCGTATTCGCTTGGAGTTTCATATCTCCAATATCGCGACGACTCCTCCAGCGCGATCGCGAAACTTTTTCCGGATGTGAAACTGAGTTACAGGTTCAATGACGTAACATCGCTGTTTGCCGGATTCAGCGGGAGTGTCCGTGAAGCCGGGCTTTCCGGCATCCTGGCAACCGACAGGTACGTCGACGGCCTGCTTGCGGTCATCAATACCCAGGACAATGTCGACCTTACGGCGGGAGCTCACATCGCGTTGCCTAACGGTATTACGTTGACGCCGAGCCTCAACATCCTCGGTTCCAGGCAGTTGCCGGTGTTCGTATCGGACACGGCGAACGGCAGCAACCTTTTATATGCGTCGAAGACTTCGATCGTTTCGTTCTCCATGGCAGCCGGGTACAAGCAGGAGAATTTGACGGCGGGTCTCACGCTCCGGTACCGGAAAGGGAAGATGGATTCTCTTTCCTCGATCCCGAACCTTCCCTCTTTCGACGCAGATATGCACGCCGCCTACGATATCGTGCCCGGGCTCATCGCGAGCGCTTCAATCCTCTTTCTCTCATCGCGCTACGCCGACCTTGCACTCAGCGACAGGCTGGACCCCGTCGGGGTGGTGAATTTCAGGCTCTCGTATGACTTTGATATTGCCAGGCTGCCGGTCCGAGTCTTTGTCGGAGGCGACAACGTACTCAACGAGAAGTACTTCATTTGGCGCGGATATCAGGAATTTCCTCTTACTCTTTACCTCGGAGTCAGCAGTAGAATCCTATGACTGGCAGGCCATTCGGCAGAGTGATGCCGGTAAATAGCGCATGAAATGCGGTTGAATCAATTGAAAATATTTTGCACTTTGAGTGCGATGATGTCCAACCAATCGAGGAGGTACGAATTATGGGCAATCTGAACTTTCAGGATCCGGACAGTGAGAATCCCCAACAAAACGAGCCGGATCCTTCGCCCCGGAAGAGCGGCAGGGAGGATGACGCCTACATAGATGACCCGACCAGCAATTCGAAGCTTCTCTGGATTGCGATTATCGTCATTGTTGTAGCCGGAATCGGCGGGGCGCTCTACATGCTCAACCGCTCGGGCCATCTCAATTTCCTGAAGAAGAGCAGGACAGCGGTGACGACTACGATGACGACTCCTGCTCCTTCGGCACCGGCACCGGTAGAGAAAACCACGCCGGCGAAGGCGGCAAAGACTGTCGCGAAGCAACCGGGGAGTTTTGCTCTTCAGGTTTCGGCGTTCAAGACAAAGGCGCAGGCAGACAGGTATGTGGCGGCACTCAAGAAGAAGGGCATCGATGCATGGGTCGTTACAGGAGAAGGCGCCCCCGAGACGAAATGGTACAGGGTCTGCACAGGATCGTTTGATACGAAACTTAGGGCGATTGCGGCGGTTCAGAATATGAAGAAAAAAGTTGGAACAGATGTCTGGGTTGTCCCCGCTCAATGACAAACCGAGCAGTGTAGCAGGCTCGTACTACTTCAGGCAGTACGAGATAAAAAGAATTTACAAGAAGAACTTTTACAACGGCATGTTGCTCGCCCTGGGTGTACATGCCGTTGTCTTTGTGTTGCTCATAGTGTACGGGGCGGCCCTGAGCAGACCTCCCGAGGTAAGGGTTGTCCTTCTCCCTCCAGTGAACGTCACCTATAAAGTCATCGACGTGAAGATAGTCGGACGCCAGTCTTCCGGTATGGATGTCTCCGGCTCGGGTGGAGGAGAAGGGACTATACCTCGTGACGCCGATGCTGCCTTCGGAAAGGCATCGACCGCCAGGTCGGCAAGTCCGAAGAGTACGATGAATCCCAAAGCTTCCATCGTCCCGCGGTCGCTGCAGGGCCCCGGCATGAACGATATTGTCGGCGTCAGCCGAAAGCCGGTCTACTTCGATTCTGTGAACGGCTACAGCGGCCTGGCCTCAACGGGCCAGGGCTCGGGCGGTGGAACCGGAACCACCATCGGCGACACGATCGGCGCGGGCTCCGGACTTTCAGATAAGCCCGGATTCGGGGGAGGATTCGGAAACAGGTTTGTCCCGGGTAATCCCGCGAACAATTCCGACGTCGGCACCCCTTACGCAATATCGTGGAATGGCGTCTCGAGGGCGCTGCTCTCCGGAAACAGACCGCAGTTCCCGGCGGGAGTGCAAGCCGGCGGCGTCGTGAAGATCCGGATCGTCGTGGACCCTGCGGGAAACGTCGTGTCTATGATACCGCTCGAGAAATCGGATTCGCGACTCGAGGAGGCGGCGATGTCTGCAATACGGACGTGGCAGTTCAGTAAGTTGTCGAGAAGCTATCCTCAGGTGAACCAGAGGGCCGTCGCCACATTTGTATTCAAAGTAGAATAAGCCCGGAACATTTGACCAGATCGGACAACAACAATCTGCTCAAAGGCGATCGCCTCACCCGCAAGCTCGACGTTGTCGCCACAAGACTTCGCGATCTTTTCGGCACCCCCGCAAGAAAAAGAAAACTCCCAGACCCGCTCGAACTTCTCGTCGCTACCATCCTTTCACAAAACACAAACGACGTGAACAGCCATAAGGCATATGTCAACCTAAAGACCAAATACCCCGATTTCATGGATCTGGCGGGTGTGAGGGCAGGTGAAATAGAACGCCTCATCAAGATCGGCGGGATTGCGAAGAAGAAGAGCATCACTATAGTGAGAGTCGTTCGCGAAATTCGCCGTCGATTTCCCCGGTTCAATAGGAGGCATCTGAAATCGGAGGAACGCAATTCCCTCATCGACCGACTGAGGGAGCTCGACGGGGTCGGATACAAAACGGCCTGCTGCGTTTCACTTTTTGCCCTCGGAGACGACGATGCGTTTCCCGTGGACACGCATGTCCACCGCGTGTTGAACAGGATCGGAGTCGTCAATGAGAAGACGCCTGACAAGACGTATCTGGCTGTCAGGGACTTCATCCCTCCCGGAAAGGGGTACGAGATCCATATCAACTTGATACGGTTCGGGCGGAAAGTCTGTACCGCACAGCGCCCGGGATGCAGCCAATGTGTTCTCTTCGACGTCTGCAACTGGAAGGAGAAGTCCCTTCAGGTTTCCGAAAGGGCTGCGTCGGCAAATGAAGAGAAGGTAAGGTTCATGCTCCTTGAAGAAGTGTGAGGGGCCGGTCACGGGCAGAGGGGATGTGAGGAAGAGCACTGAGGCCGAGACTCACAAGTCCAATTTCACCGGTGCGAAACGGCAATGTGGCCTGCATGCCTCAAGGTTCGCAGAAGCGGGCATCGAGGATCGTGAAGCTATTATTGCATTTTATGAGAGTTTTGCTTAAGTACAAGTAATGGAACCGAAAGAACAGGAACGGGCGCCGCGGATAACCGGCATCGACGTTGCCGGAGGATCGCTTGAAGTCGATTACTCCGCCAACCTGATGAACGTTGTTCTCTTCTTCGAGCCGGTCTCCAGGTACTCGCTGGATATGGTCGAACGCATCCGTGTCATGGCCGCCCGCTACGAAAAGCTCTCGGTAGGTTTCTGGTATGTGATGGAGCCGAGAGTCTCGTGCATGTCCCGGTCCGAGGCGGCGAAGAGAACTCTCGACAGACTCAGTCTTTTCGGCAACACCCTCTTCGACGCAAACAACATGATCGCGCTTCATGCCGGGATACGTGCCGTCCCCGCCGCCCTGGTTGTGGATTCGAACTCGTACTTGAGCTCGAGGTTTGAAGGCGAGATTAGTCTGATGGAAATAGAAAGGACCATACAGGCTCGGATCGCGATGTCCGGTTACAGGGATGAACTTCCTATGATGCAGAGGCTCGAGCGGCCGACTGTGTCGCTGCGGACCGGTGCAGTAATGAGGCAGATGGGGTACGCAAACGGCGATTATGTCTTCGGTAACATGGTCGTCCCGGAGGCTTCTCAGGAATTTCTGCTGCCGGATTTCTATTTGCTGAATACGATTTATCCGTTCGGCGCATGGTACGTGGGAAGGGATTTCATAGAAGGGAAAAGCGGAAGCACCATGTACGTCAGCTGTGCAAAGGATGAGAGTGTTTCCGTCTTCGCAGGTGCGGAAACTCCCGCCACACTAAGGCTTCACACTTCGATCGAATCGCCGCACCGCGTCGCCCTCGGCAAGGACGTCAAAAAGAACGGTTCGCTGATGCAGGTGGAGGTCGACGAATTCCGGCCGTATGAGATACTCTCAAACTCCGGCGATACCGACGTACTGGTTAGCCTGCAAGTGATGTCGGGTTTGGCGCGTTTGTTCTCCGTTGAATTCTGCCCCGGGCAGGTCCTGCTCTACAGCGAGCATACCGTTCGCCCCGTCCGCTTCTGATCGGCAGCCCTTCTGCCGGGTCATTTCCCCTCTTTAGCTTCTTCGCTCCCAGATTTTGTGTGCGGTACAGAAACCAATCCGCGTGCGACCATCCAGTTATCCGGCCTAATCGCGTCTCGGCGGAATTCCTTCGAAAGACGATATCTTTTCCCTGACGTTAGCCGCAATTTCCATCGTCTCCCGGGTAGAATAATCGTACGCGACCAGTATACTCGATCCCTCCGCGACTGTCCGGCCGGTGTCCGTGTCGATAATAAGGTAGGCCATCTCGAAACTCTTGTTCTTCAGCCAATTGACTTTCGTGTAAACCCTCAGTATCTCACCGTAGAACGCGGGGGACTTGTACGTGCAATGCATGTCAAGAACGATCAGCCCGAGTGCCGATGTGTCGTCCCTCGGCAAATCGAACAGCTTTCTGAAGTAATGTACTCTCCCTTCCTCGAAATAGCTGACGTAGGCGGCGTTGTTGACGTGCCCCAATGAATCCATGTCTGAGAACCGGACCCGGACATCGACGCTGAATTTGAACTCGCTTTGCTTCATACGTGCAAAGAATAAGCAACGTAGGGAAGACATTCAAGAAGTCCGGTGACTGAACCGGACCGCCGGAGTTTCACTATCTTGAATTCCGGGATGTACATTCATTGCCCTTTCAACCCATAGGTCTTAGATTATCTAAGAATAACTCCAACAAAACCGCAGATCACAATGGAAACAAAACTAATCGAAACAATCAAATCAAAAGCTAAAACTCTAAAACGCCACATTGTACTACCCGACGCTACCGATGAACGGGCAATTCTTGCCGCACGCAAAATCACCGACCAGGCTATCGCCAAGATTTCCCTGATAGGGAATGAAAAGGACGTACGCCGGAAGGCCGAAGAATCGCGGACGCATCTGGACGGAATCGAAATCGTTGACCCGGAACGGAGCGAGAATCTTCAGCGTTACTCGAAATCGTTCTTCGAGCTGAGGAAGTTGAAGGGGATAACTCCCGAACAAGCCCTCGACGCCATGAAGCGTCCTATGTTCTTCGGAGCGATGATGGTAAAAGAGGGGCTGGCCCACGGAAGCGTAGCCGGTTCGCTCTCTACCACCGGAGACGTTCTGCGCGCCGGCATCCAGGTCATCGGCATGAAGGAAGGTATATCTATCGTGTCGAGCTTCTTTCTCATCGTGTTCCCGTCGAAGATTTATTCCTTTGCCGACTGCGCAGTCGTCCCGGACCCGACGGCAGAGCAGCTGGCCGACATAGCGATAACGACGGCGGAGAATCACAAGAAGCTCGTCGGTGACGAACCGAAAGTTGCGATGCTCTCGTTTTCCACGAAGGGGAGTGCGAAGCATGAGCTGATCGATAAAGTCGTTCATGCCACCGACCTTGCGAAGAAGAGAGCTCCCGGCCTGAAGGTCGACGGTGAGCTTCAGCTTGACGCAGCCATAGTACCGGATGTCGCGAAGCGTAAGGCCCCGGCCAGCGCAGTGGCAGGAGAGGCCAACATTCTCGTGTTCCCGGATCTCAACGCAGGGAACATAGGTTACAAGATGGCTCAACGCATGGGCGGCGCTGACGCACTCGGCCCCATCGTTCAGGGTTTGAACAAACCCGCGTTCGATCTGTCGCGCGGCTGCAGCGTGCAGGATATAGTGGACGTGGTGGCCATAAACTGCGTCATGGGAGCCTAAGCGGCGATTCCCGGAACATCGGCCCCGTCTCCACGAAGGAGATGGGGCATGGCCCTGGCGATGACGTGGGTCAGCTTTTTTTCTCAAAAGGCATGTGCTAACTTGCATCTTGAAAAAAGGCATTCAGCATCTAAAACAATATTCCGAATGGTAGATGGCTAACAAGGTCGGCATCGGGAAAATAAACATCGGGAACAATAATCCGCTGGTAATTATCGCAGGCCCGTGCGTAATTGAGAGCCGCGAACTCGTGATGAGAGTTGCCGGTGAAGCGAAGAAAGTGACACAGAGGCTCGGCCTTCCCTACATCTTCAAATCGAGTTACAAGAAGGCGAACAGGACGAGCGGGAAATCTTTTGTCGGGATCGGCATGGATGAGGGACTGCAGATACTCGCCGAGGTTAAGAGGGAATTCGACCTGCCGGTTCTGACAGATGTTCATTCCGAGGCGGAGGTCGAAGCTGCGGCCGAGGTTGCGGATGTTCTTCAGATACCGGCGTTTCTGTGCAGGCAAACCGAGCTCCTTCAGGCCGCCGGGAGAACGGGAAAGGCAGTGAACATCAAGAAGGGGCAGTTCATGGCTCCCGAAGATATGAAGCTTCAAGCGGAAAAAGTGGAAGCTGCCGGGAATTCGAGAGTAATGCTGACCGAACGAGGCACGAGCTTCGGCTATCACAACCTGGTCGTGGACATGAGGTCGCTCGTGATCATGAAGGAGAGCGGCTATCCCGTCATACTCGATGCCACGCATTCACTTCAGCTCCCGGGCGGGGAGAAGGACAAAACCGGCGGCCAGCCTCAGTTCATATTTCCGATCGCAAGGGCCGGCGCGGCGGTCGGCATCGACGGACTGTTCCTTGAAACACATCCGGACCCGTCCAGGGCCCTCAGTGACGCCTCGACCCAGCTGAAGTTCGACATGTTCGAACCACTCCTCAGGCAGGTCAAATCGATCGATTCGGCGAGACGGGAAAAATTCGGATGACGCGGCATCAGAACCTTGTTGCGAAGCTGAAAAAGATCAAAGCGATCCTGCTCGACGTCGACGGTGTGCTTACCGACGGCGCGATTATATATGGGGTCGACGGTTTGGAACTAAAAGTTTTCGATTCACAAGACGGCTTCGGCATCGTGAACGCGATCAAACAGGGAATAAGGGTCGGCATCATCACGGCGCGCAAGTCGGAGGTAGTCGAAAGACGGGCAGCGGAGCTCGGCGTGGTAGACCTGTTTCAGGGTTCGATAGATAAGCTGACGCCTTATGAGAAGTTTAAGAAAGCTTACTCGCTCGAGGACGGTGAGATCGCATACGTCGGCGACGATATCCTCGACCTGCCGCTGCTTCAAAGGGTCGGTTTCAGCGCGGCGCCGTCGAATGCCGTGCGTGACGTCAAAATGAAGGTTGATTACGTCGCGAAGGTGCGCGGCGGACACGGTGCTGTTCGGGAAGTCATCGATCTTATTCTGAAATCCCAGAAGAAATGAGCCCGGACCGATATGATTGAGCAGGCACACGGCGGTCCACCTGTACATCTGCAGCTTTGCCTGCAAATCTGAGGTAGAATCGAATTTTGAACGGAAGGCATCAGGCTCCGGCAGCTCGTGGCCCCTTTGGTTTCCGCGACATCTCTAAAATAGACAGGACCTATGGATTCAATTGAAAAAGGAAAAGAGGTCGTAAAGATCGAGGCGCAGGCCGTCCAGGCCCTTGAAGGCAAAATCGGGAAAGAGTTCGCGGGGGCGGTAGATCTCATCACCAATATTACCGGCCGTGTGGTCATAACCGGCATGGGGAAGTCCGGGCTCATCGCGCGGAAGATCGTCGCTACCATGAACTCGACGGGGACAGCGGCGATTTATATGCACCCCAGCGATGCCGTTCACGGCGATCTCGGGATGGTGCGTCCCGAAGACGTGGTCGTTTGCATTTCAAAGAGCGGTGATACCGAAGAAGTGGTCCAACTGCTCCCGATGTTCAAGCGGATCGGAGTGCCGGTCATATCGGTGCTCGGAAACAGGGACTCCAAGCTCGGGCGAGAAAGCAACTTCGTGCTCGATGCGGGGGTCGAACAGGAGGCCTGCCCTTATGATCTGGCACCTACAGCTTCCACGACTGCCGCGCTCGTGATCGGCGACGCGCTGGCCATCGCACTCCTCGAGAAAAAGAATTTTACCGAAGAAGAGTTTGCCATGTTCCATCCCGGCGGGAACCTCGGTAAGAGGCTTCTCCTGAAGGTGGAAGAGCTCATGGTGAAGGGAAAGGACATGCCGACCGTTCTCAACACGGCGTCTCTCAGAGAAGCGATCATCGTAATGACCTCCGGAAGACTCGGCGCAGCGTGCGTCGTGAATTCGGCGGGTGAGCTCGCGGGCATAATTACTGACGGCGACCTTCGCAGACTGCTCCAGAAGAACCTGAATTTCTCCCAGATGACGGCCGAGGACGTGATGACCAAAAACCCGAAAGTGGTCAAGACGAACGTGCTCGCCGTGGCAGCTATCGAGCTCATGGAGAACTTCAATATTACCCAGCTTGTCGTGATAGATGAATTCCGCAAACCTGTGGGAATGCTTCACCTACATGACCTGGTAAAGGCCGGACTGTCTCCGAAAAACGACGTATGAGGAAATACATCCCCTTCCTTCTTCTCGTCCTGTTCTTCGGGTGTGAAGAGAAGCTGAAGCCGACGGTCGTGCCCGTTACCGGAAAGCTCCCGGACCAGGAAAGCTGGAATTCGACGATCGTCTTCAGTGATAGCGGCCAGACGAGGGGAGTGTTAAAAGCGGGGCATCTTCTCGTTTTCAACAACGAGAACAAGACATATCTCGGGGACAGCATCCGCGTCGATTTCTACAATGACGAAGGGGAACACACCAGCTATCTGACGGCCGACAGCGGGATCGTGGACAACCAGACCAACAACCTGGAAGCCATAGGAAATGTTTATGCGCACAGCGACAGCGGCACATCCCTCTGGACGCAGCGCCTTTTCTGGAACGACAAAACGCAGAAAGTAACTTCCAGCGTTTTCGTAAGGATCGTCTCGGCAGAGGAAACACTCGAAGGCATCGGGTTTCAGTCGGATAGGGATCTTTCCAACTATCGCATCTTCAACGTGAGCGGGGAAGCCAGGACGACCAGATGACAAAACATACGCTTCCGTATGTCTCCCTTGTCATCCTTCTCTTTGCGGCGCTTGCCCGTGCCCAGCAGCCCGTCAAATTGGTACACGCGGACAGTCTGATAGGTTATACCCGTGGCAGCGATTCGTACCGCGAGCTTATCGGCCATGTGAAACTCGAGCAGGACAGCACTACTTTGAGCTGCGACAGGGCGGTCCAAAACCTGACGCAGGACAACGTTGTGCTCTACGGTAACGTGCGGGTGAAGGACGACACTTTGACCCTCCTGACAAGTCACGCAAACTACTCCGGGAAGACCAAGACGGTCAAAAGCGACAGCGCCGTTTATCTAAACGATACCCGCCGAACGCTGACCGCAGATAGAGGCGACTACGATTCGGAAACGAAGGTGGCGTATTTCTACGGGCATGTCTTCGTGCGCGATTCGTCGTCGCAATTGAGCAGCGACACGCTCGTGTACTACAGGAACGACGACAGGACATTCGCGGACGGGGACGTCAGGATAAAGAGTCTCGACAACAACGTGACCGTTTATGGCGGTCATTTTGAGGATTACGGGAAACGGAAATACAGCCTGGTTACAGTTACACCGCTGCTTGTGCAGATAGACACGTCTTCGGACGGGAGCATAGACACCCTCATGATAACGGGGAAGACGATGGAAGCGTACCGCGACTCAGCCAGCGAGCGGTTCATAGCGCATGACAGCGTCGAGATTGTGCGTGGTTCGCTCTCGGCGCGCTGCGGCTACGGCATCTATTTCTCGAGCGACAGCCTTGTCGTGCTGCAGAAGAATCCGGTGGTCTGGTATGAGGACAACCAGCTGACGGGCGACAGCGTCGCGGTCTACATCAGGAACAAGAACCTATCCCGCGTCGATGTCATCGGAGCGGCATTCGCGATCTCGCAGAGCGATTCTATACATGTGGACAGGTTTAACCAGCTGAAGGGGAAGAGGCTGACGATGTTCCTGCACGACAGGAAGGTCAGCCGCATCATCGTTGAAAGTAACGCTACGAGTTTGTATTATCTCTACGACAAGGACAAACCGAACGGCGCCAACAAAGTTAGCGGGGATCGAGTCGTAATGTATTTCACAGACGGTAAGATAGATAAGATATCCGTGATAAGCGGCGTCGAAGGCGATTATTACCCGGAGAACATGGTGAAGGACAACTTCGGCACCTACAACCTCGCCGGCTTTGCTTATTACAAGAACAGACCCTTGAAGGACAGCCTCCCCGACGTGTGGAAGTGAATAAAGCTGTGAGTGAAGAAACCCCCATCAGTAGTGAACGAAGCATCGCCGAAACCGTCGGGTCGAACGGGAGCAGCGTCCTGTTCTCCAGGGAACTGCAGAAAAGGTACAAGAAGAGATATGTAGTTAACGGCGTGTCGGTGGAGGTGAGGCAGGGAGAAGTTGTCGGACTGCTGGGTCCGAACGGCGCGGGAAAGACGACGACTTTTTATATGATGGTTGGAATGATCAAGCCCAATTCCGGCAAGGTGTTTATCGGCGACACTGAAATAACGGGACTCCCCATGTACAGGAGGGCCCGGCTCGGCATCGGGTACCTTCCGCAGGAGGCTTCGATCTTCAGGAAGATGAGCGTCGAAGATAACATCACTGCGGTCCTCGAGTACCGTAAGCTCTCGCACGCCGAACGGAAGGAGAAGTGCGAGCGGCTACTGGAGGAGCTGGGAATAGCGCACATCAGAAAAGCGCTCGGCTATGCACTCAGCGGCGGAGAAAGGCGCAGGACAGAAATCGCGCGCTCTCTGGCCTCGGAGCCGAAATTCATGCTTCTCGATGAACCGTTTGCAGGTATCGATCCGCTCGCTGTGGAAGATATCATGAGGATTGTCGCAGGCCTCAAGGAGAAGGGCATAGGCGTGCTCATCACGGATCACAACGTACACGAGACGCTGTCGATCGTCGATAGGGCATACCTCCTTTTCGAAGGAAAGATACTGAAATCGGGGACATCTGAATTCCTGGCCAACGATCCCGAGGCAAGGAAACTGTATCTCGGAGAGAACTTCAAGCTGGATAGGTATTAAGGACCGTACGTCTCGTGCACACGGGTGTTCTCGAGGGGTGCAGGCATAGAGATATACCCGCGTTGGGCCCCTCTGCCCAGAATCATTGTTTCTTGGCGCTCAAGCTGGTGCATTCGTGGAGAATTGAGTTCTTGACAGGGTATTAACGTGCGGCGATGCGGGAACAACGGAACTCACAGGACACAAGAGGCCCGTGTCAAAATCAGATCGGAAGACAATACTAAGGGGCTACCAAACCGAATCAATGCGCGACAGGCTCGCGCGAGGATTGCAGGATTAATAGCGCTTTCGGGGTGAACTATGATCTAACTCTTCAGCCAATTTGACGCTAAGAGAAGGAGCCTGAAAATCGCCAAAAAGCGGGAAAGAAGGCTCCATAGGGAGAATGAGGGTGGTCACTTTGCCCCCCAGTTGAATTTGTCCGTTTGATTCATGCATGTTAATTTGTTGGAAAATTGGGACTCTGAACTGGTCATAGGTATAACATGAGGCTGAAAAACTACCGTTGCACCGAGTTGCAGATAACCACTGCCATGCCGTTCAGCAAGATCTCTTGGAAGAAAATGACTCAGCTCTTGCGGCTGAAGACGGGGCGTGCTGTTCGTGAGGGGGATAAAATCCAGGTAATGGTTGAGCCAAATGAGAAGGCCAGTGATTATCACTTCCATGTATCCGCCAGACGGATTAAAGAAAGGAAAACGAGTGACGTTCTAGTTTCAGTGGAAATATATGCCAATCAGAATTTTCGAATGATCCGCAGAAGCCGAGCGATGGATAAGTCGGGCGGCCTCGATTCATGGATGCGAACTTTATCGGAAGATTGTGGTACAGCCAAAGAATTGAAGCTATCATGTCGCGCTAGGCTCAGTTATCCATCGTCGAGATTCAGTCCAGTCTTGCCGATGCCATTCAGGGGAGCGTTTGGGGTGAAGGACCAAGACGGTTTCTTTGACGGAGTGTCTATATCTGGTGTCAAAATGGAAGTCCAAAAATCGTCAGTCGGCATAGGAACGATTTATTTTGAAGTGTTTCCAGAATTCATCGGCGTAGGAATTGTGTTTTACCAAAAGACCGCGATTGGAACCGGCTTCTTCGAAAACCTGTTAGAAGATATAAACAAACTGGCGCGCATATTAGTAGTCGAAAAGGAGGGGACACATGCCGGGAAGTAGATCGCAGCTAGAGGACGTCGACAAGGTTCACGAAGCTTTTGTGTTCTCGAGCGGCCTCGGTCAGTTTCTACAGGGAACTGGCAGGTCGGCATTTAATTGCCACATTTATCTTGAAGCTGGAGACATTGATTCATCATCTAGGCGGATACGCTTCCTTCATGGTCCAATAGACATTTTTTCAATTCTTGAGGAAACGGAGGACACGAGAGAGAAGTTTGTGGGTCTAGTCACTGATTTCTGTAATGAGCTCATCCAGGCAGAGAAGGCATCCGTGAAAGTTAGCCATCATGCAGTTAAAATGCCACAACTCAGGGAAACCGAGATGCGGTGGCTTGAGGAGAACAAGGACACGGTTTCTAGTTATGCAGGAGAGTGGATTGCAGTCGAAGGCGCCCACCTTGTATCCCACTCACCCGATTTTGCGCAAGTGCTGCAAGCGACAAAGGAAGAGGGAATCCCAATCCCGTTTATCTTATTTGTACCAGAAGCGTCCGAGAATCCAATGATGGGTCTGTAGCGGCTTGCATCGACTGGAATTCAAATACGGCATCAACTACAGGGGGTACGTGGGTCACGAGGGAAACTATCCAGTTGTTACGATAAGACTAGCATCCGAGCACGGAACTGCTGATGTGCCGACAATTATTGACACTGGTACCGAATTAACGATAGTATCCGCACAGTATGCGTTGGCACTCGGACTGGACCTGCAGTCAGGCAGGCGGAAGACTTTTTCACCGACCAGAGGTGCGGGTCTCCTGACTTGGGGACACAAACTAAGGGTCAGGATTTTCGATGAAGTATTTGAAAACGAGATCTTCTTTTCTGAGGAGGCGATTTCGCGCTGCCTCCTTGGCAGGGATATTCTTGCGAAGACTCAACTTGGTCTACGTGAATATCACGGTCAGTTGTTTCTTTTCGAGAATTCTTATAGCTCCAGCTAACGTGCGCTCCGCCCAGCGACATCGGAGGCTGCAAACGCGTAGGCCATTTTGATTCCCTTCCCTTGCCCTCTCGCAATAAATGAAGAGTTTCTAGTCGGCCAAGTTTATCGCATCCCCTTGCACCATTCGGCGGCGTTTAATTATATTCAATCCAATGAAAGCGAGTGTGGACATATATATAGCCGATTACTCCTCGGGCAGAGGGACTTTGCAACCTCCCCTTCCTCATTCGCGGGCGTCTTGGGGTTCGCCCCTGGCGAACTTTTACTCCTATTTCTATTTCCCCCACCGGGGGATATGATCTTACTCTAGCCGTATATAGCTGTATTTTCCCTAGAACTTTCAGAGACATTCAGATAGAATGTGTGAAATCTGTTTCAACAAATGGAGATTCGCGGTCCGGGGCATCGCTCCGGGGAAGGAGTTTTTTTAGATGGTTGTAATATTCGAAGAAGAAGCTACCGAAGATCAAATTGAGAACGTTATAAAGGTTCTCAACGAGTTCGGCTTCGATGTCCACAGGTCGACGGGTGTTTCGAGGACAATACTCGGTGCGATAGGAGTCAAACCGGACTTCGACCACCGGCAAATTCAGGTGTTGCCCGGCGTCGACGAAGTCTACAGGGTCACGGAACCGTACAAGCTTGCCAACAGGTCGTTCAAGCCCGAGGGAACCGTAATCGACATCAAGGGAGTTAAGATCGGCGGCAACGAAGTGGTTGTCATGGCCGGGCCCTGTGCCGTCGAGAACGAGAAGCAGCTGTTCGCGATTGCCGAGCATGTAGCGAAGAACGGCGCCAAGGTCCTCCGCGGAGGGGCTTTCAAACCACGCACCTCGCCGTACTCGTTCCAGGGAATGGGCGAGGAGGGCCTCAAACTCCTGAGGAAAGCCGGCGACGAATTCGGCCTTGTCGTAATCACGGAAGTAATGGACAGGAGCCAGATTGCGTCTGTGGCGGAGTATGCCGACATAATGCAGGTCGGGGCGAGGAACATGCAGAACTTCACTCTCCTCAAGGACCTCGGAAAAATATCCAAACCCGTCATGCTCAAGCGCGGACTTGCCGCGACGGTCGAAGAATGGCTGATGGCGGCGGAGTACATCCTGGCCGGCGGGAACAGGGATGTTATGCTCTGCGAGCGCGGGATACGCACCTTCGAGAACTCGACCCGAAACACATTGGACATCAACGCGATACCAGTTGTGCATAAGAAGAGTCATCTTCCCGTGATCGTCGATCCTTCACACGCGACCGGAATCCGTGAAAAGGTAGTCCCGGTGGCGAGGGCGGCTGTCGCGGTCGGTGCGGACGGCATCATGGTTGAAGTACACAATGAACCGGGCAAGGCCCTTTCGGACGGTCCGCAATCGCTTTTCCCGGACCAGTTCACGCAGATGATGAAAGAGATCAGGCTCATTGCCGAGGCGATCGGCAGGGAAATTCCTGTTTGAAATCCCTGAGGTTGAGTTGGAATCTGCAACAAAAGCTGCGAATTGATAATGCTGTCGATCAGGAAGCGTCGAAGTGTCCCCAGATAATCGACCGCATCGGCTCGATGTTTTCAATTTGTCTGTCTGTTTATTGTCCCTTTCTTCGGGGCGCCCGAAAGTGATTGATCATGCCCGGCACTGAAGAGAGAATTTCGCCGGCCCGAATAGGTATCATTGGATGCGGCCTCATCGGCGGCTCGATAGCACTCTCGCTTGCAAAAGTGGGCCATCCGGTCTTCGTGACGGACAAACCTCAGAACGAAAAGAAAATCAGGAAGCAGATACCGAAGGCTGCGTTCAAGGGAAGCATTGCCGAGCTTTGCGACTCACGCCCGGACGTAATCTTTATTTGTGTGCCTTCATCGGAAGTCATCAATGTAATCAGTGACGCGGCTCCGCTTGCCGGACCCGGCACTATAATAACCGACACGGCGGGCATAAAGCAGCCGGTCATGGCCGCGGCGGCTGGAGTTGTTCCTGAAGGCGTCGTCTTCGTTGGCGGTCACCCGATGGCAGGCTCGGAGAAATCGGGAGTCGATGCGGCGCAGCCGTTCCTCTTCCAGAATGCCGTATACGCTCTGACGCCGCTCAAGCGGTATCCCGAAGGATCAATGAAGCCGCTCCTGGACGCGGTAGAGCAGCTCGGTGCGAGAATTCTCCTCATGGATGCGTCTCAGCACGACAGGATCGCAGCGGCGACAAGCCATCTCCCCCAGCTGCTGGCCGTCGAGCTTGTCAATCTGCTGGGCGATCTTTCATCGACCGACGAGCACTTCAACACGCTGGCCGCCGGCGGGTTCCGAGACATGACCAGGATTGCCTCGAGCGAGTATACTGTCTGGAACGACGTGATCAGGTCGAACCGCGAGAACATCGATGCCATGCTGAACGCCCTCATCTCGAGGCTCGTGTCGCTGAGCGCGGAGCTGAAGAAGAGCAACGACTCGGTGATAGCGGGGGAGTTCGAAAAGGCAAGGCTCGCGCGAGCGGGAATACGCAAGGGAGGAAAAGGATTCCTCCATCCTCTCTACGATCTCTACGTCGTGGTGGAAGACAAGGTCGGCGTGCTGAAAGAGATTACCTCCTCGCTCGCCGAGGATGGTGTGAACATAAAGGATATCGAGCTCCTCAAAGTCAGGGAAGGCAGCGGCGGGATGTTCAGGCTCTCCTTCGACACGGAGGAAATCCAGGAAAAGGCATCGGGTATTTTAGAGCGGCACGGCTTCCAGATACTCAGGAAAGAATTCGAGGGGTAACTACTCGTCCTCCTCTTCCTCGACCTTTGAATCCCCGCCTTCGGCCTCGGCGACTTTCAACGTAACCCCATCCAGCGAAGTCTTGAAAAGCGACCCCTCATCTGTGGAGAAGACCTTCCTGAAATCCCCCGGTTCAAAGAAGTCGGCGAACCGCTCAGCGTATTCGTTCAGTTTCTTGACGTAATATTGCGCGTTATAATCCTGCGGGTGCTCATCCTGATCGTCGTAAAGGACGGCATTCATGAAGGTGCGCGGGTTAGGCTCGTTCCCGACGATGTAGTAAGAGACCTTGTCTCCCGGCCGAATGCTTATCCCGGCGTTGATCGCGGCCTCGAAGGTGGCTGTCCGATTCCGCCGGTTTGCTGCGACAGCTGCCAGATAGTCCTCGATTGTTTCGCGCACGGCTTCAGTTCTGACCATTTTTTCCAGAGGAAGTTCGCGGTCCAGAATCTTCCTCGTATACTGGACGAACAAATTGTGCAGGCCCTCGATGTCTCCGCGCAGCATCAGGGCTACTGATTCGTGGATGAATTCCCTCGCGAACCGCTCCATGCTTCGCGAGATCAGTGCTGAGCCGCGTATCCTTATCCTCCCGTCGTAACCCAGAAGGGCGTAGTTCTTCTTCTTGTAGCTAAGCATCATAGCATACCGTCCGTCGAGGGAGAGGTTTATGCCTGCCGGGAGTGAGCGGGCGAGGCTCGCGACGAATTTCGTCTCCTCCTCCTCGCCTCTGAACTCGGGCGGCGGCACGAAATAGAGGCCGTCGGTATCGACTTCCACCAGGGCACCGCGGCGGTTGTTGATCTCCGCGATCATCTGCCGAAGGATCTTCTGACCCGTCTCTGTTACAACGTCCGCCGACGCGTAGTCGTTGAAAAGGCCCCGCGAATAACCGAGGTAGCCGTAGAAGGAGTTGATTAGAATCTTGAGAGAAGATTGCATCGCGTCGAGCCTCGACTTGGCCACCGGATCCGCCTCCTCCTTCATCTGTTTCTTGGTGGCCAACCTCAGTTTCGTCAGGTGTTTCAGCGTTTTCTGGAACACCCCCAATTCGTCCGCGGGCGGTACGACATTGTAGGTAAGCATGATCGAGGGGTACAGCGACTCCACGTCTGCGTGGATTATTGGTCCGGCAGCTCCCCTGAGAAAGACATCGGTGTATCCTCCTGACGTCTGCCTTCCTGTCTGCGGACGGGGAACCGACTGCTTCTTCCTCAAGTATTCCCGGATGAAGAGCGATTCGATCTTCGTGGCTGATCCACGGGGGATTTGACCGTAATTGTACGGAAGCATGCGGGCAAGATAGAAATTCGTCTGCGAGAGGTGTTCGGCCAACGATCTTGTCTCCCTCACATCGTCGAGGGCATACCGGACCAACAGGTCGGGGTTTGTCAGCCAGGTGTCCGATATCTTCGAGCCGTCGATGTACACCCTTTCCGGGGACGCGAAGCCGAAAAACCTGGCCACGTTCTTCAGCCCGTAGCTTTCAAGTTCTCTCCGTGTGGCGTCGTAGCTTTGTACCAGCAGATAAGTATCGACGACATGCCTCCCCGGGATCTCGATGCTGAGGTATTCGGCTTCCCGTTCACCATATTGACTTCGCGGCGTGAATACCCTCGGTTCGAGCATCTCCCTGCCGATCCGGAGCTTCACCCCGTTCATTTCGCAGCGCCGCATGATATAGGGAAAATCGAAGTTATATATGTTGTGCCCCTCGATAACGTCGGGGTCCTTTTCGCGGATGATCTCGACCAACTCGTTCAGCATTTCGGATTCGCTTTTGCCGCGTCCGTCTATCACGTGTTCCCACCCGGAATTATCCGACAGCGATATGAGGATGATCCTGTCTTCGGGTCTCGACGCGTTGGAAAAGCCCGACTTTGAGAACGTCTCGATGTCGAGCTGCATTCTTCTCAGGTCGGAGAACTCCATCTCCTTGAAGAGAGTGATTCCCGTTTGCATGAGGAACTGGTACACGGGATCTGCTTTTACGTAGAGATCCTCCATGTCCGAGGGCTCCTGCCGCGTGTTCAGGTTCTCGGCAACGATCCGCATCGCAGACTTCATGTCCGACCACCTGCGGAATATGCACAGGTGTTTGTAGTAATTGTTGCCCACGAGCCCGACGTTCCAGAACTTCTTTTCGAACCCCCTCAGAAGAAGTGCATCGCTCAGAAAGAAAAACGGAAAGAACTTCCGGGTCTCGACGGTGTTTGCTCCTCCTGAACGCTTCACGACTTTCATCACCGTCTCGCCCGACTGGTAAACAGCGACCACGTTGGGCTCCGTGTTCTTTCCGAAAAGGATGGAATCCATGTCTACCCGAATCGTCTCCGGCCGGCCTCAGCTGGCATGGCCGCGCTCTCCGTTGATCAACGAGCGGATACGGGATGCCAGCATTGCTATGGCAACCCGGTTCTCGCCGCCCCTCGGTATGATTATGTCGGCCCACATCTTACTCGGTTCAACGAATTCAAGGTGCATAGGTTTCACGGTATTTATGTATTGTTCCATAATTGAATCGAGCGATCGTCCGCGCTCCGTTATGTCGCGCCGAAGCCTTCGGAGCAACCTCTCGTCAGCGTCTGTGTCGACGAATATCTTGATGTCCATCAGGTCCCGCAACTCTTTGTGGACGAATATGAGGATCCCCTCGAGGATTATTATGCTTTTCGGATGCACGATATCTATCTGTTTGAGCCTCCTGTAGGTCGTGAAGTCGTAGATAGGCTTCTTGACGGAGCGGCCGCCTTTGAGGCTCTTCAAATGTTTCACAAGAAGCGCGGTGTCCAGCGAGTCCGGGTGGTCAAAGTTGATTTCACTGACCGATTTACCCCTGAAGGATGAGACGTCCTTATAGTACGAGTCATGCTGGAGGATTACCAGGTCGTCGATATGGAGGCTGTCTATTATTTTGTTGGTAACCGTCGTTTTGCCGGAGCCGGATCCGCCGGCGATTCCGATGAGGATTGGCTTCATTACAGGTTTCTCTTCCTTAAGTGTGCCCTATAACCCGCACAACGCCTGCGGGGAACAGTAGAAAATATCATACGTGGATTTGTTAAGCAATTTGACTGAGAGAGGGAGAGAAGGGCGTCAGGCCACAAAAAAGTGCGGTGCGCACGAATGCGCACCGCACTGATCGTCTAATTCAGAATGTCGCGTTTACCTGCGGACCAGCGGAACGTACTGGCGCGAACCGTGTCCAAGGTAGAGCTGGCGCGGGCGGGCGATCTTCTGCTCAGGATCGAGCAGCATCTCTTCCCACTGCGCCACCCAGCCTGACGTCCTCCCGATGGCAAACAGCACGGGGAACATGTCGACGGGGAACTTCATTGCCTGGTAAATCAAGCCGGAATAGAAGTCCACGTTCGGATAGAGTTTCCTCTTTATGAAATACTCGTCTTCGAGCGCGATCTTTTCCAGTTCCAGGGCGATGTCTAGGAGCGGGTTCCTGCCGGTCACCTCGAACACGTCGTCCGCGAGCTTCTTGATTATCTTCGCGCGGGGATCGTAATTCTTGTAGACGCGGTGCCCAAACCCCATCAGCCTCTTGTCGCCTTTGCCTTCCTTGACTTCCTTTATGAAAGCAGGGACTTTGTCTTTCGACCCGATCTCTCTGAGCATGCGAAGGACTGCCTCGTTTGCACCGCCATGAAGCGGACCGTAGAGAGCGGCCGAGGCGCCGGCCAGCGCGGAATACGGATCGACGTGCGATGATCCTACGTTTCGCATGGCACTCGCGCTGCAGTTCTGCTCGTGATCGGCGTGAAGTATAAACAGGACATCGAGCGCTTTCTCGAGCGCGGGATTCGGTTTGTACTTGGGCTCTGACATCTTGAACAGCATGTTGAGGAAGTTCCCCGCGTAGCTCAGGTCGTTGTCGGGGTGAGAGTAAGGAAGACCCATGGCATGACGATACGCGAACGCCGCTATCGTCGTGACCTTCCCGATCAACCTGTAGATCTGGGTCTGCCTGGATTCCTTGTCGAAGATGTTCTTCGCCTCGGGATAGAACGTGGAGAGTGCGGCCATCGTGCTGGTAAACATCCCCATCGGGTGTGCATCGTAGTGGAAGCCGTCCATGAATTTCTTGACGTTCTCGTGCACGAAGGTGTGATGAGTGATGTTGTACTTCCAGTCGTCAAGCTGCGTCTTGTTCGGCAGTTCGCCGTAAATGATCAGATAGGCGACTTCCAGGTAAGAACTTTTCTCCGCTACCTGTTCGATCGGGTACCCGCGATATCGTAGTATCCCCTTGTCGCCGTCGATGAATGTGATTGTGCTTTTGCAGGATGCAGTGTTCATGAATGCCGGATCGTAGCTCATCAGTCCGAAGTCGTCTTCCTTGACTTTGATTTGCCGCAGGTCCATCCCGCGTATCGCACCGTTCTCAATCGGAATCTCGTACTGTTTTCCAGTTCTGTTGTCGGTGACGCTTAAACTGTCTTTTGCCATAAATCCTCCGTTTTTTCGGATTTTGCCCTTGATCTTCCCGCGCTTTACTCGCGCAGCTTTTGACTGCTTCGGCGTCATCATGCACCGCCGTTATTCGGTGAAGCAGAGGTCATCATGGGAACTCCTTGAGTTTAGTACAGTTTGCTCTGCAGTGTTTGGTTTTTCAGTTACGAACAAGACCTTCTCTATGTTATTGTCTTTTCGTTCCAACTATGATGGTGCAACATTGCATCCGATGAAGATCGCCGGCTCCTCGCATTGTGATTCTGATGAATTAGACGAATGAAGCGCGAGATGGATTGCAACTTTCTAAAATCTCCGGCTCTGGCGTGCTAGTGACCGTGTCGCACTGGATCTGCACCGAGCCGACACGCGTGCTTCCCGCTCGGCCCTAAGCCTTCTTCTTGTTTGACTTCCTACGGTCTATTACCGTGAACTTGTCGATCTGGACGTGACGGGTGCCGTCGGGACCTGTGCCCACGATACTGTACTCGACTACCTGTCCAGCTCCGAACGGACCGACTATCGCTGCCCAGTAACTGTTGTTCCTGCCGTAATCATTGTACCGCCACTCAGCGTGGACGACGGTCTTCTTACCCGCAGCGGGAGGATCGGAGACGGTGAGTTCCACGACGATCTGCTGTCCAAGTTCGATCGGATAGCTGCCGATCCAGATTACTACCTTATCGTTCGGGAACACCTCGGCCGGTGTCCTCGGAGCATCTTCTGTATTGTGCCAAATTACCATTTTGCCGGCTTGCGTTTCTACGAACGAATCCAGTGCCGTGTCTCGGAACTGCGTGTGGACTCGATGAGGTATGAACCTGGCGGGGAGATGTCGGTCGGAATTGTGGGCAGGATCATGAAGTCAACTCGACCATCGGACTTCATGACGGTCGGATAGAACTTCTTCGAACCGATAACACTCTCTCGCATCGAGCCCTTTCTCTCGTCTAATTTACTTCTCAACGGTGTTAAGCGCAATGTGCGTGCCGTTAGATACCATGTTAATTGTTGCCCTCGTAGTCGATTTTCGGCGATCAAATGTTGATAAGCGTTTCCTGAGGCTTTTTTCCGTGGAGATTTTCCTCATCGTGGTACCGCGAGGCCGAATACATGCGCATGTCTTCAGGAGCAACCACCAGGGCGACAGGTTGAACCAGGCGGTCGTTTGTTCTTCCTCTGCATGCACAATCGTGCCGATGCGCAGGAGATGCGGAACACGTGTGCAGTCTTTTCGTGGTTTGTTTCGCCAATCCCGTTTATTAACTCATCTGCGGCAATTCTTTCGGCATCTTTCTTGACTATCTTATCATAGAAGC
This sequence comes from Candidatus Kryptoniota bacterium, assembly GCA_024641705.1. Taxonomy (GTDB): domain Bacteria; phylum Bacteroidota; class Ignavibacteria; order Kryptoniales; family JAKASW01; genus JAKASW01. The sequence continues at coordinate 125,989 of JAHECO010000006.1, forward strand.
CGTGAGAAAGGTTTTTCTGAGCGTTGATTCCTTACGTAATAGCTGCATTCGGAGGATATGGAACCGGGTTAGAAAATCCGGCAGAAACATTGGCACAGAACGGAAATCACCTTCCTTTTTGCGCGAACTACGGACCGCCTGCTGCCTCGGCGCTCTTGACAGCAGGCGAATCCGTCTATACTTTCATGGAAGGATGAGAATAACATCGACTGTCGTGAGACCCGCAATTCTGCTCGTCATGGGCACAATGCTGGCCTCGTGCGCGTCCATGTTCACCTCACGTCCGGGCACGTTCACCGTCCGCGGGATTTTCGCGGAAAAAAGGACGAATGGATATGTCCTCAAAATAGAAGCCGTCCGCCAACTGGGGAAGGTGGAGGCATGGATCGGCGAGAACAACTGGCTATACATGTCGATTTCCGATACGAGCATAAACACCCTTCAGCTGCAGGATTTGGCAAATTGTCCGATAGTCTCAAAGCTGCAACTGTTCCGCTATACCGGTTCCGTTCAGGTGACACTTCTTCTGAACAGGAGGTTCGATCATGTCGGCGTTCTGAGCTACCCCGGAGAGGAAAATGTGTATGTAGTCCTTTACGATTTCGGCGACGGCAATTAGGCATCACCCATTAGCGAAATCAAGCGGAGAAAATTTCAGATGATGAAGTACGCGTTGAAACTCTCAGTATTAGCACTTTTTCTCTTTTCATTTTCAAATAGATCCTACGCACAGACAAACGGCGTGGGTGCCGGGATCATAGTAGGCGGACCGACCGGCATAAACGCTAAATTCTGGACTTCCAAGGACAACGCGATCGATCTGTCGATTGGCTGGTCAATCAGTGGCAATTGGACGCGCCTTGGAAACAACTACGTGTATTACTACTCGGAGAGTTTGCTCCGTATTGACGCCGATTACATCTGGCACAGCTTCAATGCGATCAAATCCCAAGAGCGTTTCCCGCTTTACTACGGCGCAGGCCTGCAATTCAGTGGCGGTGTTTCGATTCCTTCAGCACTTGGATTGCGTGGAGTCGGAGGTATCGATTGGATGCCGCGGGGAGTTCCTCTCGACGTGTTTTTGGAGCTTGCGCCGGTGTTTTACCTCTCACCTGTGACCGAATTGGGGTTCGATGCCGGTCTCGGCGCAAGATTCTTCTTCCAATAGCGGCCGAAACGCGTCATTTCTGAGTATTCTTAAGCCCCACTGAGGCTCGAAGGGCATTTCCATAAATTTTTCGAAATTTTCAATATTTCCTTGCTATTGACTCAAAAAAGCTGTTATTTTTGAGCAAAATTGAACATGACGAAATCAAGATATCTTGCCGGAAAAAAAATTGTTCCGCAACCCATCCCAAAGGGTATCAAAATCACAGATCTTGTCGACAACTATTTTCAAGCATACAATGCCGCTCGCCTGAGAGAGGCAACGCAGTTGTTTGCGCAGAAAATGCTTGCGTCAGACGTAACAATAGGCATGAGCTTGACCGGTGCGCTTACTCCCGCCGGGCTCGGAGGCTCATGCGTCGTTCCGTTGATCAAGGCTGGTTTCGTCGATTGGATCGTCTCAACTGGAGCGAATCTCTATCACGACACGCATTTCGCGATAGGTCATTCACTCCACAAAGGGAGCCCTTTTGTCGATGATCGAGTACTCCGGAAAGAGGGCGTCATACGCATCTATGACATACTTTTCGATTATGAAGTCCTCTTGTCGACCGATGAGTTTTTCAGGCATCTGATATCGCAGCCTGAGTTTCAGAAGGAAATGGGGACTGCCGAGTTTCACTACCGGGTTGGCAGGTACATCGCCGCACGTGAGCGGAAACTGGGAATCAAGAACGCCTCGGTTCTCGCTACTGCGCATCGGTACGCGGTGCCTGTTTACACTTCAAGCCCCGGAGACAGCTCGATCGGCATGAACGTGGCCGCAATGGCGCTCGAGGGCTATGGTTTGAAGCTCGACGTTTCAAGGGACGTGAACGAGACCGCAGCAATCGTGCTCAATGCGAAGCGAAAAGGCGGCAGAAGCGGTGTTTTAATATTTGGAGGCGGTTCACCCAAGAATTTCATGTTGCAGACGGAACCACAGATACAAGAGGTGCTTGGCATTAACGAGAAAGGGCATGACTTCTTTGTCCAGGTAACGGACGCCAGAGTTGACACCGGAGGCCTTTCCGGAGCCACTCCTTCGGAGGCGGTCAGCTGGGGCAAGGTCGACCCGAACAAGCTCCCCGACACGGTTGTGGCGTATCTTGATTCCACGGTGGCTATGCCGATAATGACATCTTACGCGCTGGCAAAGAGGAAGCCGCGCAAGCCGAAGCGTTTGTACGAACATCTTCCTGCGCTGATGGAATCACTTAAGAAAGAACACAAGAAGGCAAGACACAGGTCTAAATGAACTTGTTATACGATAGCTCGGTCACTTTTCCAGAGGGCTTTACTGCAGGCGGAGGAATTGCCGGCATCAAGGCAAACGGCCAATACGATCTGGGCCTTGTCTTCAGTCAGAAGCCAGCCGTAGCTGCCGCCGTTTTCACTCGCAATCGGTTCAAGGCCGCTCCGATCTACGTAAGCAAAAGGAATTTGGCCAAATCCGGTTCCAAAGCAAGAGCAATCATCGTGAACAGCGGATGTGCCAATGCGCTTACCGGCAAGGCCGGCCTCAAGTCGGCTGAGAAGACTGTTGCTGAAGTCGCCAAACAACTCCGCATTCCTCGCGATCAAGTCCTTGTGGCCTCGACGGGGGTTATAGGAAGACAGCTTCCTGTGGTTGCGATGCATCAGACAATCCCCGATGTTGTCGCCGGCCTCACCTCAGAGCCGGACAACCATTTTGCCCAGAGCATAATGACAACCGACAAGTTTCCGAAACAGGTTGCGGTGGAAGTTGCCCTCTCAAAGAAGGCGAAATTCAGGATAGGAGCTACCGCCAAGGGGGCGGGGATGATTCACCCCAACATGGCGACGATGCTCTGCTTTGTAACCACGGACGCAGGAATCAATTCTAAGAATCTGGCTTCAGCTTTGAGCTATGCCGTAGACAGGTCGTTCAATTCCATTACCGTGGATGGTGACACAAGCACGAACGACAGCGTGTTTGTGTTGGCGAACGGGGCATCGGGCGCAAAAATAAAGACGGCGGGGGATTACAGGACTTTCCGTGATGCATTGGCCGCGGTTCTGAAAGAACTCGCGATGATGATCGTGAGGGATGGAGAAGGAGCCACGCGGTTTGTAAAGGTTAATGTTGAGAACGCGGCCACTTTCGAGGAGGCCGTGAAGGTGGGCAGGGCCGTCGGTGTTTCACCCCTGGTCAAGACGGCCATTTTCGGAGGAGACCCCAATTGGGGAAGAGTTGTGTCTGCGGTCGGCAATTCCGACGCAAAGTACGATCCGGCCAAGGTTGAACTCAAGGTGCAGGGAATCAGCGTCTACAGGAAGAACGAGCCGCAACAGTTCGATCTCCGCATACTTGAGGACCTGTTCGCGAGGAAGGAAATCGAGATGACCATCAGGCTCAACTCCGGGAAGGAGTCTGCCGAGGTGTATACCTGCGATCTGAGCTACGATTATGTCAAAATAAACGGTGAATACACCACCTAACATCAACAACAAACAAAGGAAGGAGTCACGTATGGGAAAGTACGAAGAACTTCACCAGCTCGTAAGCAGCTTCGAAACTGATTTTCGTAAGTTCTACGAGAAGCAGAACAAGGCTGCGGGAACCAGAGTGCGCAAGCACATGGGAGAACTGAAGAAATTTGCGCAGTCGGTTCGCCAAGAGGTGCAGGAAGTGAAGCAGAAGATGAAAGACGAGGGCAAGTAAGAATTTTCTCGGATACTCCCCCTGCGACGCGGGGGGAGTATCACTCCCTCATTGAGGATAGTCAAGGAGTTCAACGGGTGCCGTGTCCCCTCGAACCTGGGGGAGCGGTACTACTTGGGGTCTTCTTTCTTGTGGATGTTAATCATACTCAGGTTGTCTATGTAGTTCGTGCTTTCGGGGTCCTTCAGCTCGACAAATTTCCTCGCAATTTCCTTCAGCCGGTCGGCAGTTTCGGCGATGAGCTGGATTCCCTTGTCGAGCTTATCGTACTCCTTCTGTTTGATTGACTTTCTCATCATATCCAGCGCGAGGTAAATGACATTCAGCGGGTTGTTGATTTCGTGTCCGACGGTGGCCGCCAACTCGAGCACCGCGACGCGACGCGTCAGCTGCTGTATTTCCCTGTGCAGCGTACGTACTCGCATGCCGCTCTCAACCCTTGCCAGGACCTCCTGGTGAGGAGCAGGCTTGATTATGTAATCGTCCGCGCCGGCCTGTAACCCGCGGACCCTGTCCTTAACGTCGCCCCTGGCGGTAAGCAGTATGATGTAGGTGAATCTCAACGTCGGATCGTTCTTTATCCACTTTGCGAGCTGCTCGCCGTCCATCTCGGGCATCATCCAATCTACTATCATCACGTCAGGCTTGAAGTCCGAGACTGTTTCAAGGGCCTCCCGGCCGTTGCTTGCCTCCCGGACTTCATAGCCGGCCTTGGCAAGCACCCTGTTCAGAATGATACGGGCATTCGTATCGTCGTCGACCAACAAAACCCTGGAGCTCAAGCGTCCTCCTTAGTCCATTTAGGAATTGTGAATATGACCGTGGTTCCCGTTCCCGGGCCTCTGCTTTCGATCTCGATCTGACCTCCCATCATCTCCACCAAATGTTTCGAGATCACGAGTCCCAACCCGCTTCCGCCGTGGCGTCGCGTTGCACTTCCGTCCGCCTGTATAAACTTCTGGAACAGCTTGTCCTGTTTTTCTCTCGGGATGCCTATGCCGGTGTCTTTGATTGTGAATTTGACGTGTCTGTCTTTTATCTCAGCCGTAACGATCACTCCGCCGGTCTGAGTGAATTTGATCGCGTTTCCGGCAAGGTTGATCAGGACCTGCTTTAATTTCCTCAAGTCTGCAGAGGCGAACAGCGGCGGTTCCTTCAGTGAACACTTGAAAGTGAGACCCTTCTGGTCGGCCTGCACTTTGAACAATGTCGATATTTCCTCGATCAATTCATCGACGTAAACCTTCTCGATCTGCAGCTGCATCTTCCCGGATTCAATCTTGGATACATCCAGAATGTCGTTGATCACGCTGAGAAGATGGTAAGAACTGTCGAGCGCATTTCGCGTAAACAATCGGAGTTCTTCGACTCCCTCGTAGTAGCCCTCCGTTATGAGGGTGAGGAATCCAATGATGGAGTTGAGCGGCGTTCGCAATTCATGAGACGTGTTTGCAAGAAACTCGTCCTTGAGCTGGTTTATCTCGAGAAGATGCTTGTTGAGTTTCGCCATCTCTTCGAAGCGAAGCCGGTCTCTCTCGAGAGTGCTGAGTGAGACCGAGTGGCCTGATTTGCCGGAAAGGGTGACAACTCCGCCGATGATCTTTCTCGACGAATCGGCGCCCAGAACAGTAACCTGTTCGGTGACGCTCAGGTTCTTGCCTTGCCGAGTCACGATTGTATATGAAACATCTCTAGGGACGTTCGCCGAGTTCACAGAGCACCTGAACTTCTGGAGCAGTTCGGCGTCTTTTCGCGCCACGATCGTGGTGTTGTAGAAGTCCTCCTTGAGAAACGAGGCTGTGGTGTAGCCGGTGAGCGTCCGGAACCCGCCTGTGCAGTCCCGCGGCACGAACTCCGTGGATGAAACCTCGGCAGTGTAGATAAAACATGGCATCTTCTCGATGTGGGCGGTCCGCCTGGACGCAGCGAGCTTGTTTTCCGTTCTGTGACGGCTCAGTCTTTTTGGAGTCCTGTTTCGTTTCATATGCAACAATCAGCCAATTCCTTTTTCGGAATTCTTCGATAAGTACTTTAGCGCTACCTTATCCGCGACGCGGTCACATAGCCCTGGAAGAAGAATCCGGCTCGAAACAAGGTCCTTCCCGGACGCCAACGACGGGACGCGGCCCGTTTCAACCGGAGCCATAGGCTAATGTAAATAAGGTGTTCCTCCGAAGAAAGACTGTTTGACTCGGGAAAAGGGTTCCATCATGTTAGAGGGACAATCTGCGGGTATGAGACCGGCCCCACAATCTCCTATTCGGGCGCTTTCTTTAGAAGTCGGTAGTACCGCAGGATGACCTGCTGATACTCGGGGGGGAAGTTTTGCCTGATCAGTTTGAGAAGCTGCTGTTCCTCCTCTGTGTCCCGGTTCAGAAGATCAAGCGGTCCCGGGCTCGGGGTCATTACATCGGTTCCAGCTCTTGTTACCCGCCTGTTGTCGTAGTCGCGCTGCCTGATGGAGCGCGACGCATCGAGGAGGCGCGAAAGTATTCTCTCCTGGCGCCTGATCGTCTCCTGGGTGATGTTCCTGTTGTCCATGTCGGTGACTACCTGGCCCATATCCTTGGCGATCTCGTTGAGGTTGCCGAGCACCCTGTTCGGAGTCTGAGATTGGGCCGCCTCTTCGGCCAATTGCTGAAGCGATTTGCGGATCGCCGCCTGCTGGGCCGCGAGGCGAGCCAGCTCCGCCTGCTGCTGCATCGAAAGGGCACCCTGCCCGAGCTTGCTCGTAAGAGAGTTGAGCCCTTCCTGGGAGCCGGCCAGTTGCTCCAGTTGTTGCATCAGCGATCCCCCTCCGCCACCACCTGCCTGACCCTGCATCATCGCCTGAAGAGTCGACTGTATGGTCATCACGGCCTGGTTCATCGAGCCCATGGCTCTGTTCTGTGCCTGTACCGGCGATTGACCGCTCCGGCTCTGAAGGTTTCCCATTGCCTGCTGCATCTGGCCGTAGGCCTCGCCGACTTGTCTTCCCATCCTGGGAGTCACAACGAAGCTTTTGTCCGACAGCCGCATGAGCTGTTGAGCGGCGTAGCCGAGCTGCTGCATCAACTCGTTCTGCCTGTCCGCAAGATCCCGCGCCCCGGCCGAGTTGGGGATTATCCGGCCCGACTCGTTTCTCAGCGATTCCTGTTCCTTCGATATCTCGAGGAGGTTCTGCTGAGCTTTCCTCAGGGCATCGACGGTAGCCTTCTGCTGGTTCTGCAGCATCGAGCTCTGGATTTGTGCGAGCTGCTGTCTGAACTGCCGGAGTGTGGACGAAACCTGGTTTTGCATAGACATCGATTTCGTGAAATTGCCCTTTGAAAGGTCCGAGGCGGCCTGCTGCATCTTGTTGCCCACATCCGAACTGTCCAGCGTCCGTTCTGCCTGGCTAAGTTCATCGAGCGGCATCTCTTTGGCGAACTCCTTCATTCTCTCCTTGAGATCGGACATCGCTCCACGAGTCTCGGACAGTTCCTTCTGAATCTCCTCCTGCCTTCCGGCGAGTTTGTCCCGCATGTTGCTGTCGGCGGAATCGGATTGCGCTGTGGACTTCGTTAGGGTGTCCTGCCGGGCGATCATCTGTTCAGCCAGTTTCTGCAGCTCGTCTAGCTTCTGCTCGATTTGAACACGCTTGATCAGGCTGAGAGTCCGCTCGATGCTTTTCCTCAGCATATCCTCATTGATCTGGAAGTTCTGCATCGCCTGCCTGACAAGTTTGGGGTCGAGGGACTGAATCGCCTGCTGGAGCTTCTTCAGCGCTTCCTGAAATTCCGGCGAGTTTATTTCCTGGAGCGCCTTCTGCAACTCAAGATATTTCTCCAGAGTCTGAGGAGAGATTATCCTGTTTTCCAGCATCTTCTGCGTCATGCTTTCGAGTTGCTTCTTGACCCCCTCTATTTTCTTCTGCAAACTGTCGTATTTCTGGAGAGTATTCTCCATCTTCTTCTCCTGCTCCCAGCTCATCTGCTTGGTCGCAGTCTTCATTTCCTCCGAAATCCTGTCCAGCTGCTGCTTGAGCTCATCCGAACTGTTGAGTGCATCTTCGGTGTTCCTGATCAGGTCGCTGTGCTCGCTGTCGGCGGAAGCGAACACTTCCCGGAGAGACGGAAGCCGGAGGGTGTATTCGGCGCTGGCAGTTGACTTCGGCCCGTCGACCATGTCGTTGTCGAATACCCTCGCGTGATAACTTATCACATCTTCCGGCACGAGATTCTGCGATGAAAGATCCCAGATGAAATGGACTTCCTCCTCGCCCGCAGACCTGGACGGAAGGGGGATCACCATGGAGTGGTACTCCTTCTCTGCGGGGACGTACTTGGAACTCGTCAGTTTATACTGCAACAGGAGCTTCGTGAACCCGTAGTCGTCTCCGATCGATATCGTGAGAGGGAGCTGCATGTCTCTGCTGAGGTCCACATCTTTTCCCGGGTAGGTAATCTCGCATGTAGGGTACTCGTCGGTTACGGCTTGCACGGAGTATGTGATTGGGTCGCGGTTCCTGAGGCTGTCCGTGTCGAGAAGGCGCAGGGTGTACCCTGTGGTCCGCCTCACCTGGAAAGCACCCGTCGCGACGCGCCCTGTCGGTTCAAGCTTTGTCCGTGAATTGTCGCCGAACGCGATCCATGCCGCCGCAAGGTTCTTGTTGGTGTGAAGGGTATACTCCGCTTTTGTTCCCACGAGCGCGGTGAAATCTCCGATATTATCCTGAAGAATATCCGGCGCCCTCGCGGTATAGGGAGGGTAGACGAGCTTTACAGTGAAACTCCTGACTATGGGCAGATCGACGACCCTGACATGGTATTCCGGTGTGGATTGATCTCCAGCCGTGACAAAGTACTCCATGCTGCTCCTCACGTTCGGGAGACTGAAGACATATTGGCCGTTCTCGCCTTCTCTTACCTGGTGTTTTTCAAATTCCATTTCCCCTTCATATTTCTCATTCAAGACTACATGAGAGGGGAGACGAGCCGCCGTTAGCAGAGCTAGTTCCGTTTTGACCCTGAGGGTGTCGCCACGCGAGAGTTCGGTGTTGCCGGGAGTAACTGTTATCGTGTAAGTGTTTGGCATGCCGTACCTGTGGGTGAAGTTCAGGACCCTTGCGAAAGCGGACGGCGCCTGGGAAGGGAATAGTGCAAGTAAAAGCGCGGTCGCGGCGACCGAACAAGCGAGCAGTACCCACGGCCCCTTCCTTGTTCTGTATCTGACCGCCGATTCCAGGTCAAGTGCGGAAGCAGCTGAGAATATCCGGCTGATGTAGGCCCGAGCCAGCTCTTCGGAATGAAGGCCCGCGCGACTCTGGGATGTCAGCTCGACGGCGTTCCTGAGCCGGTCCCTGAGATCGGGGAAAGCTTCGCCAGCCTGAAGAGCAGCGTCCAGTAACTCCTCCGAATGGGGTGTACCGAAAACCCTGACGACGTGGGGTGCCAGGTATTTTATGAAGAAGAAGACGATCGCGGAAACCGAGAGGAATGCGAGAAGTCCCCTGACGACCGTATCGAAATCGAAAATCAGTTCGAGCAGAGTCGATGTAAGTGCCGTGAGCACAACGACGGAGAGCGACAGGGAAGCGCCCTCGTATATCCGGCTGAGGATCCTGGCACGACGGATTTTCCCGAGTGAGGTCAGGACATCGTTATTGGATGAGTTCGACGGATAGTCTTCCATCGTTCAGTGCGTCAGAGCCCAATAGACTATGTTTGTGCCGAATTCCAAAGCCTCGAGTCGCTTCGGTTCCGGATCCCCGTGAACCTCCGGCGGATCCCATCCGTCCGAGGGATTGCATTCTGTGGTGTAGTAGACGGCGAGGCGTTTGCCGATAAAAATCCCGTAAGCCTTCGGCAGCTTGCCGTCTTCCCAATCCTGTATCTTTGGGGGACCGTGTGAAAAATCGTAAACGCAATCGTAAAGCCCGTAAGAGTAAGGGAGTTCCACAAGACTGTCTCCGGGAAAGACCTTCCTGATCTCCCTTCGGAAAGCCCCATCCATGCCGTAGTCGTCGTCCGCGTAGAGGAAGCCTCCGTTATCAAGGTACTGCCGCAGCCTGTTTGCCTGTTCGTCAGTGAACCTGATATTCCCGTGGCCGGTCATGAAAAGGAAAGGGTAGGTAAAGATGTCGTCGCTCATTATGTCGACGTAGTAGTAATTCGGATCGACCTCTATGTTTGTATGGCTTCTCACGAATTGAAGCAGCGTTGGCTCTTCAAGAGGGTCGTTGTACCAGTCTCCACCTCCGTCATATTTCAGCCGGGCGATCCTGAACGCGCTTGATTTCTGCGCCCATCCGTCACAGAAGGACGACAGAGTAATTGAGCAGACTATTATCGCAAGGATCGCTTTCATCATCGATTTCAATCTAAAGAAGCGGTCAGGCAGTTTCAAGATAGCGCGAAAATGGTGCGGCACCCGATTGAACAGTTATGGTCAAAGTTGGTAAGTTAAGTGGTGGAGCAGTTGATAACCCATAATTGCTATCTCACGGTTTTTCTTGCCGTCGTATTCGGGGGAGAGTTCGGTCTGTTCGCGGGCGTGGCGCTGGCTCAAACGGGAGCTGTCTCGCTGGCCGGAGTAATCGCGCTAGGCACAGCAGCCTCCTTTATCGCGAATACGATTTACTATTACGCGGGAAAGCTCCTGTGGGACAAGTGGAGCCTGCTGCAACGGAAGTTCGGGGACAAAGTCCAGGATACTTCGGGTGTCGTGCGGCGGTATGGATCTGCACTCATGCTTGTCGCGAGATTCTTTTACGGCATCAGGGATATCGTCCCGATAGCGCTTGGTCTGTACGAAGTCGAGGCCGGAATCTTTTCGATCTACAATTTTCTGGGGGCATTCATCTGGGCATTCACCTTCACACTTGCCGGGCACTACTTTTCCGCTTTCTTCATAAATTCCTTCAAAAGCTTCCAGGTCGGACTCATTGTCGGAATCTTTCTGGCGGCCGTAATCGTCGCGGCATATCTTCTCATCAGAAGGGCGGTCTCACGGCTGCGAAATAACACGGAACATTAGATGTTACAAAAAGAAACCGCCGGTGATCGTCCGAGAAATCTTACCGGCGGTTTGGTATTGGCGTTTGCTTAAGGTGTAAGTCTATTGCGTCCCATCGTGGCAGTCGGTGCAGGAACCGTCCTTCCAGGCGTCCCCGATTCCGGCAGGCGGATGCTCGAATGCAACCCCATTTAGGCTCACGTTGGCCTCGGGCTTTTCGCCCTGCGACAGAATCACGTGACAGGTCTCGCAGTTGTGCGGAATAACCTGCCCGTCGGCGCTCTTGTGGTCGCCGTCGTGACAGCGGAAACACCCCTGGTAATCCTGGTGTCCGATGTTCGAGGGATATGCTCTCCAGTCGACCTTCATATAAGGGAAGAAGTTCTCCTTGTATATGTTCCGGACCGATGTGACCGCAGCACTGATGTCCGAGTCACGCCGCGAGGCTATCGTGGGATAATTCGTCTTGTAGAACGATTCCACGTACAGCCCGATGCTATCGAGGGCGTTCTTGGTGTCGGTGTAGCGAGGCACGAGGGCGTTGACCGCGGTCTGCTTGATCCACGGGAGCGATGAGTCTATCGAGCCGTTCGCCAGGGCATCATTTACCGCTTCTCCCGGGGATTTAATGATGTGGGTCGGGCGATTGTGACAATCCATGCAATCCATGGTCTTAATCTGGACATGCTTGACCGAGTCCGGGGTGAACGGGTTATCGCTGGTTGTAAAAGTTTCGGCCTTACCGTTAGCCCCTACCACGTGCACCCAGGGGATGGTCTGTGTCGACGAATCCGTCGGGATATACTCGACCGTGTGCGTGACGTGCCAATGGACGGCCGGATGCTGCGCTTCACCGGAAGTACTCCTTCCTATCCTTATCAGCATGTCGAGATTCCACTTCGTGTTTGCGGAGTCCTCGAGGTAGAAGGCCTTCGTGATCCTTCTCTCTCCGACGAACGACTGCGGCCAGTGACACTGTTCGCAAGTCTCCCTCGCGGGACGCAGATTCTTGATCGGGGTCGGTATGGGTCGCGGGTACTTGTCGAACAGAACCGAGTAGACCTGATATGCTCCGGACAACTTTGATTTCACGTACCAGCTTGCTCCCGGTCCGACATGGCACTGAACGCATGCTACCCTGGCATGCGGCGAGTGCAGGTAGGTGGTATACTCCGGGCTCATCACCTTGTGACAGACCTGTCCGCAGAATGTCACCGACTCGGTGAAGTCAAATGCGCGGTAGCTTCCAATGGCAGTGAAAACCATGAGAAGCAGAGTGCCGGTGGAGAAAATGAAAAAGGCTCTTCTGTGACGCGGGTCGTTGAAGTCGATCTTAGGCATTGGCGGGACGCCCTGCTCGGACGCCTTCTGAAAATGTCTTCTTTCAAGGAGTGCGCCGATCGGAATGATAAGCAGCCCCAGGATGAGAACGCTCGGGAAGAGTATATATGTAACAATTCCAAAGTAAGGCGGCAGCGTGTTCCACACCGCGTCGATTGCCATCAGGATTACGATTGCCCCGAATGTAACTGACGCGATGATCGCGCCTGTCATGCTTATTGGATTATAGAACAGGTCCGGATACTTTCTTCGCTTCATCATTACCTCTGTATAGTTATTCCCGTCAAAAGGTCCTCGGTCGCGATATCACCGCGACCTGGCATCATCACTTGTCATAATGACGACAATAATAGACCTGCTCAGGGGAATGGTCTAGAAAGGCGGAACGAGTCCTGCCCGATTCTGTCTGCCGGGCATAAGTTACGATTTTATGCCCATTCATTTCAATATGTCCGGGATTATTCGCCGGACATACCTGGTCTAAGGAAAGACTTTGTGGGAACGGAGATATCTGGAAGGGTCATGGCTCGACGGTTTCCGCGCATAATCGGTGACCAGGGAAATTGCCGCCTGGGAAGGACCGAGATGGTTCGTCGTTATCCGTGAAGTTGTTACGGTCATGTCGTCGTCCCGGCGTGTCGGTAATGTCCTAGATTGAATGGTACCTGTTTTGGCTAAATGAATGCCCGCATGTGTTCGTTGTGAAAACCAAGATATTATTCTGAAGAAGTCCGTCGCGCGAAGCAGGACGGACGACTGAAGAATCCAGGCCCATGACATCAGTAGTCTCCTCGGAGCTGGATTTCCCGCTTACTTTTATCAACAATGGATATGCGGGATGCTGTACCTGTGCGTCGAAGCGCTCCGGTGCGCAGGCGCAAGGCGGCACTTCGTCCCGCCTGAGTTTACCCCGCGTTTCGCGGGGCGGGACTCAGAACGACAAAGAAAGGTTGTGAACTCAGGATCGCAGATAAATTAGGGCACTACCGGCGCGTCGAATTGTTTGAGTCTTTCATGTCCCGCTTATTAAATTGAACCACTATGACAATCAGAATATTTGTTACGGGCGGGACATTCGACAAAGAGTACAACGAGTTGACCGGCAAGTTGTACTTCAAGGATACTCACTTGCAGGAGATGTTGAAGCTCGGCAGGTGCAAGGTCGACTTGGATATCAGAACTCTAATGATGCTGGACAGTCTGGAGATGACTGATGCCGATCGGGGGATAATCCTCGAGAACTGCGTCATGTGCCAGGAAGAGAAGATCATCATTACGCACGGTACCGACACCATGGAACAAACCGCTCAAATGCTGGGTAAGGCGATCAAGAACAAGACGGTCGTCCTGACCGGAGCGATGATACCTTACAAGTTTGGGAGCTCCGACGGTCTCTTCAATCTCGGAAGCGCACTTGCGTTTGCCAATACGCTTCCTTACGGCGTGTATATCGCGATGAACGGAAGATATTTCAACTGGGATAACGTTCGGAAGAACAGGCAGACCGGGGAGTTCGAGGAAATTAGGTGAACCTCATCAGGTGTCCGTGGCCGTCCGATGACGCTTTAATGATCGAGTATCACGACAGGGAGTGGGGTGTTCCCCTGCACGATGACAGAAGCATTTTCGAATTCCTGATACTGGAGGGAATGCAGGCAGGGCTCAGCTGGTCAACTATCCTGCACAAGCGCGAAAACTTCCGGAGGGCGTTCGCTGACTTTGACGTAGAGAAGGTGGCGCGTTTCGACGGAAGAAAGGTGAGAAGCCTTCTCAATAATCCCGGTATCATACGCAACAAGCTCAAGATACATGCTGCCATGAACAACGCGAGACAGTTCATCAAAGTGCAGGAGGAATTCGGGAGCTTCGACAAATACATTTGGCAGTTCGTGGACGGCAAGCCCAAGGTGAATAGACGGAAATCGCTGAAAGAGATTCCTGCAACAAGCAGGGAATCGGACGCGATGAGCAAAGACCTGAAAACACGAGGGTTCAAATTCGTCGGCTCGACTATTTGCTATGCCCACATGCAGGCTACGGGGATGGTAAACGATCATGTGGCAAGCTGCTTCAGATACAGGGAATTGCAATAGCATATCGTGATAGAAATTTCGCTTAGGGTTATAGCCGGGATAGATCCCGGGAACGCTAAGTCGAATATTGGTAGAACAGCACCAAAAGGGAGGCAGTTATGTACAAAGTGATAGCTTGCTTGACGCTTGTGTTTTCGTTTTGTGGACTTGCATTTTCGCAGAGCACCGTGACAGGAGCATTGCTCGGTTTTGACGGGAAACCTATGCCGGTGGCTAACGTGGAACTCATGCTGCCGGGCGACAACACGCCGATTGAGAATGTGAGTGCCGGCAAAGATGGGAAGTACTCTATTAGTATCGATTCAAGCGGACTTTGGATGCTGCGGTATGCAGGTCTCAGTCACACCAGTCATCAGGTCGCCCTCTATATCGACAAGCCCGAGAGCCTGGAAGTAAATGTGCGTCTTGCAGCGTACGAGTATGTCGATTCGATCTCTTCACCCGGTTTAGAGGGCGATTTCAATAATTACAACATGGGGAATCCCCTTCTTATGAAGAAACAACCGGATGGGACGTTTTCCGCCGACATCGAGACGAAAGCGGATTCAATCCGGTATGAGATCGTGGGCATTGCCAGAAACGGCCACACGATTAACGGAACCGGGAACGGAAGGTACGAAGTTGACAACACTGGCGACTACTGGACCATAGTAGCCCCGAAAGACGGCAAGGTACATGTCGTGTTCGACCCGGCTAAGCTCGTGAGATCGAACGAGCCTGCGAAAGTGTTGTTTCCGGATTCAGATTCCTTTGCTGCACAGTTCGCGGGCATTTACGCTGGGATGTCGGAGAACCGGGCGGCATTCGCAACGGCCTACCTGGATTACCGAAAATCAGGGAAGGACTTGAGGAAATTCAGGTACGATTGGTCCAAAAAGCTGAAGTCCCTTGAGACGAAGATAAACGGTGAGAAGAATTCGTTGCTCGGACAGGAGCTCCTGGTGAGTTATCTGACTCTTGCCACGATGGGAGCTCGACTGGATTCAACGGTTGCAGCGAGGGTAATTTCAGACATACCGCCATCGTCGCCTATCTGGTCGATCAATCCCGAACTTGTCCCAATTGCACTTCAATCGGCGAGAGTGAGCGGTGAGCAGGTCGATGATTATGTGGAGAAAGTCATTTCAGAGAACCCCAGCAAGTCGGTGAGATCGGCCGTGTTGTTCGGCGAATTCATGATTGCGAGAGCCAAGGGCGACACCGTAAAATCGGAACGATACTACGGCGAACTTGTGGGCCGATATTCCGACACTCCATTTGGGAAACTGGTTAAGGAAAGGCTTTCTCCCGAAATAAGGATCCGGATCGGTCGTCAGGTGCCGGCTTTCTCCGTGGTATCCCTCGATGATTCGAGCAAGATTATAAGCAACGAATCTTTGAAGGGGAAATACTACCTAATAGATTTCTGGGCGACGTGGTGCGGACCTTGCGTTGGGGAAATGCAGTACCTTCAGGACGCGTTTCAGAAATTCAAAAAAACCGGCTTCGAGATATTGAGTATATCCCTGGACCAGTCGCCTGAAGATGTTGTCAAGTTCCGGCACGGCAAATGGCCCATGCCCTGGCTTCATGCTTTTGCGGGTTGGAACGCCGGGATAGTGAAAGAGTTCGGCGTCGTTGGAATACCGAATCCCGTTCTCATTGATCCGACCGGCAAAATAATTGCGACGGGCGGGGAATTGCGGGGAGACGCCCTTGAAAGGACTCTTGCCAAATTTATCGGAAGTCCGGAGAATTGAACAAAGACTTGAAAATGGAGGGAAATATGAAGAGGCTGTTTGCGTGTTTGATCGCGTTGCTTTTCCTGTTCCCTGGTCCGGGCAGTGCCCAGGAGACGGTTAAGCTTCCACCGCCCGACACTGCGGGAGGCATGCCGCTGATGCAGGCCTTGAAGGAAAGAAAGAGCACACGCTCCTTTGCCGACAAACCGATCCATCCTCAGATTATGTCGAACCTGCTGTGGGCCGCGTTTGGCATCAATCGACCCGACGGACACCGCACCGCGCCTTCTGCCATGAACTGGCAGGAGATCGACATCTACGTCGCGTCCGAAGGAGGCTTGTTCCTCTATGACGCAGGATCGAACTCTGTCAGGCTGGTCTCCAAGGATGACATCCGCGGCAAAACCGGAACGCAGAGCTTCGTCAAGGATGCGCCCATAAACCTCGTTTACGTGGCGGACATGTCGCGCGTGAGACGCGCCTCGGGCGAAGATCGGTCGCTCTGGATGGGTGCCGACTGCGGCTGCATTGTGCAGAACGTCTATCTGTTCTGTGCGTCAGCCGGATTGTCGTGCGTGGTACGAGGCTCTATCGATAAGTCTGCACTCGCAAAGGCTATGAACCTGCGTCCAGATCAGAAGATAATATTATCGCAGACGGTCGGATATCCGAAATGAAATCGCTGTAATCACGGATCGCCGTGCGCTGCGCGGATCGTACGGTGACGGTGGTTGGGCCGGGTTTCGGACGCCGTTTGAAAACAATGTTGGAAATTCCTTATTGTGTGTGAGTGACGAAAAGGGAGACTCTTAGCCAATACGCTTCCAGGAGGTTCGAATGCTCGACTCGAAAGAGGGACGCGGATGGGATCTGCTCCCCCTGATAACAAAGATCTTGAGGATTGTGATCGTCCTGATTGCTGTCGGATTCCTGGCCTGGATGATCTGGAGGCGCTAGCGGACAGGTGGAGGGCTACTCTCGGGGTCCTCGATTGCAGGCGCTTTAGGGGGAGCCGATAAATCTTATTCCATAATTGGCAGTTTGACTGGATACTGTTGTGGTGTTGTATCTTTATGCTCGCGATGATATAATTTCGCCGAAACAGGACATACATTTAACGAGCGCTGATTGAAGAAGACTAACCATACGCCAGCATACCGAATCGCTGTATCGATTCCCGCATCACTTTTCCCTGCGCCGACGAAAATCACCGGGATGTCGTATAGGCCCATCGCTGCGGTTGCACTTGTTCTGTTGTTAACGTGCGGCAAAGCTATGGGGCAGTCGTTTGCGAATTTTCAGTGGCTACCTTCCGGAGGCGCGTCCGTCGGGGCTGTCAAAACCATAATCATGACAGGTGGAACCGGGGCGATCATTGCCGGAACCGCCGGGAACGGGATCTATCGTTCGACGGACGTCGGCGCATCATGGAACTCGACCGGTTTGGCAGGGGAACGGGTCCTCTGCATGAATCAACTCGACTCTTCCGACATTCTTGCAGGAACACTGAACGGTCTCTTTGTGTCGACCGACGACGGAGCCAGCTGGTCACCCTCGAGCCTCGGGGAGTACACAGTACAATGTATTGCCGGCAGTGGAAGCGACATTTATGTGGGCACATACAGTGCGGGGGTCTTTCATTCGACGGACGCAGGGAGTACCTGGAAAGCCATAAGTGACAGCATGCCTTCTTACAATGGAGCTGCGCGCGCCAGCATAAACGCCGTTGTAATAGAGGGAAACACTCTTATTGTTGGGACGAACGCGGGCGTGTACTTCACGACGGACAACGGGACAAACTGGATATTCGACGGCATGACAAATCAATACATAACTGATTTGAGCATCCAGCCGACCGGATCGGGTTCCTGGAAGCTTTTTGCCGGAACATACAACGGGGTTTATGTCTCCGAGAACACGGATTCAAACTGGGCCGTCAGGAACTCCGGCCTCCTCGACAGTGCCGTCACGAGTATTAATGTCTCGGGCTCCACAATCTACGCTGCCACGGAGGGTGGGCTCTTCAAATCTCTCGACGGCGGGGGCAGCTGGACCACAACTAACTTCGGCACAACGAGCCCGTTCGTGACGTCCGTTGCCGTAAGCGACACGAGCGTCATTGCCGGGACGGCCGGAAGTGGAATCTTCCTTTCGACTGACGGTGTGAATTGGATTGCGGTCAATTCGAACATCCGGGGATCGAGCGTGGCAGGATTCGCTGACGCCGGCTCCCGGGTCTACGCCGCCACTAGTGGGGGCGTCTTCTTTTCGCCTGACACGGGACGCACGTGGACGCCTGCCAGCAACGGTATTACGAATCCGCAGGTGACAGCCATAGCCGCAAACGGTAATTATCTCTATGCCGGCACATCGCTGGGCATGTTCGTGTCGACCAATAACGGTTCGACGTGGTCTCCCGTGGACAGCCTGGCAACCAGGACTTTCACCGCAATTGCTGCGACGGGAAGTCTAGTCCTTGCAGGGACCAGCGCGGGCATTTATCGATCGACGGACGGCGGCGTGACTTGGACCCTTTCCGACAGCGGTCTGACGAACCTGTCGATCTCCGGTTTTGCGGTTACCGATGCCGGAATATTCACCGGCACAAACGGGGGAGGGGTCTTCATGTCGACGGACAACGGCCTCACGTGGAAAGCGATGGTCGGCGGATTGTCCAACCTCTCGGTCACTTGTCTTGCCGCTTACGGCTCTAGTCTTTATGCCGGGACGGCCAAAGGTCCCTTCCTGTCGACCTCCGGCGGCACGCCCTGGTCGGCGATCATTACAGGCTTGAACAACAACGCGATCACTTCTATGACCGCCACCGGGACTTATCTCTTCGCAGGCACTCCAGCGGGTGTCTACCTGTCTGTTAATAACGGCGACAACTGGGTGGCGCTGAGCGATGGACAATATCTCGACAATGCGAATGTGCTGTCGGTTACGACTGCAGGCTCGGAAATCTTTGCGGGTACCGAGGGGAGCGGAATCTGGCGGGGGTCGCTTAACGACATTACGGGCATCGTTGCGTCGACAACGACCGTTCCGACGGAGTATTCTCTTGCCCAGAGTTACCCTAATCCCTTCAATCCGACGACTGTCATACAATATCATCTGTCGGCAGCGGGCCGTGTGACCCTGGATGTCTACGATGTGCTCGGTCGAAAGGTCGCAACGCTGGTCGACGGGCGCCAGAGTGCCGGCGAACATTCGGTCGTCTTCAACGGGTCCGGGTTGGCGAGCGGCGTGTACTTCTATGTGATGAAGGCGGGGAATTTTTCGCAGGCCCGAAAAATGGTCTTTATCAAGTAGAGGTAGAAACAAAAAGGCGGTGACGACTCCTTAGTCATCACCGCCATAAAGACAATCGGGGGAGAGCCCTCACTTCATCATCGGCTTCACCGTCTTCGGCTTGATCGCGCCGGGTTTCAGCGCGGTGTCGGTCGGCGCGGCCTGCATCTTCATCCGCTCTTTCAGTAATCCTATCTGTTGCGAAATACTCGTCTCGTTCGGGTAGAGGGCCTGCAGCTTCTCGAGCAAGTCGATCGCTTTCTGATAGTCGTTCTCCTCCCTGTAGAGGTCAAGGAGTATCCGATAGGGATTGTAATACGACTGAACGTTGTTGGGGTTCTCCTTAATAGCTTTCAAGGCTCCATCTTCCACGAGTGCACCGTACTTGTGGAATTGCGGCATGGCCCCCATCGCATAATAGAGTCTCGCCACGTCGCTCATGATTTTGTAGTCCATGGGAATGACTTCGGTCGGCAGCTTCGATTCCATGCTGTCGAGGGTCGCCACCGCACGCGTCGTGTCGCCATGCATTCCGTAATATTCTGCAAGGCGCATAAACCCGTAACGGTAGTTCAGCATGAGCATGCGCACATTGTCGTCGTAATAGATGTTGGGATCGTTCAGGTTGGTGAACAGGAAACCGTAGTGAGGCTCGGTGTGCGGTTTCTTCGGTGTTTGCAGGAAACAATCGCGCATAATCGGCTCGTTCAGGGTGTAATCTCCCTCGAGACTGGTGTTCTTGACGGGAGTCAGCTGAAGTGCAAGTCCCTGCATCTGAAGATACGAACCGAGGCCGATGAAATTGCTGGGCGCGACGGTAACGGCGAAGTATATCGGACGCTTCCAGGCGTTAGTCTGGATGATATTCTGCATGAGAAGGTCCTGAGCCCTGACGGCTTCTATATCTCCCGCCTGCATCGTCGGTCTCATCGTGTATTCTATGTAGCCCTTGTTTGTGATGCTCGTGTCGGTAACGCCGAATTCCTTGTAGACTTCCTTGGGGACCTGGACCTTGAAGGTCTGTGTTTTCCACTGGATCGGCTGAATATTCGACAGCTGTTCGTCGGTCATGCTTATCGGAACCTTCTCGGCACCGTGCGGGGTGCGGTTCTTCAACTGAAGGTCGTACCAGTCCGTGTTCGCGAGGCTGAGATTGACGATCCTTACATCTGTTCGTATGCCCAATCCTTCCTGCAAATACCAGAGAGGGAACGTGTCATTGTCGCCGTTTGTGAATAGCACCGCATTCGGCTTGCAGGATTGCAGGATATTATATGAATAATCGAACGGCGCGAAATTGCCGTGCCGGTCCTGCGTGTAGAGATTCTGTGCGAACATGTTGAGAGGCGCGATCGCGAAGAGCACCGCCGCCGTCCCGGCTATCCCGATTGTCCTCGTCCTGTTTTCCTTGATCTTCGTCGCGACGAAGTCTATGATTCCGGACGCGCCTACACCGGCCCACAAGGCAAAGACGAAGAACGATCCTACGAAGAAATAGAAACGTTCTCTCGGCTGCGGGTCCTGCATGTTGAAATAGACCACCAGCGCGGATCCCATGATGATGAACATGGAAAGAAAGGCGAGTCCGAACTTCCAATCCTTCTTAAAGTGATACCAAAGGCCGAACAGAGCCAGAAGAAAAGGGATAGCGTAATATCTTGAAGGAAAACCCGTGCGTCCGTCGTACCACCCTTTCGGAGCGGTGAACAACGCCACCGGGGCATCCTGGACGTCGCCGGCACGGCCGATGAAATTCCAGCCGAGATAGCGAAGATACATGTGGTCCAGCTGATACCCGACGAAGTAGTCCCAGTCGGATGAATATTTCTGGTAACCTGCCTGGTACTGCGGTTCGCTGCTCCAGCGGCGCGGCCAGAAGATCGGCTGTGCTCCGTACTGATCGCGGTTCAAGTAACCCACGAGCCGCGCAAGATTACTGGGGTTGTTTTCGTTTATGGGAGGATGGGCGTTGGCCCGGATGTAAACGAGAGTATAGGTCGAGTAACCGAAGGCAACGAAGAGGCCGGCCATAAGCGCCGTACTCAGGATCCACCTCTTTGCTTTCTGTGCCTTGTAAGCGCCGTATATCGCCGCGATCACGATACCGGGCGGGATCATCTGTACCAGGAAGCTGTGCTTGATATTGAACGGGCCGGCGTTCACGTCGCCGTTCAGGATTGCGGCCATCCATTTCACGATGCCCGGATAAATAATGAAAAACGCGAGTACGGTTACTATGCCGAATTTCGTGAATGATTTCCAATCGAACTCGTAATATCTGAAGTAGATCAGCACCGCGACGACAAAGAACACGAGGATGCTGAGTACGTGAACTCCGATGGAAAGCCCGATGGCGTACGCGGCGAGGAGCAGGTATTTCTGACTCCCGGGCTCTTCCGCCTTTTCAAACCACACCACCCCAAGCCAGAGCACAAGGGACACGAAGAACATACTTGAAGCGAACAGGCCGGACTCCACGGCGTTGAACCAGAACGAGTCCGACACGGAGAGTATGAAAGCCCCTATTGCCGCGGAGCCGAAGACGATTATAGCCCCCTTCGTGTCCGACGGAAAACCTTTCCATCTCGAGATAACCCTGACGCCAACCAGGTAGAGGAACATTATAGTCAGGGCGCTGGCTAATGCCGACATCAGGTTGATCCGGAGCGCATGGTCCTGTACGTAAGGCGTCATCATGGCAATCCTGCCCATGAGTGTGAACAGCGGGGCGCCCGGTGGATGAGGTACCTCGAGTGCCGGCGAGGTCGCGGCGTATTCACCGCAATCCCAGAATGCAACTGAGGACTGCGCGGTCATTCGGTACATGAAGAGCGTAATGAAGAAGATCGCTAGCGCAATGTAGCGGTTCAGGTGCTTGAAATTCATCTCTTGTCCAATGGTTTTGTTGACTCTGTGGCTTCTATTTTAAGCCCGAACGGATGAAAAAACAAGATAAACAATCCGAGGGTCGGCGGCGCGCGCAGCACTTCAAATTGAAAACTTGCAGGAATTTGCCAAAGTCTTTATTATCAATATGGATGATCTTTTCAGAAGAGGAAGTTGGCCGTCGTCGATAAGCTCACACTATCTTCATTAATTATGACATTGCCGTTGCTACTTATCCCGCACCGATCGGTTTCGCAAAGCGTGTTGTTGCGGGCGCCGCGATCACTTATTGTCGCGATATCCCCGGCCGGCCGATTCAGTGAACCGTCGGTCGCGGTCGACCCGACGACACCGGGAAATGTCTGCGTAGTCTATCAAACTCCGGCTTCTGCCGAATATTCGAAAGATTCCGGCAATGATTGGAGCGCAAGCCAGGGAGCGGCAGTTGAGAGCTACAGGGTTTCCGGAGACGTATCGGTCGTCTTCGATGACGCCGGTCATGCGCTGATGTCTTGCATTGCCTTCGACAAGCTCGGTACGCAGGACTACTGGGCACACGGTGCGACAAGAAACGGGATCTTCGTGAAACGCTCAATGGACGGAGGAAAGACGTGGGATCCACAGAGTATAGTCGTCGATTCGCAGGCGACAAAACCCGGCATACCTTTCGAGGACAAACCTTACATAGTTGCCGACAATACGCACGGCCCTTTCGGAGGCAACCTCTATATCGGTTGGACGGAGTGGAGGCTTACTGAGTCGGTGATTTTGTTCTCGCGTTCCACGGACGACGGCACGACGTGGTCGGCACCCAGGGATATTAGCGATGTGCACGGTCTTCCGCGCGACGATAACGGCGGCCTGGAAGGTTTCGACGGGGCCGTTTCGCCTGACGGCGTCCTGCATGTCGTGTGGACGAACGGCGGCAGCATCGTGTACAAATCATCCGCGGACGGCGGGAAGACTTTTGCCCGCGACCGGGAAATTAAAAAAACTGCTCCAGCTTGTTTTATACCGAGCGACGTTTACCGCGCGAACGGATTTCCGCAAATCGCCTCAGACGGCAGCGGCAGGCTTTACGTCACATGGAGCGATTACCGCAACGGCGACATCGATGTTTTTGAATCGTACTCCGGAGACGGTGGTACTAGCTGGTCCCTCCCGGTAAGGGTCAACGACGACGCCGTACATAACGGTGCCGATCAGTTCATGCAGTGGCTCGCTGTCGACGGAAAGACGAACTCCGTGAACGTGATATTCTACGACAGGCGACTCGACCCGGAGAACTTACGCACGTGGGTGGTCCTCGCGCGGTCGGTCGACGGAGGGAGATCGTTCCGGAACTATCTTTTCGCCGACTCGTCGTTTGTGCCGAACGGCGCGTTCATCGGAGATTATACCGGACTTGCCGCGTACGGCGGGCGGGTCTACGGCGCGTGGGCCGAGCAAGTGTCAGACACAACAGGGATGAAAAGAGAAATAAATCACGACACGATCGTCAAAATCGGCGTGGCTGATTTCAACGAGATAAAGTGAGAACCGGGAAATAGCGGCTGCGATTTCCTTTTCCAGATAGACTTAGGATGATTTAATGAGGGCTCCGGCGATATGAAGCGCCGGCACCTTATTGATGTGGGCATCGGCGCTCACACTTTGTGGACAGTTCCATATACAGGTCGACGCATGTGATGAGGCATATTCTCAGTTGCCAATAACAAAAACCGAAAAGGAGTCTGTGTAAGATTATGAGTGTAAGTCAGCTTGCAAGTTCGATAGCTGAATCGCCGACACTTAAGCTGAATGAAGAAGCCAGGGTGCTGAAAGAAAAGGGCGAAGCAGTTATTCACCTGGGAGCGGGTGAACCGAAAAACAAAGCTCCATTGTCCGCGATTCTCACCGCTTCGGCGAAACTGAACACCGCTGAGATCAAATATACCCCGACTGACGGGATACCGTCGCTCAAGAAGGCGATCATCAAATACACCGAGGAGAATTACGACAGGATCGTCGGTCCGGAAAACGTAATCGTCTCTGCCGGCGCGAAGCAGTCGGTGTACAATATCCTGTATTCGATAATCAACCCGCAGGACGAGGTGATAATACTGGCACCGTACTGGGTAAGCTATCCCGAGATGGTGAAGATGGTTTATGGTGTCCCGGTGATAGTCACTCCCGAAGACGGCAGTTTCTATCCGCGGATGGAAGACGTCATGAAGGGAGTCAGCAGCTACACAAAGGCCATCATCGTCAATAGCCCGAACAATCCTTCCGGCGTAATGTACCCTGCTGAATTCATCGCGGAACTTGTCGAGTTCTGTGAGAATAAAGGCATCTACGTCATCATGGACGACATATACCACAAGCTGGTATTCGACGGGAAGACGGCGCCCTCGGCGTACAAATACACGAAGAAGGATATCGAATCGACTCACGTCATAGTGGTGAACGGAGTCTCGAAGCTTTACGGGATGACCGGGTTCAGAATCGGATGGGCCGTGACGAACAGGAAGCTGACACAGATAATGACCAACGTCCAGAGCCAGATCACTTCGTGTACCGCGGTCCTGCTCCAGGCTGCCGCAGAAGGTGCCCTGACCGGGCTGCAGAGCGCGGTCGACAGTCTCCGGATTACGCTCGAGAACAACAGGAACGTCATGTTGGAGGAACTGCACGCTTTCGACGGGGTCAAGACGGTGAAACCGGACGGGACGTACTACTGTCTTCCGGACTTCAGCGCGTACTCCAGAGACTCGGTCGCACTTTCTCAGCTGCTTCTCAAGAAAGCTCTGGTTGTCACCGTACCGGGGAAGGAGTTCGGTATGGAGGGCCATTTGAGGCTGAGCTATGCCGGGTCGATAAAGGACGTCACCGAAGGTATCGAGCGCATTAAGTGGGCTTTGGATCCGAAATCACCCAAGGAAATTTACATAGGAGAACGAAAACTAGTGAGGGACTGGTTATGAACAATATTTTGAATATAAAAACCCCGGCTGAAGGCGAAGCGAAAGGGTTAAAGAGCGACTACGGGCTGGACAACCACGGCATTTCCAATCTCAGGATGTCGTACTGGAACCTCCCCACCGAAGCTCTCTACGAAGAGATCGCGTTCAGGGGCGAAGGGAGGATTACCCGGCTCGGTCCCGTTGTCGCCTTCACGGGCAAACACACCGCCCGCTCGGCGAGCGACAAGTATATCGTTAAGGAGCCTTCCACGGACGAGCACATCTGGTGGGGGCAATACAACCGGCCATTCAGTCCCGACAAGTTCGACGGCCTGTACAACCGCCTCCTCGGTTTCATGCAGGGAAGGGATATGTTCGTGCAGGACTGCTACGTTGGAGCCGATCCCGAATACCAGATGCCCGTGCGCGTGATCGCCGAGAAAGCGTGGCACGCCATGTTCGCCAGGAACATGTTCTTACTTCCAAAGACCAATGAGGACTATCGCAGGCACGTACCCGATTTCACGGTGATTGCCGTCCCATCGTTCAAGGCGATTCCCCAAATCGACGGGACTGCGAGCGAGACTTTCATCGTCCTGAACTTCGCACGGAGGGTGTGCATCATAGGCAACACGGCCTACGCCGGTGAAATAAAGAAATCGGTCTTTACGATTATGAACTATCTCATGCCGCTCCAGGGAGTGATGTCTATGCACAGCTCGGCAAACATAGGCAGCGACGGCAAGTCGGCTATCTTCTTCGGCCTTTCCGGCACTGGGAAGACGACACTCTCCGCCGATCCCAAGCGCAGGCTGATCGGAGACGACGAGCACGGGTGGAGCGACGGCGGTGTATTCAATTTCGAGGGCGGATGCTACGCGAAGGTGATACGGCTTTCTGAATCCGCGGAACCGGAAATATACTCGACAACCAAAATGTTCGGTACGATCCTCGAGAACGTCGTGTTCGACAACGTCACGCGCATGATAGATCTTGACGACGAGACGATTACCGAAAACACGCGCGCTTCGTATCCGCTCGAATACATAGCGAATGCGGTTCCCGAGAAGAAGGGCGGCCATCCGAAGAATATCATCTTGCTGACCTGCGACGCATCGGGGGTTATGCCTCCGATTTCCAAGCTCAGCCCCGACCAGGCGATTTACCAGTTCATCTCCGGCTACACTTCGAAGATCGCCGGGACCGAGGTCGGGCTCGGCAAGGAACCTGAAATGACTTTCAGCACTTGTTTCGGCGCTCCCTTCATGGTGCACCATCCTAACTTCTATGCCGACCTTCTCAAGCGAAAGATCATCAACCATGATGTCAATTGCTGGCTGCTGAACACCGGTTGGATCGGCGGTGCATTCGGTGTGGGGAAGAGAATCAGTATCAGCTACACGCGCGCTCTCCTCAATGCAGCGCTCGACGGGTCGCTGTTGAAGTCCAAGTTCGCGAAAGACTCGGTCTTCGGCTTCGAGGTGCCGAAGAGTTGCGAGGGTGTTCCGGCGAACATACTCGATCCGGCGGGATCGTGGCCCAGCAAAGACGAGTACATGAAGAAATACAAACAGCTGGCCTCCCGTTTTGTGGAGAACTTCAAGAAGTTCGAGACCGGCTGTCCGCCCGAGGTTGTCAAGGCGGGGCCGAAGCTGTAATAATCGGTAAGCCTTGCGAGGGTTTGCGGCGAAGTGTCGCGTCCGGGGACCTTCGCAAGGCGTCTGCCGATTGAGGGCTGAAGGCTCACAAATTGGCCGGTTTGGGGCGGCCTGGGGTTCTGGCAAACAATCCTCCCGATAGGGACCGTCCAAAATTTGCAACAATCTCCAATTTTGCGTAAATTTTCAGGCAATTTTTGACTTTTTTGTCGTATGTTTGAACAAATTTCCGAAAAATTCGAAGGCATATTCCACCGGCTGAGTGGACAGGCGCGCATCTCCGATGAGAATATCGCAGATGCGGTGAGAGAAGTGCGGCGTGCGCTTCTTGAAGGCGATGTCAACTACAAGGTCGCACGCCAGTTTACTGACGACGTCCAGAAGAAAGCTATCGGGAAAGACGTCGTCAAGAGCCTCAATCCGGGACAGGTGTTCGTCAAGATTGTCTATGACGAGATGGTTCAACTTCTCGGTGGATCGACGAGTGAGCTCGAGATCACTCAGGACATCCCGAATGTGATTATGATTGCCGGACTACAGGGTTCCGGTAAGACCACATTCGCGGCGAAACTTGCCAACTATCTGAAGACAAAGGGGCGTTATCCGCTCCTTGTTGCCTGCGACGTTCACAGACCCGCTGCGATCGATCAGCTCGAGACGCTGGGTCAGCAGATAAACATACCTGTCTTTCTCGACCGGGGCGCGGCCGCTGCCGACATTGCTTCGAGGTCGATCGACTACGCGAGAAAAAACGCACGCGATATAGCGATCGTAGATACTGCCGGCAGGCTTCACATCGACGAGGAAATGATGCGCGAGGCGGAGGATGTGAAGGCCGCCGTCAATCCGCACCAGATACTCTTCGTCGTCGATGCCATGACGGGACAGGATGCCGTGAACACGGCGCAGGAATTCAACCGGCGGCTCGACTTCGGCGGAGTCGTGCTGACGAAGCTAGACGGCGATGCGCGCGGCGGTGCTGCGTTGTCGGTCAGGACCGTCGTCCAGAAACCGATAAAGTTCGTAAGCCTGGGCGAGAAGCTGGACCAGCTCGAAGTTTTTCACCCCGAGAGGATGGCGTCCCGGATTCTTGGGATGGGAGACGTAGTAACTCTTGTCGAGAAAGTGCAGGAACAGGTCGACGAGAAGAAGGCGGAGAAGCTCGAGCAGCGGCTGAGAAGGAACGAGTTCACGCTTGAAGACTTCAGGGACCAATTGAGACAGATCAAGAAGATGGGTCCGCTGAAGGACGTGCTCTCTATGATTCCCGGTGTAGCCGGGGCTGTCCGGAACGCTGTCATTGACGACAAGGCTCTTGTCAGGGTCGAGGCGATAATCAGTTCGATGACCGTTTCCGAAAGAGAGAAGCCGCAGATAATAGACGGGCGGCGAAGGAAGAGGATCGCGGCCGGGAGCGGGACGACGGTTCAGGAAATAAACAGACTTTTGAAACAATTCTCGGAAATGCAGAGGATGTTCAAGACCCTTTCCAAAGGAAAATTCGGAAAGGCTGCTTTAGCGAATATGCGTTTCCCCCTTTAAAATTCGGAGGATAATTTGGCGGTAAGACTCAGATTACGAAAAACAGGACGAAAGAATCAGCCATCTTACAAGGTTGTGGCTGCGGATTCCCGTTCGCCTCGGGACGGACGATTTCTCGAGACTGTCGGTACGTACAATCCGCTGCGGAACCCTGCAGAAATAAAGTTCAATGAAGAGAAGGCGTTCAAGTGGCTGAAGCGCGGCGCGCTGCCGACCGACACGGTACGCAGTCTGCTTCGTAAGTCTGGATTGTGGTACAAGTGGTACCTGACCAAGAAAGGTTTGGACGAATCCGCGATGGCGCAGAAGCTGGCCGAATGGCAGGCGGCTCAGGAGGCTAAACTTGCCCGCGACGCGGAGCGCAAGCAGAGACGCAGAGCGTCGAAGAAGGCAAAGAAAGCCGCCGGTGCTGCTCCTGCGGCCGAAGCCGGCGCTCCGTCGGGAACCACAACCGAAAAACCTGCTTGAGTTTGTCCCGATGGGATTAGATTATAGTTGCAATGGTAATTGTCGCGTTAACCGTGAGACCCTTACGGCACAGGGGGACAGCGGGTTGGCGGCGGCAAATCTTCAACTATTCTTCTCCCGATTCGCTCGGGGGGAGAGCTAGGAGCAATCTGCCCGCATCGAGCGGGTGGATGGTTATCAGGCTCAGGTGATACCCGGCTTGTTTAACCTGTTTCTCAAAGGCGGCGGGCCGGGCAGGAAAAGGAGGTCCGCGATGCATGACTTCGTTGATTATGTAGTGAAAAAACTGGTGGACAAACCTGATAGCGTTCAGCTGACCCAGGAGGAGAAAGAAGCCAATAAGGTGGTCTTCCAGCTCAAGGTCGATCCGGATGACGTAGGGAAGGTGATCGGCCGCAAAGGACGGACTGCCAACGCGATTAGGACACTGTTGAGCGCCGTCGCGGCGCGTGAAGGCAAACGCGCGATCTTAGAAATAATCGACAAGTAATTCCCCTGCGCCGTAAGTCTCGATAGCAAGATCAAAGCCGCGGTCCGAAGGGAGGACCCACAGTGGACACCGTCGGAAAGGGATACCTGCCGCCATGGAAGAGGAAATGGACGAGCTTGTGCTCATCGGAGTGATAAAAAAAGTCCGCAGCAACAAAGGCGATCTCAAGGTCGAATCCATGAGCGACTTTCCGGAACGCTTCTCGGAACTCAAGGAAGCATTTGTCCGGAAACCCGGTTCGACCGGCGCGGTCAGAGTCGAAATTGAAAAAAGTGAATTTGTGAACAACTATGCCGTCATACGACTGAAGGGAGTCGACTCGTACGACTCTGCGGAAGCCCTGTTGGGTGCCGAGGTGCTCGTCCGCGAGACAGATCGCGTCGTTCCTCCCGACGGGACATATTTTGTCGATTCGCTGGTCGACATGCGGGTCGTCGATGCGGACGGCAGTGAGATAGGCATAGTGCGCGACGTGCTCTCGGGTCCGAAGCAAAGCATACTGCGGATCGGGATGAAGGACGGAAGAGAGTTCGATCTTCCTTTCGTCAACGCGTTCATCAAGAATGTCGACCGGGATACCGGTGAGATTACGGTGGAATTGATCGAAGGCATCATTGAAGAGACAGGTTCGGGAAAAGGGAGACATCTCCGTGAGAATTGACATCGTCACCGCGTTCCCGAAGATGCTTGAAAGCCCTCTGAATGAGAGCATGCTGAAGAAGGCGCAGGAAAGGAAGGTCGTCGAGATAGTGGTCCACGACCTTCGAGACTACGCCCACGACAAGCACAGAACCGTCGACGACTCGCCCTACGGGGGAGGGGCCGGAATGGTTCTGAAGCCGGAGCCGGTGTTCGAAGCCGTCGAAGCCCTTCTTGCAGAACGCACATACAGTGAAGTGATTCTCCTGACAGCCGATGGTGAGACATTTAACCAGAGCATTGCGAACGAGATCTCTTTGAAAGCCAATCTCATTTTTATCTGCGGGCATTACAAAGGCGTCGACGAGCGAATCCGCGAGCGGCTTGTTACCCGGGAGATTTCTATCGGAGATTATGTGCTTACCGGCGGGGAGATCGCCGCACTGACGGTGATCGATGCGGTGGTCAGGCTTCTGCCCGGCGCGCTCGGAGACAGCGAGAGTGCGCTCAACGATTCATTCCAGACGGGGTTGCTCGATTCGCCGCAGTACACCAGGCCGGCGGAATTCAGGGGCATGAAAGTGCCTGAGGTACTGCTTGCCGGAGACCACGAGGAGGTGCGGAAGTGGCGGGAGGCGAAGAGCATTGAAAGGACTACCGCACGCAGGCCCGATTTGATAGAGAAGTTTTTGTCCGAGCCCGATGCCGCCAAGGCGCCGGCTCATAAAAAGTGAGAAAATGGAGAACAAATATGAACAAGATATCTTTAGTTGAAGCAGCGCATCTCAAGACTGACCTTCCCCAGTTCAGGCCGGGCGACACAGTCAACGTGCACTTCCGCGTTATCGAAGGAGACAAGGAGCGTATTCAGGATTTTGAGGGCATCGTGATCAGTAGGCGCGGCGCAGGACTCAAAGAGACATTCACGGTACGCAAGATCTCCAACGGGGTCGGAGTAGAGAGGATTTTCCCGATTCACTCTCCGCGCATCGCGAAGATCGAGATGGTCCGCAGCGGAAAGGTGAGGCGGGCTAAGCTCTTCTACCTGAGAGAGCTTGCGAGCAAGGCAGTTCGCCAGAAAACTACCTGACGATTCGGAGGCGGATCGATGCAGTCAAACGGGTCCCACCCAGGCGGGCCGCCTTTGACCACTTTCATGCAACCGGACGGGAGAGAGATGCTCGAACTTCAGGACATTGACGCGTTTACCGGCCTGGAAGACATTCTGGAGAAAGTGAAGGCCGGCGAGAGACTTAACCGCGAAGACGGCATAAGGCTGTATAACACGAACAATCTTCTTGCGCTGGGGTACATGGCAAACCTGGTCCGCGAAAGGATCAACGGGTCCAACACCTATTTCGTCAAGAACTACTATCTCAACTACACGAATATCTGTGAGTTGGACTGCAAGTTCTGTTCGTTCTTCCGGAAGGAAGGGCAGGACGGCGCTTTTCTCATGAGTCTCGAGGAAATCTTCAGGACGGTCGAGAGCGACAAAGAGAATATCACCGAGATGCACATGGTCGGCGGGCTGCACAACGGCCTTCCGTATGACTATTACCTCAAGCTCCTCCGCGGCATAAAACAGATCGACCCGAGAATTCACATCAAAGCTTTCACGGCCGTTGAGATAGACTTCTTTGCCAGGCTCTACGGACTGACGGTCGAGAAGGTGCTTCTCGATTTCAAGGAAGCGGGACTCGATGCGATGCCGGGAGGCGGAGCAGAGATCTTCAGCGAGCGCGTCCGCGCAAAGATGTTTGCCGACAAAATCGGTGCTGACGAATGGATCAGTGTCATAAAGACTGCCCACAAGCTCGGGATCCCTTCGAATGCGACCATGCTCTACGGTCATATGGAGAAGATCGAGGAAAGAGTCGATCACCTCATCCGTCTCCGCGAGGTACAGGATGAGACTAAAGGCTTCTTTGCCTTCATTCCTCTGGCGTACCATCCTCACGTGGAAGACTCGACTCAATGGGCGACCGGTGTCGACAACCTGAAAAGCATAGCGGTCGGCAGACTGATGCTGGACAATTTCCCGCACATCAAGGCGTACTGGATATCGATGGGACCCAAGGTTGCGCAGATCAGTCTCGGCTTCGGGGCCGATGACCTCGATGGGACAGTCCGCGATGAACGCGTCTTTCGCATGGCGGGGGCGTCGACTGAAACATCGCTGACGAAACGTCAGCTGGTGAAGCTGATCAAGGACGCGGGAAGAATACCCATCGAACGTGATGCCTTGTATAACACATTAGAGAGTTTTGCCTGAGCCAAAAGCCGGGCAAAAGACAGGTGAAATGAAATGGCGGATCCAAAAGATCTTTCTTCAAAGAGAAGGCTGGGGGCGGTCAGCTTCCTGAACACAAAACCTCTTATTTACGGAATCGAAAGAAACCTCCTTCCCCACAACTTCCAGCTCACCAAGGCGATACCTTCATCGCTGGCCGTGCAGCTGAATGCCGGCAAGCTGGATGTCGCGCTGATACCGAGCATCGCCTATGCAAAGAACAGCCCGACCCTCAGGATCGTGCCGGATTGCGGGATCATAGCACACGGCGCCGTCAACAGCATCAGGCTTTACTTCAACAAAGATTTGAAGAGCATACGGAGCGTCGCTCTCGATATAAGTTCAATGACTTCCGTGGTGCTTACGAAGATAATCCTCGCGGAGAGATACGAGATGAAGCCGGAGTTCATCGCTGCGGAACCTGACCTGGAGAAGATGCTTGCTTCTGCGGATGCAGCTCTCGTCATCGGCGACACAGCCCTCTTTAAGACACAGTCCGTCGGCGGAAACTACCTCGACCTGGCGGAGGAGTGGTACGATATGACCGGCCTGCCGTTCGTTTTCGCGGTCTGGGCCGGAAGGGCGGGGGCAATCACGCTCGACGATACTCAGGCCATAATTTCTTCGAAGAACCTCGGCCTGGACAATATCGACGACGTATGCAGGGCGGCGGCCGAAGAATACGGCGCGGATTTCAACCTTGTCAGGTCCTACCTCACCGACAATATTCAGTTCAACCTCGGCGAAGAGGAGATTGCCGGAATGAGACAGTATTTCGAGCTTGCCTACTTCCACGGGGCTCTCGAGTATCTGCCGCAGATGAATTTCTACCCACTGGAGTCGCCGGCCGGGGAACTCCCTTCCCACACGTAGCGAACTGTAACAATTTCCTCCTTTTTCGTAGATTCGTTGAGAAAAAGGAGTATACAAGATGAAACTGCTGCTTTCATGTCTCATCGTTTGTTTCGTGCTAGCTTCCGTGCCGGCGGTGAAAGCTCAGGAGAGCGACTCTACCAGGACGGGCCAGAGCGCACTAGTAGATTCTCTGAAGCAGGAAATGAAGAGGCTTGAACATTCTTACCGCCTCCTCAAACAACGGGCAGATTCCACCCAATCGTTCAGCGAGACCGACCGTCTGGAGCTGAAGAAGCTTTCCCAGTCGCTGACGTCGGTCGGGGAAGAGCTCAAACAGCTGACACAGAACGCCCCCAGGCTGGCAAACGATGCGGCCGATATCTACGATGTCCAGGACGCTATAGTCTATAACGGGAACTACACGCTTGACGAGGGCGACATTGTTAGGCGGGACGTGAAAGTGCTGAACGGTGACGCGTTGATATACGGGACTCTCGACGGAACCATCATCGTCGTCAACGGGGACGCGTACATCCGGCAGAATGCAAAGGTTACGGGCGATGTGGTCGTGGTCAACGGCAAGGCGCACGTAAGCACGGACGCCGATGTCGGGGGAAGCGTGATCGAGCGGGGCGGCAGCGAACTCGAGACCAGACGAAGCATCACCAGGACTCTGCGCCTGACCGATCATCCTGATATCTGGCAGGATCACAATTTCTTTTTCGAAAAGCTCGCTGTGAACTATAACAGAGTCGAGGGGCTGTTTCTCGGCCTTGGCCAGGAGAAAGAATATTACTGGAGCGGCATTGAGGACTTTTCACCGTACGGTTTTGTCGGCTACGCCTTTGCTCTTCACAGGTGGAGATATCAAATCGGATTGGACAAATGGTGGGGAAACGAGAACAGGTTTGAAGTAGGGCTGGAAGGACACTCGTTAACCGACTCGAAGGACGACTGGATTATCGGGCCGAAGGAGAACTTCGTCTACTCTATCCTTGCAAAGGAAGATTTCATGGATTACTTCTCAAGGGACGGGATGTCGATCCACGTAGCCCAGTATTACGAGATGAACTCCAGGATCACTCTGAGTTTCAATCTCGACAAATACTCGTCGCTGTCCAAGAACACCAACTGGTCCATATTCGGAGGCCACAAAGTTTTCCGCCCCAACCCCGCAATCGGAGAGGGTTGGATGAGAAGCATCGTTGTCGACCTGCAACACAGGGATTATTCGGGCGACACGAAGCGACGGGGCTGGATGGCGGATCTAAGGGGAGAGACGACTGTGAGCGGGGCGTTCGATTTCAAGATGCTCACGGCGAACGTCGTGTGCTATCAGCCTCTCTTCAGAGGGCTTCAGCTGAACATGAGACTTCGAGCCGGCACATCGGCAGGAATTTTACCCTTGCAGCGTTTGTACCAGATCGGTGGGTTCAACAGCCTGAGCGCGTTCACGTACAAGGAGTTCTCCGGCAACAGGCTTCTCCTGTTCAACGCGGAAATGCTCTTCAGCCCCGAGCTTTTCAGACATTCAAGCTTCTTTCCTCTGAACACCGTTACCCTGATTCTCTTCGGCGACGTCGGGCAAGTACAGGCCGCTGGCTCGGTCGGCCTCACAAGCGGCTGGGATCTTATCAACTCGCATGACTTCAAGTCGGACTTCGGCGTCGGCCTCGGCAACGGTTCGGGCAGCGTGAGAATATTCCTTGCCTGGAGAACGGATATCAGTGCGTCGCCGACATTCGGTATTCGGATTACCAGACCGTTCTAGTCATAGCCGATGACGGGGTCTTGACGGCGGCGATCCTGATTCGATTCTGCTGAAAAAAAAGGTGTGCAAGAGACCTGCACACCTTTTTGAATTTGCAGCTTATAGCTTCGTTCCGGATCAGGGGAAAATTCCGAGTTCGACATACGCGGTTGCGATCTTGTCGATAGCATTCAGGAACGCCGCCGTCCTGAGATCGGGTATCTTTCCGTTGCTCTTGAGTATTTCCCTGATTTGATTGTATGCGGAAGTCATCGTTTCTTCGAGCCCGGAGTTGACCAGGTCGATTTCATCCGCCCCTTTGGTGATCAGCTTCCGCTCTTCTTCGGGGAACGACTTGCCGGTCGATTTTTCCACGGCCTGGACAATCTTGTCGAAGGCCGAGTGTTCGAACCGCTTGTCCATCCTGCCGAATCTCACGTGAGAAAGGTTCTTCAACCACTCGAAGTACGACACCGTAACTCCGCCGGCGTTGAGGTACATGTCCGGGATTACCATCACCCCTTTCTTGAGAAGTATTTCTTCGGCGGCGACTGTTGTCGGACCGTTTGCGCCTTCGCCGATTATCTTCGCCCTGATGCGCGGGGCGTTTTCTTCAGTGATCTGTTCCTCCAGTGCCGCGGGGATGAGGATGTCGCACTCGAGTTCGAGCGCATCGATGGAATGAGGTAGGTCCTTGGCGCCGGGGAATTTCAATATGGAGCCGGTCTCCTTCCGGTGCTTTACGACGGCATCCACGTCCAGGCCTTTAGGGTTGTACACCGCGCCCTCATACTCTGCGAGCGCGACGATCACTGCTCCGCCTTCCTGGCAGAATTTTGCGGCGTGGTATCCTACGTTCCCGAGTCCCTGGACGACTACGCGTTTGCCGGATATGCCGCGGTTCAAGCCGAGCTTCTTCATGTCATTGGCATTGTCGCAGGCCTCCTGCAGCCCGAAAAATATTCCTTTGCCGGTGGCTTCGGTCCTGCCGCGGACTCCGCCTTCGGCGACAGGCTTTCCGGTCACGCATGCCAGCGCGTCAATCTTTCCAGGATAGAACGTGGCGTAGGTGTCTGCAATCCAGGCCATCTCCCGGGGGCCCGAACCGTAATCGGGAGCCGGAACATCGACACCCGGTCCAAGGTAGTTCTTTCTTATCAACTCGGAAGTATAGCGACGCGTCACGACCTCGATGTCCGTGACAGAGTAGTTCTTCGGGTTAAACTTGATGGCTCCCTTGGCTCCGCCGAATGGGACGTCTACGACGGCGCACTTGTAAGTCATCAGTGCCGCGAGTGCCTTGACTTCATCCTCGCTGGCGTTTTCAGAATATCTTATCCCACCCTTGACGGGGAGTTTGTGATAACTGTGTTCCACGCGCCAGCCCCTCATAACCTCAAGTCCTTTGGACGTGCGGACCGGGAACTGGAACGAGTAGACGCTGTTGCAACCCTTGATCTGTTCGAGCAAACCTTTTGGGTGGCTCGTAAACTGTGCAGCTCTGTCGAAATTGCGGTTAACATTTTCGAAGAAGCTGATCTTGCCTTTTGAGTCGTTCATAAACTAACCCTGTGTTTTTGTGAGGGAAATCCGAAGACCTATCAAATGCGGTCTGTGGGCCGCCATATCGGATCTCGTGTAATTTAGCAAGGCTCTGCTAAGAGAGAAATGCATTCTGCAGGGCACGGACTGTAAAGGCCCGGATGCGGCCCTTCAATACTGATGTTTCGGACTATTTTTGCAAAAGTTAAACGCGGGAGACACTCACCGCCGTCCCGTAGCATAGGACTTCCGTTACACCGTTCATCAGCTCCGTGGCATCGTACCGCACCCCGACGACAGCATTGGCCCCAGATTGCTCTGCGTGGTCTACCATCATCTCGAAAGCTTCCTCGCGGCTCTTTTCACAGAGTTGGGTGAATAACGTGATATTACCCCCGAAAAGAGTTTGCAGCGACCCACCTATAGTCCCGAATACCGATCTCGATCTCACCGTGATGCCTCTCACCACACCGAATTGCTTGACAATCTTGTAGCCGGGCAGTTCAAACGTAGTCGTTGTCATCGAATGGTCCATTGCTGTTCTCCTTTGTTGGATGGATAGGTCGTGGTACAATGCTTTGATGGAATCACGACGAAATATACCTGCACGTCTCTGATTTCACAATCGTTATCTTCCGTGTGGTGAATTCTTCTCTCGTTTAGTAAATTTCATCGAACCAGATGAGGAATCAATGAAGTATACAAGACCCGCTCTCCTTGCTCTCCTCGCATTGACCCTGGCCTCATGCTCGAGGCAGAAATTGAAAGTGGACCTGGTCCTGACCGGAGGTGACTTCCAGACTTTGGACGCGGGTTTCCCCCGGGCAGAGGCGGTCGCTGTCGACGACGGCAGGATTGTCGGTGTCGGAACATCTGACGGAGTATCTTCGCGGTTTGAGGGAAGAGTTACAATCGACCTCCACGGCGCTTACGTCCTGCCCGGCCTGATCGACGGGCACGCGCACATACTTGAACTGGGAATGAGTCTGCAAACCCTGGATCTATCCGGAACGCGCTCCCCTGAGCAGGTGGCAAACCTGGTTGAGGAGGCCACTGCCAGGACAAGGCTCGGCGGCTGGATCCGCGGGAGCGGCTGGAACGCCAAGAACTGGCGAACGGGCTTATCCGGTGTAAAGGGACTGCTTGACAAAGCGGCGCCCGATAATTTCGTTTTTCTTGTCAGCGCCGACGGAGAGTCCGTGTGGGTGAACGGGAAGGTCCTTGATCTCGCAGGAATAAATTCCTCCACAAGATCGCCGAAGGGAGGAATCATAGGAAGGGATGCAAATGGAGCCTCCACTGGGATACTGCATGGGGCAGCGATCGGTCTCGTGACCCAGCGGATACCACCACCTTCCGAGGATGAGATCGAAGATGCGATTCTTCAGGCGGCGGACACATGCGCGCGATACGGAATAACGGAGGTCCAGGACGCTGGCGTCGACAGCCGCACTTTGAACGCGTATCGGCTTCTCGCCGATCAGGGAAGGCTGAAGATCCGTGCATACGCAATGTACGACGGCAACGATACTACACTTCCTGCCGTACTAAAAGCCGGAAAAGTCCTCGACTATAAGGGGGTCCTTACGATGAGATCCGTCATGGTGGATATGGATGGAGAGTTAGCCGGCCGACAGGCTGCGCTTGTGAGACAGTACTCCGACGCGCCGGGGGAATACGGCGTCACTAACCTCGGCGAGAAGGATCTTGAGAACCTGACGATCGCCTCGCTCTCATCAGGATTTCAGGTCTGTACCGATGCCCACGGAGACAGGGCAGTCAATGTTGTACTCAATGCCTACGGGAAGGCTCTCAAAGTCGGCGGCGTGAGCGATCCCAGGCTGCGGATTGAAGGAGCGGACGTGCTTCTCGACAGCGATATTCCCCGGTTCAAAAGTCTTGGCATTATCCCGTCTATGCAGCCTTCCGCCTGCGCCTCGGACATGTATTGGATTGAGTCGCGGCTTGGACCGGCGCGCGTGAAGAATGCTTTCGCATGGCAATCGTTGCTTAACGGTGGCAACATGATAATAGGCGGCTCCGGTTTTCCCGAGCAGAGCCCGGATCCGCGGATCGGGATCTACTCCGCCGTGACGCGGCGGGACGTCAACGGTCTTCCCGGCTCCTTCGCGGACGCCTCGAAGTACTTTCTCCTGACATCCGACGCCTCGATGGACAGTTCCGACTACGTCGGCGGTTTCTTTTCCGGTCAAAGTATGACCCTCTCCCAGGCGGTGAAAGCTTTCACGGTCTGGCCGGCATGCGGCGCATTCCAGGAAAAGGAAAAGGGGAAGATCATGGTCGGCATGTATGCGGACTTCACGATTTTCGAAAAAGGCTTCGATGGAATTCCGGCTGGTCAAATTCTCGACGATCCGATACTTGCGACGATCGTGGGAGGTCGGCCCGTCTACATAAGCCCACTGGCAAGCGCATGGGGTGTGAAATGAAGTACAGAACGTTGGGGAGGACCGGCATCACCGTCAGTGAGATAGGTTACGGAACCTGGGGGATGGGCGGCAATATGTGGCTGGACGGAGACGACGATGAGAACATCCGCTCGCTGCACAAAGCCTTCGATCTTGGCGTGAACTTCGTGGATACCGCCCTCGTCTACGGCAACGGGCACAGCGAAGAGTTGATAGGGAAGGTTCTCAGGGGCCGTCAGGAATCGGTTTCTATCGCCACCAAAGTTCCGCCGATCAACCGTAGATGGCCTGCAAGGAAAGGAACGCCATTCCACGAAGCCTTCTCGTATGATCACATCGTAAGCTGTACTGAAACAAGCCTGAAGAATCTCGGCGTTGAACAGATAGACCTCCAGCAGTTCCATGTCTGGAACGACGATTGGGCAAACGAGACGGAGTGGCAGGACGCCGTCTCGCAACTCAAGTCTGAGGGCAAGATCAGATTCGCCGGTATCTCCATGAACAGCCACGAATCCGGGAACGGGATCGAGGCGGCCAGAACGGAGCTGATAGATGCCTTCCAGGTTTTCTACAACATATTCGACCAGTCTGCGGAAGATAAACTGTTCGGCTTTTGCCGCGAGCATAACGTGGGTATCATAGCCAGAGTCCCGTTCGACGAGGGGTCACTGACCGGACAGTTAAGAATGGACACCGTCTTCCCCGAGGGCGATTTCAGGAAATCGTACTTCACGCCCGAAAGGAGGAGGGAGGTCCTGAGTCGCGTTGAGGAGTTGAAGAAATTTCTCGACAGCGAAGCCGGCAGCCTGCCCGAGCTTGCCCTGCGCTATGTCCTGCACGACGCTGTTGTGTCGACCGTAATCCCGGGCATGAGAAGGGTACACCATGTTGAGGCGAACTGTTCAGTCTCTGACGGCAGGACTCTGTCCAAGGAACTTCTCGGGAAGTTGAAGCGGTTTCATTTCTACACATGAGAACGGCGAAGACAAGTCTGGTGAATTTGTTCGGATTGAAAATGCACGTAGGAACAGGAGGATTACATGGAACTTAAAATCGTGAAGATCGACAAACCGGAAGATGTCAATTTGATTCTTGGACAGGCCCACTTCATTAAAACTGTCGAGGATCTGCATGAAGCGATCGTGCAAACAGTACCGCAGATGAAATTCGGGATCGCATTCTGCGAGTCTTCCGGGCCTGCACTGGTAAGGTTCAGCGGGAACGATGATGAACTCACGAAACTCGCGAAGGGGCGCGCGATGGAGATTGCCGCGGGTCATTCGTTCATCATCTTCATGCGCGAAGGGTTCCCGGTGAATATCCTGAACACGATAAAGGATATCCCGGAAGTGGCCAATATATACTGTGCGACGGGCAATCCGGTCGAGGTCGTGATAGCTGAATCGGATCAGGGCCGCGGAATCCTAGGAGTCATCGATGGTGTTAAGACAAAAGGGATCGAATCGGAGTCCGACAAAGCTACGCGTCATGATTTCCTGAGGAAGATCGGATACAAACTTTAATATAGAACTTCTCTCCCCAATCGCCGTCTATAATCACAATTAATGCTGGAGACTATGAAGAAGTATATACTTTTTTCTCTGCTCATACCTGCGGTTGTTTTTGCGCAGGAGTACGGGGCATCTGCGGGCGTGTCGGAAAAGGCAGATACGCTGTCGCTGGAAGCGTGCGTACAGATAGCCTTGAAACATAACCCGCAGATCCGTGTTGCCGAGGGCGGGCTGGAGGGAGCCGAATCGCAGCTCAAACTGTCGCAGTCGGCTTTCATGCCGCAGATTTCCGGGCAAGCGAGCCTGGCAAGGAACGGCGGCACTTTCCTCTTCGGTCCGATAGCGCGAGCGGGATATTTCGACAACTATTCGACCGGGTTCTCCGCTCAACAACTTGTCTTCGACTTCGGCAAGACCATATCCAGGGTCTCCGCCTCGTCGGATCTTGTCCAGGTCTCACACGAGAACCTAAAGAGCACGAGAGAGGATATAATTGTCAATACGTATATCTCCTACTTCAACTACCTGGCAGCCGTTAGGGTAGAGGAAGTCGACAGCGAGACGGTCTCCCAGGCGGCGGAGCATCTCAGGCAGGCGCAGGCTTTCTACAAGGCTGGTACGGTTGCGCAATATGATGTGGCAAATGCCGAAGTCGAAGTTGCCAATGCAAATGTTTCCCTTATTCAGTCAAGGAACAACCTGAAGATCTCGCAGATACAACTGGAGAACGTACTCGGCGTCAGGCTGCCCGACGGTTTCCATCTCGTGGATAATCTCGAAGTCTCGTACGTGGACATCGACCTGCAGACCGCGATAGCGACTGCGCTCAAGAACAGGCCTGAACTGCTTGCCAGCGAGGCGCAGGTCCAGGCGCGCAAATCTTTGCTGACCTCGGCGTGGACCGAAAACCTTCCGACGATATCGGCGGCGGCCGGTTACAAGTGGAACGGTTCGGAGCCGCAGCCGCTCTTCCCGAGCTGGAATATAGGAATGACTCTGTCGCTGCCGATATTCCAGGGGTTTGCCCTCGATGCCGGCATCGACCAGGCAAAAGCAAACCTTAAGAGTGCGGAGGCGTCTAATGATCTAGTTATACAGACATTATACCTGGATGTTCAGCAGCAGGAGTACGCTTTACAGGAAGCCGCCGAGAGAATACAGGCAGCACGCAAACTGGTGGACCAGGCCTCGGAGGCGCTTCGCCTCGCTGTGGGACGTTACAACTCCGGTTCAGGAAGTGCAATCGAAGAAACGGATGCACAGGTGACGCTGGCTAATGCCCGCATCACATACATCCAGTCTCTGTATGACTATAGCGTCTCATACGCAAAGCTTGAACGCGCAATGGGTGTGATAAAGTAAACGTGAAAGAACCTATTTTATGAAGAAGAAGAGGATCGTCACAGTCGCCGTTCTCCTCATCGTTGTTGCAGGTGGAGTCGCCTTTTTTGCCGCGAGCGGAAAGCCGGAAAATGTCCAGTGGCTCTCGCTTCCGGTAGCGCGCGGGAACCTGGATGTCGTCGTTACGGCAACGGGGACGCTGGCTGCGGACACGACGGTGCAGGTAGGCACGCAGGTCTCAGGCACGATCGCACGCCTGTATGCCGATTGGAATTCCCGCGTAAGGCAGGGACAAATCTTGGCGAGGCTCGATACGACTTTCCTATGGGCAAGCGTTGAACAGGTCCAGGCGAACCTTCAGAAGGCAAAGGTCGCCGAGGAACAGGCGAAACGGACGTTCGACAGGGTCAAGAAGCTGTTCGACCGCAATCTCGATTCCCAATCCGACTACGACACCGCCCTTTCTGATTACCAGACATCACAAGCCAACGTGACGCAGGCCCAGACTGCCCTCGACCAGGCGAAGATCAACCTCAGCTATGCTACCATCAAATCTCCCATAAGCGGCGTGGTTATATCGAGGAATGTCGACATAGGTCAGACCGTCGCGTCAAGTTTCAATACACCTACTTTGTTCACCGTTGCGAACAGCCTGTCCGACATGCAGATCCAGGCTTCTGTGGACGAAGGCGACATAGGCAGTGTCAGAGTCGGACAGCCTGTCACCTTCACTGTTGATGCTTATCCGAGCGATGTCTTCAAGGGGAAGGTTACTCAGATCAGATTGCAGCCTACCGTCGTTCAGAATGTGGTGGAGTACACGGTGATAATCGATGTGCCGAATCCGGAGCTCAAGCTTATGCCCGGGATGACGGCTAATCTGACGATCCAGATCGCGGAACATCCGGATGTTCTGAAGATACCTACGACGGCACTGAGGTTCATGCCGCCCGAGCAGTACTATACAGACATGATGAAGAACCTTCCGGATTCTGTGAAGGAGCGAATAGAACGCCGAAGGCAGAACGGAGGAAGAGAGGGGTTCGCGCGCAACGGAGGCGGTCAGTCCTCCGGACAGGGAAACGGGCAGTCGTTCCAGAACAAAGAATTGACTCCGGGAAGCTTCTTCAGGGTTTGGGTTCTGAACGGCAAGCAGATCAGGCCCGTACGGGTCAGGATCGGTCTCTCCGACGGCACCAACACCGAGGTCGACGGCGATCTCAAGGCCGGGGAACCAGTGGTGATCGGCATGCTCTCGCAGGCCGGCGGGCAGCAGAACAATCCGTTCATGCAGCGAAGGAGGTTCTGATCCGATGGCCGGATCCATTATCTCCGTGAAGCACCTGGTGAAAATTTACAAGATGGGCGATTTCGAGGTTCACGCCCTGCGCGGGATAAACCTCGACATAGAAGCCCGCGAATTCGTCGCCATAATGGGGGCAAGCGGCTCCGGTAAGTCTACGTTCATGAATATCGTCGGATGTCTTGACACCCAGACGAGCGGCGAGTACCTGCTTGACGGCGTCGACGTAGGCAAGATGGACAAGGACGAACTTGCCCGGCTTAGAAACCTGAGGCTCGGCTTCGTCTTTCAGGCGTTCAACCTCCTCCCGAGAACCACGGCGCTTGAGAATGTTGAATTACCGCTTCTTTATTCCAACAAGCTTTCATCCGCGCAGCGCAGAGAAAAGGCGATGGAAGCGCTCGATGCCGTCGGACTCGGCGACCGATCGGAACACTACTCGAGCCAGCTCTCCGGCGGACAGCAGCAGCGTGTCGCAATAGCGCGTTCCCTCGTCAACGATCCCGTCGTTATCCTGGCCGATGAGCCGACGGGAAACCTCGACACCAGGACAAGCGTGGAAGTAATGGAGATATTTCAGAAGCTCAACGCGCGGGGAATAACAGTCGTACTTGTCACGCATGAAACCGGTATCGCCCAGTTCGCCGAGAGAAACGTGGTCTTCACGGATGGAAAGATCAACAGAGTAATCACTGTCGCAGACAGGAAGATCGCCTCTGAGGAGCTTCCCAAGATACCTGTACTTTTGGACGAGATGGAGTCATGAATACAGTAAACATCGTGAAGATATCGTACCGTTCTCTCGGAAGGAACAAACTTCGTTCGTTCCTGACGATGTTGGGCATCATCATTGGGGTGGCGGCAGTGATAGCAATGCTCGCCATCGGCGAGGGGGCCAGCAACGCGGTAAAAGAACAGATCGCCGGGCTTGGGACAAATATGCTTATCGTGTTCCCCTTCGCTTCGACTCAGGGCGGCGTTCACTATCAAGCCGGAACGACTTCGCGTCTCAAGGAGGGCGACGTGACGGCAATACGGGAACAATGTCCGGCGGTGGAGTACGTCACTCCCATTACGCGTGTAGTCACACAGATCATAGCGGGGTCTGAGAACTGGCGCACGAACGTTTTCGGAGCTTACCCAAATTACGAGAAGATAAGAAACTGGCCTGTCTCCAGCGGAAGTTATTTCACGGAGCAGGACGAGAGAGACGCGGCGAAAGTTTGTCTTATCGGACAGACGGTCGCCCAGAACCTGTTCGGCGCAGGAAGCGTCCCGATCGGAGAGACGATTCAGATACGAAACCTCCCATTTAAGATCATCGGAGTCCTTTCGCCGAAGGGGCAGAACGCGAACGGTGACG
The DNA here is from genome assembly GCA_024641705.1 of Candidatus Kryptoniota bacterium. Classification (GTDB taxonomy): domain Bacteria; phylum Bacteroidota; class Ignavibacteria; order Kryptoniales; family JAKASW01; genus JAKASW01. The sequence goes on from JAHECO010000006.1 coordinate 170,254, forward strand.
ATCAGGACGACATAGTTATCGCACCGTTTTCTACGGTCCAGAGGAAGCTCGAGGGAAGCATTTACGCCGGAGCGATCTTCGCATCTGCAATCTCGTCGGCCGCTGTGCCGGTCGCCGGGCAGGAGATCACACAGCTCCTGCGAGACAGGCACAAACTCCGCCCGTGGGATCCGAACGATTTCACCGTGAGGACGCAGACCGAGATAGCGAGCACGGCTGACGCCACGACAAAGACGATGACACTTCTTCTGGCGAGCATCGCGGGGATATCACTGATAGTCGGCGGCATCGGGATAATGAACATCATGCTCGTTTCCGTGACCGAACGTACGCGTGAGATCGGCATCAGGATGGCGGTAGGCGCGCGCGGCGGTGATGTCCTCACACAGTTTCTCATCGAGGCATTGACGCTGAGCTTCGCCGGCGGATTGATTGGAATCGTCATCGGCGTGCTGACGTCTGAGTTTGTTTCGAATCTCCAGAAGTGGCCGATCATCATTTCACCCGAGTCAATCGGCCTCGCCTTCACGTTCGCCGCGATTATCGGTATCTTCTTCGGCTGGTATCCGGCGAGGAAAGCGGCCAACCTCAACCCGATAGACGCACTCAGATACGAATAGAGACCGGCAGGCGGCGGCAGGGGAGAAGCTTCAACTCTCCTTGAGCCGGCCGCGGCATCGCCCGCGAGTTACGGGTGTGCCATTTAGCACATCATTTGAACCTCCCGCCTTCTGATATTTCGTGTAATGCCGATGAGAGAGTTGCTCCGTCAGACGAAGACTACATACATCCATATTCCGCTGGGGGTAATTGCGCTTGTATTGAACCTGATCGCCGTCAGTCCGGGAAGCGCATGCTGGCAGGGAAGTACCGGTCCGCAATACTTTCCGGATACAAGCGCCAAAGGGTTGGCTTCAGTTCGTGCAAACCAGGACAGCTCATCTCAGACTTCCGTTAACGAGCGCAGCCTGAAGTGGGACGATATGTTTGCGAACTTACCGGGGGATTGGGTGCGATACTCGGAAGAGACGTTTCGTGCGGAGAATGTCCCCGCTATTTTCGGGATGGCGGCACTCACGGCAGCCCTGATCGCCACCGACTACGAGACATGGCAGGTCGAGAAGAAGTGGTACGACGAGTCCAGGGTATTCCACGACGTCAGCGACGCTTTCGTTTTTACCGGCGACGGCAAATTCCAGTTCGGTATCGTCGGAATATTTGTCGGTTACGGATTTGCTTTCGGTGATGCCCGGGCCCTTCGCACGGCGAGTCAGACCACCGAAGCGATCCTGGCCTGCGGAGCCGTCGTCCAGCTTTTGAAACATGTCACCGGCAGGGAAAGTCCTTACGTTTCAACCGAAAGAACGGGGGCATGGAGGTTTTTCCCGAATCAGCTCGATTACATTAAACATGTTCCCAACTACGATGCATTTCCATCAGGTCACATCGCGACGGCGATGGCAACGCTGATAGTCGTCAGCGAGAATTATCCGGAAGTAAGGTGGCTCAAACCCGCGGGATTCGTCACGCTTGGAGTGATCTCTTCCAGCCTCGTGGCGACGGGAATCCACTGGTGGAGCGACATACCTCTCGGCCTGGCGCTGGGATATTCGTTCGGGGAACTGGCTTCACACCCGATCGTTGTTGGAACGAGGGGGGATCGCGGAAGGGATGGGATGAAAGTGTCGATCGTCCCGCTGCTCCTGCCTGAAGGTGCGGGCGTTACCCTTGCTCTAACTTTCTAGGTCGACCCCGGAGAGGAGTGCGACACCATCGATGAAGAAGGTTGGCTCGCCGGTGGCCCTGCCGGCACAGACCATCAGATGAGGATGATGCCTTCCAATCTCAGAAGATACTCCTTCAGGCGGATGCCGCCGGCGTATCCCACAAGCTTGCTGTCGGAACCCACGACTCTGTGACACGGAATAACGATTGGGACTGGGTTCCTGCCGACTGTCGCTCCGACAGCTCTGAACCCGCGCGTATGGAGGCGACGGGCTATTTGTTTGTATGTGACAACTGTCCCGTAAGGTACCTTAGTCAGCTCGGTCCAAACCCTCTGCTGAAAACCGGTTCCGATTAGATCGATGTCGAGATCAAACTTCGTTCGTTTGCCGATAAAGTACTCATTCAATTGTCTGATCGCGTTCGAATTCCTTTTCCTGTCGTCGGCTATTCCGTCCGGCGCGAAATTTTCTTTGATCCAACTGAAGAAACTTGATTTTCCGTCTTTCGGAAGGGCTATTTTGCACAGTCCTCTCTCAGTGGAGGCAATGTAAATAACCCCGATGGGTGATTCGAATGACGCGCAATAGATTTTCGAAGTTGTTCCGAATGCTTCGTGGTCGAGCGTAACGGAGCCGCGGACAACATCGGTTCTCCCAAGCCTCCCCTTCGGCAGCAGCCACTGGGGAGAGACTCTTACACTTGCCTGCGACACTTGTGTGCCCTCTCATTTTTAATGAGAACCAGAAAGACCGTAGATGCAAGAATGCCTTCCGAGGAAACGCGAGATTCTTGCATGAAAAAACCTTGAAAGCGGAGCGTCAGATTATGCCGCTTCGTACGAAATGTTCCAGCAACTCGTACCCAATATAGCCACTGAAGCCTAACAAAATGAAACCCGAAATCTTGGAAAGTAGCGTGAGGGTCTCGGCTTTGAAAGAATCGCGCTTCCAGAATATCGCCTTCAGGAGCGAATAATACCACAGGGCCGTCCCTGATCCGACGCCGACTGCAAAAAGGGCGCCGTCCGCGATGCCGTTTATCAGTGTTCCCGTAGATTGGATAATTCCGCTTAGGGTAATCCAGAATGCGACAAGCGTCGGATTTGAGATGTACATGAACACCCCGACCAGAAAGGCACTGTGGAATCTACCGTTCTGGGGAACATAGTTCTCGTAACGGAAGGTCTCGACTCTTGTGGTGATATCCCTGATCCCGAGGTAGAGCAGAAGGAGAAAACCGATTACCTGGAAGATTATGTTGACTTCTATCTTGTGGACGATGGCCGAAAGACCGAGCATAGTCGCGGCGCAATAGAAAAAATCCATCGCCGAAGCGCCCAGTCCGACAGCAAATGCGTTGCGGAAACCCTGCTTGAAACCCTTTGATATTACGGTGACATTAATTGGCCCGATCGGAATCGAGATTATGATGCCGATTAACAGACCGATTAAAAGAGCAACCATGACATGACTATTCTTGTTAGTTGATCAAAATGCAGAACCTTCCGACACAAATCCCCGGACAAAACGCAGAGTCAAAATAAAGAACTCAAAAATAAATTGCAATTTTGGCCTGACAGCAATTTCCGGTCGGCTTCTGGTCGGGAGGGGAGCCCCCGGCGAAAAGTAGCCGAGCCGCACGCAGGGGGAAGGAAAGACGGTGCTTCGTTGCTCGCGGAACCCGCGTAAGCGTCTGACTTACCTTGATTTTCAGACGGTGGTTGTTTAAGATTTGATTTGCGTGTCATCACAAATGGAGGTTTCCTGAATGTCGATCAAACAGCTTTCATATCTTTTTTCTCTGAGCGTCATCGTAGCCGGATGCGCCGCGAACATGAACGTGAACGACAAAGTGATAGCCGTTGTTGGCAACCGGCAGATCACTTACGGCGAATTCCAGCGACAATACGCGCAGAATGCGTTGCCGACGAATGATACATCGAATACAATCGCGAAGAAGGAGAAATTTCTCGACCTCCTTGTCAATTATGACCTGAAGCTTCTCGATGCCCGAAAGGCGAATCTGCGCAATGATCCCGCAATAAGCTCCGAAATGAAGAGCTACGAGGGCCAGTTGGCGGTTGCCTACATCCTTGAACACGAAATCACCGAATCGATGGTGCAAAAGATCTACGATAGGAGGAAGGATGAGGTAAGGGCACAGCAGGTGTTCATCCAGATAAGACCTGACTCCACCTACCCGCATGGCGATACTCTCAAGGCATATGACGAAGCTTTGAATGTAATTAAGGACCTTAAGGCGGGTGCTCCCGTCGACTCACTTGCCCACATTTACAAGGGCGGAGACACGTACTACATTACCGCCGGTAACTATCTGCAGTACGTCGGAGGCGAGGAATTCGAAAACATGCTCTACTCCCTCAAACCGGGCGAGGTCGGATCGGTCCCAATTCGGACTGCGTACGGCTACCTTGTCCTGAAACTGACGGACAGAAGGCCCCGCTACGAAAGCATCCGCGCCAGTCACATACTCATCCGTACGGTCGGCAACACACCGGCGGATACACTTAAGGCATACGAAAAGGCAATGGCGGTACTCGATTCTGCCAAAGCCGGTGTCGATTTCGCTAAGCTGGCGATGGACAATTCAGCCGACACCGTTTCAGCCAAGAGGGGAGGCGACCTCGGATACTTCTCGCGCGGAATGATGGTGCGCCCGTTCGACGAGGCGGCGTTCAATCTGAAGGTCGGGGAGTTGGCAGGACCGGTCAGAACCCAATTCGGTTACCATATCATTAAGGTTACCGACATCAAGCAGGTACCGCCATTCGACCAGGAGAAGAATCGGCTGAGGTCGACCTATCTCAACGGCGGGTACAAACTGGATCTGGAGAAATTTGAGGATCAACTGAAGAGCAGGTACACGTACAAAGTAAACGACAAACTCGCTGACGCGATCTGCGCGAAGTTCGACCCTTCAAAGCCGTTCTCCGAAACCGATTTCGATTCGTTGCTGAGCGGAACGGAGATGAATGCAACGCTGTTCACTTTCGACAACGATTCTGCAACGGTCGATACCGTTATCTCGGAACTGAAATCGAGCGAGACACTCAGCCGGCTGCCGGCAACGTCCGAGAACTTCGTAAAGGCGGTCAATGAAGCCGGAAACGAAATGGTTCTGACCCACTACGCGTTGGCTAAAGCACCAACTTACCCGGAATTTGATTCGCTTATAAAAAAATATGAAGACGGCATCCTCATTTACCAGATCGAGCAGAACAGGGTGTGGAGCAGAATAGTTGCCACTGACAGCGTTCTGAAGCCGTATTTCCAGAAAGACCCGGCTAAGTTCATGTGGCCAAGAAGAGTGGACCTGAGCATGATCAAGGTCGGCTCGATGGCTCTCGCGGACAGTCTTCACGGCTTGCTGGTCAGGGGAGCTGACTTCGACACTCTCGCTTCCCGGTTCTGCACGGGCAAGGACCTCAGGGAAAAAGCCGGCCACTGGGGACTATTTGCGGACTCGACAAACTCGTTGGTGATCGTGGCGTTCGGGATGAAGGTGGGCGAATTCAGCGGACCCGTCCGCTTCAACGGAGAGTTCTCCATAATAAAGGTGAACGGCTTCGTGCCTCCTCAGCCGAAGACCTTCGAGGAAGCGCGCGCTGAAGTCTCGTCGGACTATCAGGAATATGAATCGAAGAAACTGCAGAATGAATGGCTGGAGGGTCTAAGGAAGGAATTCGGCGTGAAGATCGATGAGAAGACGTTCCATGAGCTTGTGGCGAAAGAATAATCTTCTGCGGAGCGGCCTTCCTCTCCTGATGGTGTTCATCTTTATCGGTTGTGCGAGGGAGGAGAAGAAGGGAAGGTTCCTCGCCTCCGTGAAGGGAAACGACCTGTACATGAGCACCGTAGCTGCACACGTCGACACTACCTCGGCGTATGCGGTCCGGAACTATGTTTCCCATTGGGTGGACGAGCGGCTTCTCTTCGACGAGGCACACAAGATGGGACTCGATGATTCGCGCGAGTTCGACCAGCGGGTCGGCGAGTTCTCGACTCAACTGGCGATAACGATGCTCCTCAACAAGAGGGTTTATGATGTGCCTCTGGATTTGCCGCCCGCGGAGATCTCGGAATTCTACGAAACCCACCGTAACGAGTTCCTGGCGACCGAAGACATTGCGTACGTGAACTACGCGGCTTTCGACAAGCGCAGCCTCGCAGTCTCGTTCCGCAACGCGCTCGTCTCGGGAACGCAGTGGGCTGCCGTGTTCAGCGACATACCCACCTACTCGATAATGGACGTCAGGGACTCGGTATACCTGGTTGCCTCTAACAGCAACAGTGCGATCTGGAACGTCATCCAATCTCTCGAGCCCGGGAGAGTCTCCTTTCCCATACAGGTGGACAGCCTGAGCTACATAGTCCAGGTAATGGCGAAGATCAAGCCCGGCGAGCCGCTGCCGCTCGGTTATGCTTCTCCGAGGATCAGACAACGGCTTACTATAGAAAGGCGGCAGAAGATGTACCGTCAGCTGATGGATTCCCTCCGGGCGCTGGGAAATTTCGAGATCGATCCGAGCGTTGCCATAAGAGATACAAGCAGTCAGGAGTAATTAGATTGAGAAGAGTAAGAGAAGTATTTGTCGTGCTGGTCTTGTTTGCCGGGACCGCCTACAGCCAGGCCAAGCCTGTCCTCGACAAGATAGCCGCGGTAGTCGGGAACGAAATCATCCTGAAATCCGAACTGGACTACCAGGTCCAGCTGGTGGCTTACCAGAACAAGCTTAATCCCGACGACCCCGCACTGCGGAAGAGGATACTCGACGCGATGGTGGACGACAAACTGATACTGGCTCAGGCGATCCTCGACAGCGTCACCGTGACCGACGATGAGGTAAACAGGCAGCTCGACAACCGGATTCAGAACCTGATCAAACAGGTAGGGAGTCAGGAGAAAGTCGAACAGATGTACGGAATGTCGATCAGCAAGATCCGGAGCGAATTCAGGGACGACATGCGTAAGCAGCTCATAATCGAAAAGGAGAAGCAGGATAAGTTCGGTGATTTGAAGGTCTCTCCGCTCGAGGTCCGGCAATTTTACGAGGAATACAAAGACAGCCTGCAGCAGGTACCGGAGGAGGTGACGATCAGTCACATCTTCATGATACCGAAGCCGAGCGGCAAGGCGAGAGAAGAGGCCTATGCGAAGGCAGAGGCGCTGCTTGATTCCCTTAAACATGGTGCGGATTTCGCCGAGCTCGCGAAGAAGTACTCCCAGGATCCCGGAAGCGCAGCCGACGGCGGCGACCTCGGTTGGGCCAAACGCGGACAGTTTGTCCCTGAGTTTGAACACGCAGTCTATGCGCTAAAGCCCGGCGAAATCTCCGGGATAGTGGAGACGCAGTTCGGCTTCCACATAATCCAGCTCATCGAGCGCCGCGGCGACCTCGTGCACGCCCGTCATATCCTGATTACCATTCCGCATCTGACTTCCGACGACGATTCCGTCATCGCCGTACTCGATACGCTGCGCGAGCACGCAATGCATGGGGCGAGCTTCGCCGTGCTCGCACGTGAGTACTCCGAAGACAAGGACACTCGCGATCTGGGCGGGGACCTCGGTACCGTGTCGATCGACCAGTTGGAGCCTTCATTCCTGAAAACGGTCAACGATCTCAAGGTCGGCGAAATCAGCAAGCCGGTCAAAGTGAATGTCGGCAACTCGTACGGCTACCACATAGTTTACCTCCGCGACCGGATCCCGGCCCACAAAGTGAGCCTGAACGAAAACTACTCCCGTCTTGAGAAGATGGCACTTAACATGAAGCAGAACAACGCTTACGCGAAATGGATCGACCAGCTCAAGAAGCAGGTCTATTGGAAGACAATGAGTTGAAAACGGAGGGGTCATAACCTTTTCCCGAAGAATTTTCCGGGCGCTCCCATCCAACCCTTCAGCATCGGTCTCGCGGAGACAGATTTGATTTCCATCAGGTTCACAGAGTACGACATAGCAACGGGCTTCATGTCATTATGAGCCCCGACAAAAACTCGCCGGTTGTCGCAGTGGATGTCTGGTATCACGTGGGAAGCAAGAACGAGGAACCGTCCCGGACCGGCTTTGCCCATCTTTTTGAACACATGATGTTTCAGGGCTCGGCACACGTGCGCAAGGCGGAACACATGAGGTATATCGAGCAGGCAGGAGGAACGTTTAACGGTTCAACTACCTGGGATCGGACCAATTACTTTGAGACAGTTCCATCGAACCATCTCGAGCTGGCATTGTGGCTGGAGTCGGACCGAATGACGAGCCTCGACATAAGCCGGGAGAACCTGAACGACCAGCGGGAGGTCGTGAAGGAAGAAAGACGTTTTCGAGTCGACAATCGGCCGTACGGTACATCCTGGGAGGGAATCTTCTCACTCGCCTTCCGGACTCACCCTTATCATTGGCCCGTCGCAGATTGGATCAGGCAACTATCGAGAGCGATAGGAAGGGCTGAGAGCCTCGCACATTTTCACACCTTCTTCGACAACGCCGGGGACGTAAATACTTATATGGAACGGTTCCTTTCCGTCACGCCCGCTCAAATTCGGGAGGTCGCGGAAAAGTATCTCGATAGGGATGACTCCGTGGTAGTTTATTATCTTGCTAAGGATGACAAACAACAATAGACATCTATTTATCAGAGCTTTGTTTTCTACGACCGGCCGGAGGCTGCCGTCATGACGGTTATGTCCGCCGGAAATGCCAAGGCTGTGACCTCAAAAGAAGGTAAAGTGGCCACCGTAAGAGTCGGCTTCAAACAGCTGCGTCTTGAGAACGGGCTGACGGTCATCTTGCGGAAGGACGCTTCGGTACCCGTTGTCGCCGTGAACGTTTGCTATCACGTCGGTTCGAAGAACGAGAGAAAAGGGAAGACAGGCTTCGCGCATTTGTTCGAACACCTGATGTTCGAAGGGTCTGAGCATGTGAAGAAAGGTGAATTCGACAGGCACGTCTCTCTCGCGGGTGGTTACAACAACGCCTACACGACTGAGGATGTCACGAACTATTACGAGGTGCTTCCGTCAAACCAGCTTGGACTTGCACTCTGGCTTGAAAGCGACAGGATGCTCAAGTTCGGCACAACCGAAGAGGCGCTCAACACCCAACGCGAGGTGGTGAAGGAAGAGAAAAGATGGAGAGTCGACAACCGCCCCTACGGAGATACCACCGAGACGCTCCAGGGAATGATCTTCCCGACGGGTCAGTATCACTGGCCTGTGATAGGCTCGATGGAAGACCTGGATGCAGCCGGGATGGATGACGTCCGCCGGTTTTACGAGAGATACTACGTTCCCGACAATGCCGTCCTGTCGATAAGCGGGGACATCGACGAAGGCGAGGCCGAACGGCTGGTGAGAAAATATTTCTCGGATATCCCGCCGGGTTCCGCGCCGGTCGAAGCTGTCGTCTTCGAGGATGAGCCGCTGACCAGGGAAACGACAGCCGTACTTAGAGGAGACGTTCCTGCCCCTGCGGTGTTTGCCGCCTACAAAGCCGCACCGGAAGGTTCGGAAGAGTATTACGAATTGAGTCACATCGCGAAGGTCCTCTCGGACGGTAACAGCTCCCGCCTGTACAAGCGTCTTGTATATGACCTCCAGGCTGTATCGGAATTCGAGGTCTCGATTGAAGGAATGGAGAAGGCAAGCGTCTTCCTTTTCTCGGCATTCATTGCGCCGGGGCATTCCGAGAAAGAGGTGCTCACAGTCTTCGACGAAGAGATCGAGAAGCTGAAGTGTTCGGCAGTAACGTCCTATGAATTCCAGAAGGCGCGCAACTCGACGTTGTATTCATATGCCGGACGATTGTCTACGAACAGCGGCGTCGCCGACGCGCTGGCTCATTATCATACCATATTCAAGGACGCCGGAATGATAAACTCGGAAGTGGAACGTGAGCTTGCGGTAACCAGGGAATCGATGAAAAAGACTTCCGCGAGACTGCTTGAGGCCGGCAAGCGCATCCTGATTTACTATTTCCCTTCGGACCATAAATGAGTATGTCTTTTTTAAGTCCTCAATTCGACAAAACGGACGATTACAATTTCAATGAGCGTTGAATGAAAGTATCAGGAAAAGCCACGGTCGACAGGACAAAGCCGCCTAAGTCCGGAAGTCCGGGTAGAGTTTCGTTCCCGAAATATTTCGAGAAGAAGTACGTCAACGGTTTCAAGATATTCGTGGTTGAGAATCACCAGCTCCCTATAGTTACGGTCGGATTTGTTTCCAGAGGCGGTGCGGCGTTTGACGGCAGGCTGCCGGGACTCGGCAGTATTACATGCGAGCTTCTGACGAAGGGGACGAAGAGGCGGAGCGCGACCCGTATAGCCGAGGAGATCGACTTCGTGGGCGGTGCTCTTTCACATACGGCGTCATGGGACGCAAGCCAGCTTTTCGTGTCGGTCCTGAAGACCCATCTGGCCGTTGGGTTCGACGTCCTCCAGGATGTCATCCTCACCCCCACATTTCCGCCCCAGGAAATCAAAAGAGTGAAAGCTCAGCGTGTCGCTTCTATCCAGCAATTGAAGGCCGATCCCGGTTACCTTGCCGACACAAGATTCGCCGCCGTCGTTTTCGGCGAGCACCCGTACGGGCAGACGGTCGCAGGAACTGAGGAGTCTATCGCTGCGATGCGCCGCGGGGATTTCGTCTTATTTCACAAGGATTTCTTTACTCCCGACAATTCGTTCATGGTCTTTGCCGGGGACATCACCCCGAAAGAAGCAGAGAGATACGTGTCGAAAAGCTTTTCCAAATGGAAAGGGAAACACAAGCCGGTGGAGATTGCCCGGCCGGACCAGGTCTCCCTGGACGGCAAGGTTCACGTCGCGAATAAGCCGGGGGCTGTGCAGTCGGCTCTCAGGGTGGGTCATCTCGGTGTCGCGCGGAGCAATCCGGATTATCTCAAGTTGTTCGTGATGAACACGCTGCTCGGCGGCTACTTCAGCTCGCGTATGAACATGAACCTGCGCGAGGTGCATGGGTACACTTACGGCAGCAGGACTTCGTTCGACGCGCGCATCCTTCCCGGTACTTTCGAAGTGTCGGCGGATGTCAGGAATGAAGTCACCGCCGAGACCATAGATCAGATCCTGAACGAGCTCAGAAGGATACGGGACACTAATCCTTCGAAGGACGAAATGACGATGGTGAAGAATTATCTGACAGGGCTTTTCCCGATCCAGCTGGAGACTCCACAGCAGGTCGCGGGCCGCGTAGTCGCGATCGAGCTCTACGGACTGCCGAAGAATTACTACAGGGAGTACAGGGAGAAGATCAGGAAGGTCACGGCAAAGGACATCCGCTCCGTCGCGCGGAAGTACATACAACCTGAGAACATAGCGATAGTCCTGAGCGGCGCGGCAGGCGAAATTGCGGGTAAGCTCGGCAAGTTCGGTGAAGTGGAGATCTCGTCGCCCGGCGACGGGACGCATGCCGGACAACGCAACGCAAACTCTAAACCGGGAGCAGAGAATTGAGCCAGGAATCCTTAAGGAAGGACCAGGCGTCGGATGTCGAGGGGATATCGCGCCTGAACAAGAGCTTCGTAGATCTTCGCGGTGAAATCGCGAAGGTGATAGTAGGTCAGGAAGAAATCGTGAAACAAATCTTCGTCACGGTTCTGTCACGCGGGCACTGCCTGCTCATCGGTGTGCCTGGATTGGCCAAGACCCTTCTCGTAAGGACGCTGGCCGATGCGCTGCACCTCAAGTTCAGCAGGATCCAATTCACTCCCGATCTGATGCCGAGCGACATAACTGGCACGGAGATAATAGAGGAAAACGTCACGACGGGTGAGCGCTCGTTCAGGTTCGTGAAGGGTCCGCTCTTTGGGAATATTATCCTTGCCGATGAAATCAACAGGACCCCGCCTAAGACACAGAGTGCCCTTTTGGAAGCAATGCAGGAGTACCGGGTCACTGCTGCGGGCCAGACTTTTCAACTTGAGCAGCCGTTCTTCGTACTGGCCACACAGAACCCCATAGAGCAGGAAGGAACGTATCCTCTTCCGGAGGCACAGCTCGACAGGTTTATGTATAATCTCTGGCTGGACTATCCTTCATTCGATGAGGAGGTCGAAATCGTTCAGTCCACGACCGGTCATCATACTCCGTCCGTAAACAAGGTCATGGACGGCGCGGACATTATCTACTTCCAAGATCTCGTGAGACGTGTGCCCGTGGCGGACTCTGTCGTGAAGTATGCCGTCGACCTGGCGAACCGGACGCGCCCGCAGAACGAGAAGGCGCCCGACTTTGTGAAGCAATACGTGAGCTACGGAGCGGGTCCGAGGGCTTCCCAGTATCTTATCCTCGCCGCGAAGGCCAACGCCGCGCTTGATGACAGGCTGAGTCCCGACATAGATGACGTCAAACGGACCGCCCTTCCTGTCCTCAGGCACAGGATCATAACGAACTTCAATGCCGAAGCCGAAAACACGAATACACCGGAGATAGTCCGTCGACTTCTTGAGATCTGAGAAGTGAAGCTGCTGTCCGTCTTTCTGCTTGTGGGAATATCTTCAGTATTTGCCGGTGCCTCTGCGCTCGGTCAGATACGGATGCCGGGCACTCAGAAGTATTGGGTCTTCTTCAGGGATAAACCGGGCGCCGACTCGTTTGTCGGTGCGGGGCGGAACATGTCCGCGGAGCAGTACCTGATTGAGAGCGGGGTCCTCACGCGTCGTGCGATCGAAAGAAGAGAAAGAGTCCTCCCGGCATCAAAAGTGGTCTCGGCCTCCGATTTCCCGGTATATGCCGCTTATCTGGACAGCCTGCGCTCTGCCGGGCTTAGAGTTGTCGGTACGAGCAGATGGTTCAATGCGGCGGTGGTCATCGGCGATTCCTCTGCCCTGGCCGGCGTGGAAAGGTTCGGGTTCGTCACGGGCATCAAGCGTATCGTCGCGTACACCGACAGGATCAAGGCGAAGAGCCCCGCACCTCTTTCTGCCCCGAGACTCCTGAAGATATCGATGTCGGAACAGCCGGGCGATTCGGCGTTCTACGGCCCTTCTTTGACGCAGCTCGAATTGAGCGGCATCCCTCAAGTCCAATCGCTCGGGATAAATGGAGGCGGGATAATAATAGGAATGCTCGACGCGGGTTTCCGTTACGAAACACATGAAGCTCTGAAGAACATCAGAATCGTCGGGGAGCACGACTTCATACAAAACGACTCGATCACCGCAAACCAGCCGGGGGATTCTGCCGACCAGGACAATCACGGGACATCGACCCTATCGGTAATCGGAGGCTACTCTCCCGGCAACATCGTCGGGGTATCCTACGGGGCGTCGTTCATGCTTGCGAAGACCGAGTACGTGCCTGTCACCGATTACAAGTGGGAGGAAGACAACTGGGTCGAAGGACTGGAATGGATGGAGTCACGGGGTGTGGATGTGGCGTCATCTTCAGTGGCGTACAACATTTTCGTAGACTCGTCCGGCGCAATAGACTCGGCCGAGTCGTATTTCTTCTCGCGCGGAGATTTCAACGGAAAAAAATCCATCGCGAGCAGGGCTGCTACGAGGGCAGCTGAGCTGGGGGTAGTTGTGGTCCAGGCAATGGGTAACGAAGGCGACGGGAACGGCGTAGTCGCCACCATGGATGTGCCGGCCGACGCGGACAGCATTATCTCGGTCGGCGCGGTAGACCTGACGGGCCGGCTGGCCGATTTCAGCTCGACGGGACCGACCAACGACGGAAGGATCAAGCCGGACCTCGTCGCCGACGGCGTCGGTGACTTCGTTGCCACGGTGCCCGGTCCGGACACGTACGCATACGAGAGCGGGACGTCGTTTGCCACGCCGATAGTGGCCGGCATTGCGTCGCTTATCCTGTCCGTGCGGCCCAACTACACGCCCATTCAGATTATCGATCTCCTGAAGAGCACCGCAGTCCAATACCATAATCCTGGGGATACCAACACGTCCACTTACCCCAACGACTTCTACGGATGGGGTATTGCAGACGCATGGGACGCCGTCAAAAAGATTGGGTTTGTGGGCTCGAACAGCTATGCGGCCTGGCAGAGGGATTCGTCGGCCTATTTGGCCATCAGGGCGTTCAGTACATCGGGGATTGATCCGGCGTTGAGCCGGGCATTCTACTCTTCCGACGGAATGAAGTTCACGACGGCTTCCGTCTTTACCACCGATACCTTAAACCAATACGCTTTCCACGCTCCGGCGCCCAAAAGGCCGACCGGGACTATCTACTTCTATTTCGATATGGTGGACTCGGCCGGCAAACAACTCAATGTGCCATATTACGGCTCGACGAAGCCGTTTGAACTTCCCGCGTGGGAGTTGACGCCTATTATTGCCTCGGAAGGCTACCATTTGTACAACAGTTTTCCAAATCCTTTCACCGTTCAAACACACGTCGCATTTATCCTGAACGAACCGTCCCGCGTGGAGGCGGAAGTTTACGACGTCCTGGGCAGGAAAGTGAAGTCACTTTTCAGCGGAAGTCTGCCGGCCGGTTATGAAGAACTTGCGTGGAACGGTTCTACCGACAGCGGATCTCGCGCAAGCAGCGGCGTTTACTTCATCAGGATTGTCGCCAACGGCTACTCGAAAGTGTTGAAGGTGCTTTACCTGAGATGAGTTTCCAGATCCACTTTGATATTCCGATCTATGTGCTGCTCCTGCTGGCATCGTTGTCCGCCGGACTATCATACCTTATGTACAGGGGACTTGAGGGAATATCCCGACCGAGGCGGGTATTTCTCGGCGTGTTGAGAGGGGCGTCGTTCTTCTTTCTTTTCCTTGCCGCGCTGAACCTCGTCACCGATTTCATCCGCTTCGAATCGAAAAAACGGGACGTCTTCCTTCTTCTCGATGACTCGAGAAGTATGTCCCTGACCGACGGGTCCAGCCCGCGTCCGCAAGTGGTGAGCGAAATATTGAAAAGCGGAAGTCTGGAGAGCCTCAGGAAGTACTTCGATGTAAAGTCGGTTTTGTTTGGTGCGGAAGTCGCAGCACGAAGAGGCCTGGACTCGCTTCATTACGATCAGCCGTCGACGAACATCGAGTCCGCGCTCGTATATGCTTCGAATGCGGTGAGCGAAGAGAGGACGGCATTTGCGCTTCTCATCTCGGATGGCGACTACAACTCGGGAGGAAACCCCGTGGACGCTGCCCGGGCTATGACGTTTCCCATTTACACGGTCGGGGTCGGAGATTCGACGCAGCCGAGTGATGTCGTCGTCAAGCAGGTGATTCCGGCCCCCTCCATGTACGTCGGGAAGAGGACCGTCGTCAAAGCAATTGTCGGCTCGAACGGATTTGGTGGGACGAAGCTGAACATCCACCTCCTCGAGGATGGAAGAGAATTCGATACAAGATCCGTGACGCTCCCTCAACAGGGCGATCTCGAGGTTTCCTTCAGTTATACCCCGTCCACGCCGGGTACGCATTTGCTCAAAGTATATGTGCCGCCGCTTCAAGGCGAATTCAACCGGAGAAACAACTCGGCAACCGCTACTGCTGAAGTGAAGAAAGGCAAATATAACGTACTTCTGATCGCTGGAGAACCTTCTTCCGATGTTGCCTTCCTGAGAAGGGACATCGATGGAAGCGAGGATTTCGATTTGAGCGTACTGGTGCAGAAGACCGGAGACAGCTTCAATGAGAAAGGCACCGGAAGAATCCTGGCCGGCAAATATGACGCGGTGATCCTCTACGACTTTCCGAACGAGCAGTCTTCAGCCACACTCCGTGATGTAAAGAACATGCTCGGATCGACCGGTGTACCATATCTATATCTTGCCGGCAACCGTGTCTCTGCTTCCCGGCTGACCGGCTTCCCGCGTTTTCCGCTCGTGATCACGAATCTGCAGCCAGAGGAGTTCCATGTCGGCATCTCACTCGCCAGCCCTGACAAGATCCCGATAGCGTTGCAGCCGGTCTACACGCTTTTGAACGCCAATTCTTCTCTTTTCCCGCCCCTGTATTACAGGAGAATACAATGCCGTCCGTCCGCCGGCGCATCGACACTTGCATTTCCGGTTATAAGCGGAGCGCGCATCGATCTTCCTCTGCTGATTGTGGATCCGCCCGGCCGGAGTGCGGCCTTTATGGCGTATGGGCTCTGGCGTCTTCAACTTATGAGCTCCTTGAGCGGATTGCAGAGCGATTTCCTCAGGAATTTTCTTACCACCTTTCTGCGAACCCTGATTTCCGGCGGCAAGCAGAAACTGCTCACCGTCCAAACGGGAAGGAATGTTTACGACCCGTCGGAAGCGGTTAGCTTCAGCGCTCTTCTGGTCGGCGAGAACGGCTCGCCGGTCAACGACGCGAATGTAGACGTGAACGTAGTGAATGAAGCATCGGGCCGCAATGTCTCCGATGTGCGGCTCAGTTCAACGGGCGACGGCGGTTATTCCGGTCAGGTTGCCGGACTGGGGGAAGGGAAATACGTCTTCCATGCAAGGGCCTTATCCGGCACCACGTTCCTGGGGGCGGACAGCGGAACGGTAGTCGTTGAACCGCTCAATACGGAGTTCATCCAGACATCCATGAACGCTCCGCTCATGAGACAACTGGCAGCGGTATCCGGAGGTAAGTTCCTGACCCCGCTGGAATTTGAGCGACATGGCATTGACCTGAAATCAGAATGGAAAAAACCTGTCGAAATCAGCCTCGGAAAGCGATTTGAGCTTCTTTCCGCACTTCCTTTTCTCGCACTGGTGCTCCTGCTCCTCTCGGTCGAATGGGTCGTCAGGAAAATATGGGGGCTCCCGTAGTTAACCCGCGCGTCAAATTCGCTTAACAATTCCTTAACATTAAATTAACCTCCAAGTAAATGCCTCTGGCTACTTTTATTACATGGCCGTCGACTTCGACACCGCTGGCGTTCCCGCTGAGACGATAAGAGTCGAAAAAAAGTCTTTTGTCCATGCCGACACGGTCTTCAAGGGGGTAGTAGGTTTCTTTGCGGTACTCGTGATTGTGCTTCTGGTCTGGCTCGGCCTGCAGCTCTATGCATCGTCGCGCATGGCATTCGCCGAACTGGGATTCTGGGACTTCATCAAAGGGACTACCTGGGACCCGGTCAGCGGCGTGTTCGGAGCGCTGCCGTTCATTTATGGAACCCTGGTTACATCTTTTCTCTCTCTCCTGATCGCGACACCTCTCGGTATCGGAACCGCAATCTTTCTGGCCGAGCTCTCTCCCAAATGGGTGAGACGCATGCTCCAACCGCTTGTCGAACTGTTGGCGGGTATCCCTAGCGTCATATACGGACTCTGGGGGATATTCATACTCTCGCCCTTAATGGCGACCACGGTGGAACCGTTTCTGATGGACAACTTCGGCTTCCTGCCGATCTTCAAAGGCTATCCGCTCGGAATAGGATTTCTTACGGCATCAATCATCCTCGCGATAATGATCGTGCCTTTCATTATATCGGTATCGACCGAGGTGCTCAGCACGGTACCCGTTCCGTTGAAGGAGGGAATGTACGCGCTCGGCGCGACACGCTGGGAGGTCCTGAAAAAAATCGCGTTGCCTTTTGCCAAGAGTGGAATATTCGGATCGATAATCCTCGCTCTCGCAAGAGCTCTGGGTGAGACAATGGCGGTGACGATGGTGATTGGTAATACGCCGCAGATAAGCAAATCTCTCTTCGATCCCGGGTACTCGATGGCGGCCGTGATAGCAAATGAATTTACAGAAGCGACTACTTCTTCGTATCTGTCCGCGCTGATAGCTATAGCGTTCATCTTACTTCTAATTACCCTGATCGTAAACGCGGTCGCAAGGTGGCTGATTTGGCGAACGACTCGAATCAAATAGCCAGGACCGTACTGGCGGGATCGGGCTTCGCTTACTGGCGGCGCAAGGTGTCGAACACATTCTTTACCTTCCTCTTTT